>NZ_JBSWSN010000005.1:0-426831 GCF_054095935.1 Candidatus Nitrosopumilus sp. bin_32a | reverse complement strand
TGACTTTGGTTTTGACTTTGGTTTTGACTTTGGTTTTGACTTTGGTTTTGACTTTGGTTTTGACTTTGGTTTTGACTTTGGTTTTGACTTTGGTTTTGACTTTGGTTTTGACTTTGGTTTTGACTTTGGTTTTGACTTTAATTTCAATGATTGTTCAATTGCTGCTTGTGCTGCTGCAATTATTGCGATAGGGATTCTATGTGGTGATGCACTCACATAACTTAATCCTGCATCGTGACAGAATTTGATAGAACTTGGATCTCCTCCATGCTCTCCACATATTCCGACTTCCATGTTTGGTCGTAATGCCCGTCCTGCAGCAAGACCAATTTTTATCAAACTGCCTACTCCGTTTACGTCAATTGATTGGAATGGATTCCTCTCTAAGAGTTCTTTTTCCATATATTCTGGAAGGAATTTTCCTTCCACATCTTCTCGACTAAAACTAAATGTTCCTTGAGTCAAGTCATTAGTGCCAAAACTAAAGAATTCTGCTGTAGTTGCAAGTTCATTTGCAGTTAGTGCTGCTCTTACTACTTCTATCATTGTTCCAAAATTAATATTCAATTTCATTTTGTGTTGGGCTTCTGTTTCTTTTTTGATTCTATCATAAATTTTCTTGATGTGATTTAATTCTGCTATGCTGCTAATTTGTGGGATCATGATTTGAGGGTGGGCCTTGACATTATTTTTTGTTAGTTCCACTAGTGCCTCAAATACAGCTCTGATTTGCATTTCATAAATTTCTGGATATGTGATTCCTACTCTGACTCCTCTATGCCCCATCATTGGATTAATTTCTGCTAATTCTCTAGCTCTTTTCAAAATAATTTTCATTTTATTAATTTCATTTGTATCTCCACTTGCTTCCATTTTTTGAATTTTTTCTACCAGTTCTTCCGGATTGGGTAGAAATTCATGTAGTGGAGGATCTAATAGTCTAATTGTAACTTCATACCCTTCCATTGCTTTTAGTATTTCAATAAAGTCACTTTTTTGTAATTCCCCTAATTTGTTTAAAATTTTACTTCGTTCTTCAATATTTTCAGCCATAATCATTTCAACAAACAAATTGATTCTATCACTTCCGTTGAACATTCTTTCTGTTCTGCATAATCCAATTCCTTGGCCTCCAAACTTCCTTGCAAGAATTGCTCCTTCGGGTGTATCTGCGTTTGCTCTAATTCCGAGCGTTTTTGTTTTCTGTGCCCATTCTAAGATTTGTTCAAAGTCTTTTGTCACTTTTGGCTCTACAGTTGGAATGTCTCCGATAAAGACAGTTCCAACACTTCCATCAATGGTTATTGTTTCTCCTCCTCTGACGGTAATTCCGTTTGCAGTACATGTGTTGTTATCATAATCTATTTTTAATTCTGAACATCCTACTATGCATGGTTTTCCCATTCCTCTTGATACTATTGCTGCATGAGATGATTTTCCTCCCAAACTAGTCAAAATCCCCTCTGATGAAAAGAATGCAGGAACGTCTTCTGGTTTTGTTTCTTTTCTAACTAAAATTACTTTATTTCCTGTTTCTCCTAACTCTATTGCTTTTTTAACATCAAAGACTACAATTCCACTTGCAGCTCCTGGCGATGCTGCAATTCCCTTTGCTAATTGTTTATAATTTTTAATTTCTGATTCATCCATTGTTCTATGGAGTAGTGCTTCTAATTGTTGAGCTGGGATTCTTGTAAGTGCTCTATTTTTATCAATTAATCTTTCTTTTACCATGTCTACTGATGTTTTTACAAGTGCACTTGCACTCATCTTTGCAGTTCTTGTTTGCAACAAGTAGAATTTCCCTTGCTCAATAGTGAATTCAATATCTTGTGGTTCTCTGAAATGTCTTTCTAATTTTTCACATGCATTACTTAATTCTTTATGTGATTTTGGCATGTCGTTTTCTAATAGTTCGATACTCATTCCAGTTCTGACTCCTGCTACAACATCTTCTCCTTGTGCATTGATTAGATATTCTCCTTCCATCTCTTTTTTACCATCATGACCATTTCTTGTAAATACGACCCCTGTTGCACTGTCATCTCCCATATTTCCAAATACCATTGTAACTACATTAACTGCAGTTCCATTTGCAATATCTTTTGTAATGTTGTTTTTTTCACGATAAACAATTGCTCTTTCTCCCATCCAGCTTTTAAAAACGGCCTCTATGGATAACACTAATTGCTCATCTGGTGTATCTGGGAATTTTCTTTTTGTGTGTTCTTCACATATTTTTTTATATTCTGATACAATTATCTTTAATGATTCTACGTTTAATTTACTATCATCTGTAACACCTTGTTTGGCTTTTGCAGAGTCTAATACGTGCTCAAATTTTTCATCATTAACTCCAAATACAACTTTTCCAAATAATTGAATAAATCTTCTATACGAATCCCATGAAAATCGTGGATTTTTTGTCTGTTCTGCAAATCCTTCCACTGTTTTCTCATTTAATCCCAAATTCAAAATAGTGTCCATCATTCCTGGCATTGAAATGGCTGCACCGGAACGAACTGAAACTAGTAACGGGTTATTCACTGAATTCCATTTTTTACCTGTCTTTTTTTCCATTATTGCTATGTTTTTCATAACTGCTGGCATCACATCTTTTGGAAGTTTTCTATTGTTTTCATAATACTTGTTACAAACTTCAGTTGTGATGATAAATCCTGGAGGTACTGGCAGTTTTAACCGAGTCATTTCACTTAACCCTGCACCTTTACCGCCTAGAAGCATCCTGTTCTTACTATCTGCTTCTTCAAATGCATAAACTGATTTAGTTTTTACCATGCAAAAATTTGTAAATTTTTTGGCTTTTTAAACTAATCCCTTGGCAAATTCAGAAATTATTTTATTCCAATCTTTTGCCTTAATAATTCCACTAGCAACTAAGATGCCTTTTGATCCTAACTCTATTGCTTTTGCTACATCTTCACCTGATACAATTCCTGCACCACAAAGTAATTTTGTTTTATTTTTTGAATTATTTACAATACTTGCAGCTTTTGCAATTAATTCTGGCTTTTCTTTAGATACTGCTTTACCTGATCCAATTAATTCTGGTGGCTCAATTGCAATATAATCTGGATTTAATTTTACATATTTTTTTACTTCTGCGATATCTTTTACACATAAAATGGATATCATTTTTAGTTCTTTTAATTTTAAAACCAATTTTTCAATTTCTTTACTTGAGATTCTATGTTCACTGTGATTGATCAATGATCCTTTCACTTTTGATTTTTTTAGTAATTCTGGAATTACAAACCCTGTTGTACTCCCAACTTTAGAATTATCGATATGTTGAGCTAAAATTGGAATTGTACTATTTGCCACTACTCCTATGAGGTGCTGCGGTGGTGAGATTGCTATTTTTATTTTATATTTTTTAGAAACCTTTTCTGCTATTTTTACAAATTTGATGATGTTCTCTCCTGCAATTTCTTCATAGTTTTTACAATTAATTACAAACATCTTTCTTTGAACTTTTTATATTGTATTTAATCCTTGATTAAGATTCTTTTATTTTTGATAAATTGTCATATCGTTTTTTCATTGTAGATACAATTATCATTAAAGTTAACCCTGCCAAATTTGTGCCTATAATGAATACATCTGATACGATGATTCCATAAATCAACCACAGGATTGATCCTGCAGCTATGAAGATCATTAAAAATTTTGAAACGTCATTTAGCCTCTTTGTTTTATATCCTTTGTAAATCTGCTCTACCCATCCGGTGAGAATCAAAACTCCGGCTGAAATACCTAATATTGCCAAAAGTGTTCCGTCAACTTCCATGATTTACATCAACTCCAAAAGAATTCATCTAATCCTGTTTGTTTTGGTTTTCCTAACATTGTATCAAAATCTAAATCCATTGAAGATGTGATTTGTTCCAATGTTGCCTCCATAAATTCCATGTATTTTTTAGAATCAATCTCTTCTTTTTTTGCCAACTCTAATGGTTTTACTCCTGGTTTGTTTAGAATTTTTATAAATGAAATTTTATCTCCTTTCTTTACTTCTCTGATTGATTCTAGTTGTTTTGCTGCCCTGATGTGTTGGGGGATTGTTTTTACATATTCTGAAGGTGCTTTGCTAAGCATTACATTGAATGTCAAATCCTCTAATGGAATTTCTTTGGCTTCTACTTTTTTTCCACACATTGAAATTTTTTCTGCAATGTCTATTTTTGCTTTAACAAAGTCTTCCATTGTTTGAACTTTGGATAATATGTCTACTAATTCATAAAATAAATTTTTGATAAATGCCGGTGTATGTGATTTTTTACCTGTTAATCCTTTAACGTCTACTTTGCCTGACTTTGTTACCCCTAGATAGTTTTTCTTTCTATTGGAAAGTACACAATACCTGTATGTCTTATCAATTTCTAAATCTACCCCGTGGTCTTTTTTTGCTTGCTCTATTACAATCTTAATTTGCTCTTGAGTTGGTTTTTTCAAAAATAATGAATCTGTATCTCCATACAGGACTTCAATTCCAGTTTCTTCACATTTTTTAATTGTCTCTAAAATAGTAAATCTCCCTATTGCTGTTGTTGCTTCTGCGACTGGTAGGAAATACAATGGGAATATTTCAGCTCCCATTACCCCATAACTGGCATTTAGAATCACTTTAAGTGCTTGACTGACTACTGTGTATTGCTGTCTTTGATCGTCAGTTAGTGTTTCTTTTTTTGATAGGCTTTTGTAGTAATTTACTCTCAAATCTCGCAATGATCCGATAATTAGCGATGTTAGGCCGTTTTTCTTTGTACATGCCCAATGATTGGTTCCGGGTATTGTATTTTTTTTACATTCTTCATGAGTGCATCTTACTGTTTCGTATGATAGATTTCTAACTTTAATGATACTCGGATACAGACTTGCAAAGTCCATTACAACTACATCAAAATGAATTCCTTCTTTTGGTTCTACGACTAGACCTCCTCTGTATTTTTTATCTTTAATCACCGCATCTGACATGACTCCCTCTGATCTTCTTTGCAACTCTTCACGTTTTGGAATCAGGCAATTTCTTCGTCTATGCTCATAATATAACAAACTTCTAATCCACTGTGATACTCCTAATCTTGCAACATCGTCGATTGGAAGTCTTCCAATCCTTGCAATGATTACCAGCAAATCCATTAACAAATCTTTGTTGAAACTGGTAAGTTCGTATGTTAGTAGTGCATCATTGTAACAATAATTTGCAGTTTGGTATAATGATAATTCATGAAATTCTAACCCATAGTCTATTTTTTCTTTTCCTAGTAGTGCTTTTGAAACACTATTCAGAGAAAAATCTGTATATTTTTGACTGAAAGCATAAATTTGAAATGATCTATTTGAAAGAACTTTGTACAAGTCTAAATGAACTCCTTCTTTGAGTGTTGCAGAATCCCTCATCATGTAAAATGGGTTTTCTGAATTTTTTATTCCTAGTCTTTCTGCTCTGTTGTAAAGATATGGTAAATCAAATTCATCCCCATTGTATGTCAGAACAAATGGAAATGTTTTGATTATTTGAAATGCGTCCTCTATCATTTTTTTCTCATCTGCTAAATCGTAAAATTTTATGTTGATGTTTGGCTCTAATTCATTTGTTCCTTCATCTGTTCCTTCTGTTTTAAGCACAAAAATTTGATCAAATCCATCAGATCCTTTCAGTCCTACGGCTGTAACTTTTTTTTCTGCTAGTTTTGGATCTGGTATTCTCCCAATCACTGCTTCAACTTCAATATCTACACTGAGTCTTTTTATTCTTGGAATTGGCTGATTTAGTAAATCCGCCCATTCTGAAATAAATATTTTAAATTCTTCAGCATCTACCATGCTTTCGCTGTCGACTTTATCCCACAACAAACTTTTTAGTGCAAGTTTAACTTCGTCAGAAATTTCTAAATCATATGGTTCTATTTTCCCATTTTTCACTTCGTAATATCTTCCAACTATTAATCCTCTATCGTAGAGATAATTTTCATAATACTTGAGATCTGATTCCCACGTTTCGATTTGATTTTTGATACTCTCCCCAAAATTTCCTCCTATTGACAGTGGGTTATCTACAATTATTTGTGATAATTCAATCTCTTCGTCCTTTAGTAAATCATATTTTTTGACTTGTTTAATTTCAAGTACGTCTGCTCTTTCTTGAAGAAAATCTAATTCATCTGGTGACAGTCTTGAATAACAATATGGCTTATGTCCTGTTTCATCATGCCATAAAATCAATTCTTTGGATTTTGGTTCATAAAATTTTAACACGACTGATTTTAAAATATTGTCGTATGTAGCTGACACCAGCATTGATGGCGCCATTGATTCAATTCTTTTACTTTCTCCTGTGTTTACTTGCATTTTCTCACACAGAATTCTCGTATTGTCCTACTAGTTCTTTTGCCCATCTCGTAATTTTATTTTTATCTAGATGTATCACTTCTACTCCTGCTTCTTTTAACAAATCATAATCTGTTTCAGGATATGCATCGAGACAAACAAATTTCCTGATGCCTATGGTTATTGCCATTTTAGTACACTCTAGACATGGGACAAATGTTGTGTATAGGATTGCACCTTCGATTCCTGCCTCAATTCCCAAAATTGCACAGTGCATGATGGCGTTAGCTTCTGCATGGTTGCAAAGACATCTATCTAACGATGCCCCTGATTCGATTTTCCCCTCCATTCGAAGTTGACATCTTTTACATCCTCCCTCAAAACAATTTTTGATTCCAGGCGGTGTTCCATTATATCCTGTTGCTAGCTGTCTGTGGTTTCTGACAATTACTGCGCCAACTTGCCTGGTCATGCAGTTAGAACGAAGTTTGGCAAGTTCTGCTTGAAGCATGAAATATTCATCCCATCCGGGTCTCTCAAAAGAACTACTCACATGAATCCTGTCTGTCTGTTCAATATATGGATCACGCTAGTCAAAATTACACATGCGATCAATCTTTCATGGAGTGAACGGTCTTCAAAATTAAATGATATTTGACCCTGATATTGTATCTGGAAGAAATAACAAATTTAATCATACGTCGTCATTCCTGTGTCTGTAATTGTAATGGCATCTTTTGTTGCAAAACCAATCTAGTCCTCCTAAATATTCAACCCTGTCAGACTTGCCACAAAATGTGCATTTTATAAAATGCTTCATATTTTTTTCTGTATTCATGATATTGTTATCTATACAAGATAGAATGTATTTAGAGTCTAGTATTAGCTAAACAATTCAATACGAAAGCATAAAATCAATAAATTTTGATCTTTCAATATCTGATGACTGATTTTGTAGATAAAAAATATGTGAAAAAGAACTCTATAGAAAAACGAGATTATCAAATAAGTCTTGCAAATCAAGCTATTGCTGAAAATTGTATTGTGGTTTTACCTACAGGTCTTGGAAAAACTGCAGTTGCGTTACATGTAATTTCTGAATATTTATCAAAAGGCACTGGAGGAATTTTATTTTTGGCGCCTACCCGAGTTTTAGTCAATCAACATTATGATTTTTTAAAAAATAATCTCACTCTTGATGATATTTCTCTAATCACTGGGGAGGATCCAATTCCCAAAAGAACTAAACTTTGGAGTAATAGTGTTGTATGCGCAACTCCTGAAATTGCCCGGAATGACTTTGTTCGAGGAATTGTAACTTCCGACCAATTCACTCTTGTGATCTTTGATGAAGTCCATAGAACTGTTGGTGACTATGCTTATTCTGGAATTGCTCAACGCTTTGAAAATTCATCTGCTAGACTTATTGGGATGACTGCTACTTTGCCTAGTGAAAAAGAAAAGGCCACTGAGATTTTAACAAAACTTCGAATTTCTAGTGTTGCAGAACGTACTGAAGATAGTCCTGATGTAAAACCTTACACTCAAGAAACTAATACTGAATGGATTCACGTAGAATTGCCTCCTGAGTTAAAATCAATACAAAAATTATTGAAATTAGCATTAGATGAACGATATGATGTTTTGAGAAAAAATGGCATTCGTTTGGCTGAACAACAATCTCTTTCTGCTCTACTTAGAATTAGACAATTTGTATTGAATCAGAACAGACGCTCTGCAAAACCTCTTTTCACAGCTATTCGAATCCATTATGCTCTAAACATTCTTGAGGCTCATGGAGTTACTCCTTTTCTAAAATTCTGTGAACGAGCTAAAGCAAAAAAAGGTGTAGGTGTTAAAGAATTATTTGAGATTGATCCAAACTTTACAAGGGCAATTCATCTTGCAAACGAAGCTCAATCTCGTGGTATTGAACATTCAAAGATTCCTAAGCTTAAAGAAATTATAGAATCTGTTCCAGGCAAAGCATTAATTTTTACAAGTTATAGGGATTCAGTTGATCTAATTTACAATAAACTCCTTGAATTAGGAATATCCGCAGGCATTCTGATTGGAAAGGCAGGCGAGGCTGGATTAAAACAGAAAAAACAAATTGAAACTGTACAGAATTTCCGAGATGGGTTATTTCGTGTACTTGTTGCAACACGTGTTGGGGAAGAAGGTCTAGATATTGCAGAAGTAAACCAGGTAATTTTTTATGACAATGTTCCAAGTTCTGTGAGATTCATTCAGCGTAGGGGGAGAACTGGTAGAAAAGATGTTGGAAAGCTTGTAGTTTTGATAGCAAAAGATACTATTGATGAGACATATTATTGGATTGGCAAAAGAAAAATGACTGCTGCAAAATCAATGGGTGATAAAATGACTAAAGTTTTAGAAAAAAACCACGAGATTGAATCCAAAAAATCCGGTTTAGATGCTTTTATCTAGTTTGTGTATTGCTTGAGTATGTTATCAAAAAGAGATTGTTTTTTTTGAATTATTTTGTTTTTCATACTTGATTCTAAATGATGAATGCTGCTATTTTTTGCAATTAGTAAATTCTCTAACCTGATGTCATATTGACTTTCAAGAAAATTTTGAACTTCTTGAATGCCTCCTTCCAATTCAAGATTCTCAAATGCGTCTTTAGATATGTTAATAATTGATTTTTCTAGATATTCTAAAATCACATCCATGGTTTTTTCATCTAGTAACATAATTTGATATATTTTGCAACTAAAAAAAATGTTGTGTATTTTATTTTGGTTTTTGTGCTGTTTGAATTGATAATTATCTTCTAAACTCTTCTGCCACATTCTAGTCTATTGACAGGTGCAGACAAATCTAAAGAGATGAAAGATTTAGTTCAAAAAGAGAAAGATCTTCATAAGGAAATACGTGAAGATTTTAAGAAGATTAGTCAGAAAATAAATGATGATTTTGAAAAGGTCAAACAATCAAAATCCTTACCCTAGATTAGCCTAGCCTTTTGATGATGTGGTATCCGAATTCTGATTTGATTGGTTCAGACATTTCTCCAACTTGAAGTTTGAATGCTGCGTCTTCAAATGGTTTTACCATCATTCCTTTTGTAAAGTAGCCTAGATTTCCTTCCTTTTTTCCACTACCTGTGTCTGTTGAGAATTCTTTTGCTAAATTTGCAAATTTTTCTCCGTTTTTGATCTTTTCTAGAATAGTTAATGCCTCACTTTGTTTTGCAACTAAAATGTGGGAGCATTTTATCTTGTTACTCATTTCAATCTTTGAATTATTCCATGTCTTTATTTGTTAGTATTTCTTACACAATTAGAAATTGGATAAAGAAAGACTGCGAGTAAAAAGTGGGCGGAGCAAGGGCTGTAAAGACTGTTTAACTCATAGATGTATCCCTAATAGCTGTTATTGTGATTGCCATAAATGAAAAACCATGTTATGAAAATTTGATAAAAGATGGATATACTACGGTGAATCTACAGATGTATGTCTTCTCAACTGTATTGCGAAATATGCAATAAGCTAAAATTTCCAAGATTTGAAAAACAAAGCAAATGCGTGTGTAAATCTGTTTCATAGAACTATATTTTTTAAAAAATTCTACAATGAAATAAAATCTATGAATTGTTTTGATAAATGTCATAGTTTGTTCAAATGAGCAAACTTGTTTTTATCAATTTTAACACATGTGATATTATATGAAAATACTTCATATCGAAGATGTTTCTGAAATAAGTCAAATTTTTGCAGATATTTTGTCGACAAAGAATTATGATTTTGACAGTGTATCCGATGGACGAGCTGGTTTGGAATTGGCAGTTTACAAAGATTATGATTTAATTTTACTTGACATGTGCATGCCACAATATAGTGGGGTTGATTTTCTTTTAGATCTTAAACACAGGAGATCTTCAGAACTATCTAAAGTGGTCATTGTTAGTGCTCTTGAAATGAATCCCACACAAGAACAGGAACTACTGAATTTGGGAATCCGCTCTGTTTTAAGAAAGCCTATATCTGTTCAAGGGTTGCTATCTCAAATTGAACAAGAAATAACATTCTAAGTTAATCCCCAACTAATCTTGTTTTTTGGCATAATTTTTAAAAAAGGAGATTCATTTTCTTTCCATGGGTCTTTTTTTACCCAAGCAAATTTTTCATAGAAAATGTCATAGAGCATTTTAAAATCTGACCCTTTTTCAATTATTTTTACATCTCCCTGAATGCATATCGCTCTATGTTCTCTAGATTTGTAAATGTCAATTACAATTCCTACCTTAGAATTTAGTTTGAGGTTGTTAAAAGTACGTGTGTTGTAGTCTGTTGCTACCACAATTGAATTATTTACAAATACAAACGATACTGGTTTTACGTGTGGGATGTCATTGTGAGATGTTGCTATTCTTGCTTCTTCTAGTTCTTTTAGAAACTCTATTTCTTTACTGTTAAATTCAATCAACTAAAAATTCGTTCTCTTATTTCTGGAATGTATTTGTATACGATGTCTCTGATTCTTATTTGATCTTCTTCTGTTGGCACTTCTTTTTGAGCACTGAGGATTGCCCCTCCCATCCCAAGTGCCATTCCCATCACAATCCCGTATGTGAACTCTTGAGGATTTTCAACTTTTAAGATCTCTTCGTTTTCTTTAATTTCATTTAGATATGATGGAATTGTAGTAATTGCTCCGTTGATTACTTGAATAATTAATGCCTCTAATTGATCTTCACTCATAAACATTCTCAATATTATTTCTTAATAAATCTGCATCTCATATTGATTGAATGATTTCTGTTTGGTCAATCTGTAATTGCATTGAGTAAGAACGCTATTCTATAATTATCAATGCGCTTAAGTTTATAATTATATAAAATATTAAAAATTTGTATATCTTATGTGTAATCATTTTACATACTCTAGTTCATATTCATAATTTCATAACAATTACTAGTAAAATGTCAAATAAAGTAATCTTGAGATATTTGGGAATTATTCCAGAAAGTGATGATTCTGAATGTGTTGATGAGTGTGATTGCTAGTGACTATATACAATACGCTTAAGTTCGTATCATTTGCTAAAAATTATTGAAAACACTATTCAAAGGATCTATTATTGTGGCAGGAATTGTTCTTTGTGTTCTTTTAATATTGAATACAGTAAACCCATAGATTCTAAACTCTTTTGAACATATACAATACACTCAGATTATGGATTTGTTGGGATGTTCTTCTCTGAAATCAATACTATGGAAATCTTCCTTCATCGATTAATTCTTTGTATATTGTTGACTCGATACGATTTTGCTCTTTACCGCATTTACTACACATGCCTGTTTCATTAGGGTCTTCTTTCATTTTCTTTTCGCATTCTACACATTTGTTAATGCCTCTTTTGAATCCCATGTTTGAATTTTTTCTAATCTTGATAATAACTATATCTGAACTTTGTGATTTGAAGACAAAAGTCTACATTTACACCTAAGATTTTTAATCCCTGCTTTGTGAGAGCACACATGTTTACATTTTTTACAACAAATGAGGCAAATACTGCATTACCTGATGTGATCAAGAAATTTGAATATTCGCTAGCAAAAAATACCGAAGTAAAAAAAATAGAACAAGAATTACAAATTTGTATCTCTACTACAAACTCCTTTGAATCTTATGTTAATTTAAAACAAAAATTAAATTCTGCAATTACCCAATTTTATGAATCTGTAGAAATACTGGAAAATACAGGGGTCGTGGTAAAAAGCATTGAACAAGGTTTGCTTGATTTTCCTTCCAAACGATTTGATGAAGAAGTATGGCTGTGTTGGAAATATGGTGAGACTGAAATAAAATTTTGGCATGAAAAAGATTCTGGTTTTATGGGCAGAAAGCCAATAGAAGTAAGTGATGATTCTTTAATTTAATTATTTTAAATCATGTAGAGTTCTAAGATCATCCCAAGTGTTTGCAAGATGGGCACAAAATTCGTCTGTGCATTTGGTGCTATATCCACAACTACATCTGGTCATTGAATATCCCCCTCATCTGTTTTTGACCAAATACTGTCAAACAACAATGCTTTAGAGTAAATGATTGTTTCAGAATTCGTCCATATTGCCCTCATCTCTTTATTGTTTCCCTCGTTTTTAATAAAGAACAACACTTCGTCATCATCTTTAATTAAAAAGCACAAATTTTCTTTTACGGATGAACAAAGTCGTTTAATTTTTGATTTGTTAATATCTTCAAAAATATATTTTGTTTTCTTTGAAATTGATGTTAATAATTTATAATCAATTTCACGTTCTTCTAGCGCATCTAGAAAATTTGCATGATAAAATTTCATGAAATCTTTTTCTGAACCTAAAATCCTGCATTCATTTTTGGCATTTAATATCATATCAAAAATTTTACTATTTACTTGATTACCTCCTTGCAATACTTTGAATTTTTCTTCTTCTTCTTCTTCTTTTGTTGAAACTACTCCTGGAATCTTTTCCCAAATTTCTTCTAGTTTTGGGCCTGCTTTTTTGAGTTTGTTTAGACGCTCTGTTTCTGTATTGATTAGAAGATTAACTGTTTTTTTAATTGATAGTGCTGAAAATTGAATTGGATGCTGAAATGATGCTTCTACTATTCCTTTGTTTTGCAGTGCTGTTAGCAGATGATATGTTTCACTTCGTGGAACATTCACAGCTTTTGCAATATCTGATGCAGTTTTTGCACCAATTTTTCCTAAATAGAAAAATACTTTGCTTTGATTTGGAGTTAGTCCAAATGCTACTAAAGCGTCTCTGATTTCTTCATAGTTTGTTTTATCCACCGGAAATGTCCCTAGTTGAATTGTGTTTGCTATGATTACCATTAATGGAAATGATCGATGTTATCATAAAAGCCTGATCGTTCAATCGTATACAATTAGTTACAAATAACTACAATTGAAAAAAAACACGTTTTTTATGCTCAAACCCATACGTTTTTTCATAATTTTTTACTTCAAAAAGAAAATATCTTTCACTTTATTTCATACTTTCAATAGTGGAAATGAACGTTTATCACTATCCTGCCCCAATCCATCCTTGGAAAATAACTCTCTCTTTGATCTTCTTTGGAATTGATTTTTTAAGTACATATTTTCCACGTTTGATTGATTTTGAATCTCTTGATCTGCTTACTGTGAGCTCTTCATCTGTACTTGAACCATGTTCTCCTTCGGCCAATCTATTTCTTAACAAAAATATTCCTGCTAAAACTAGTGTTAATGAAACAATGTCTATTACAGTAATTGCCTCTGAAAGTATAATTCCTGAAAATAACACCCCAAACACCGAAGTTGTAGAATACAACAGTACTGTTCTTACAGCTCCTATCATCTTTAGCCCTACTAAGAAAAACAAAGTTGACATCCCTGTCCCTAATATCGACATTACTAAGATTCCTGGTAATTGGACAATGTCTATGTTCATTGGAATTTGAAATAATACTATAATTGAAATTGCAATCGTTGCACAAACAAATGATACAATTTGTGTGACTCTTTTGACATCAAATCTGTCTCCTACATATTTGCACAATGTGATGTCTACTGCGTACAAAAACCCTGAAAATATTATTAATAAATCGCCGGTAACTACATTCCCTAAACTGAAATTATTTTGCAGTAAGTCATTTCCTATTGGTATTACCATCATTCCTATAACGATCATTGAAAATGGAATACATTCTTTGATGCGTAATTTCTCTTTAAACACTAGCATTGCAATGACTAATGCAAAAATTATTTCACTATTGCTAAAGATTGATGCATTTACTGCAGTTGATGTTGATAATCCGTAAAAGTATGTAATTAATGCTGATACTTCTGAAACTCCTATGAGTCCCATAAACATCCAATCTTTTTTTCCAAATTTGGAAATTGAATGTGATTTTTTTGTCAGCGGGGTAAAAAATATGCCGCAGATAAAATAAATCAAGAATGCCATTACAATTGGGTTGATCTCAATCGAATGTGGTGAATTTTCAAGCATGGGTTTTGAGATTACATGGATAAGTGCGGATAATGCGGCAGCTATTATTATGAAATAATACCCGCTCTTGAATTTTTTTAATGAGACATTCCTCGATAACATTTATTCCCATTTTTGGAAATGAGATTATCCCTTATAGGTAGATCCTAAATTTTCTGGGAATATTATGCGTAATTTTAGATCTCGTTACATCTCGTTTATTTTGACAATTTCAAAGGAAAATCCCTGCTTGTTATATTCTTCATTCACCACTCTATGACCTATTTCATTTAATATTGAATTCATTTGACCTATGATGAAAAATGGCCAATTTTTACCTAAATCATGTTGGATGATGATTTTGTTTCTCCCATTCACTTCAATCTCTCTGTATTGAACATTCATGCTTAGACATCTTTTTTTGAATAAATCTAGGATTGAATCTAAATCAACATACCCGTATAGATAATTTAATGAATTTTTCAAATCTGATGTTCCAGTCGTTTCTGCAATTTTTTCAATTTTGTCTTTAGTAATAGAATCTGATAATTCCCTGAATGTTGATCTGAACATTGGAATCCATCCCATCTGTGTAGTTAATTCATGCCAATTTACTTGTTTTTCTAAAAGATGATTGATTAGCGTATTTAGACTAATTTTTTGTTCTAAACATTTCTCATGAAGCTTACTGCTGAGATCTGAATCAATTCTGATTGATACATTATCTGTTTTTTTTAGAATTTGTTTTTCTTGTACGGTCAATTGACGCTCTCCGATACCGTCATTTGAATGATTGCCATTTTACCACTTTCTTATTTCCAAATCTGGTGATATGGATTAGTATGTTATTTTGGATACATACAGGATTGTACGAATCATTACAATGTATTCATTTGTGATCGATCAAACATGCTTGTCAAACAATTGATCGAAGTAAAGAAATTTTGATATAAAAAGAAATGTTTGTCACAAAAGTTTTGGCACACTGTTTATAATATAATGATTGTTCAAATTGATGTTGGAAAACGGTTTAGATAACTTACTTGTCCCATCTTTGAGAAAATCTATAGAAGAAAATTTGGGTAAGGAAACATTAAACAAAATTGAAGAAAGATTGATGGAACGACACGGTCTTGGTTTAGTCCAGGCAATTAAAAATTTCAATAAATTCGATAGTGTATTAAGAGAATTTTTTGGTGCAGGTGCTGATGGTTTGGAACAAAAATTCTTACAAAAGATTGTTGATATTGAATCTTCAAAACAATCTACATCTAATTGGATTTCAATTAAAGACCCTGAATTATCTAAAGTTTTCTTAGAATCATTTGCTGACCCGGATAAAAAATTAATACTAGATTCTGTGATGGATGAATCTTTAATCATTGCTAAAATATTGGAAACTTGTAATGTGCCTCAAACGTCTGGATACCGAAAAATCAATTTCTTGATCAATGGTGGATTGCTTGTCTCAAATGGATATGAGTTAGCTCATGATGGAAAGAAGGTTAAAAAATATGAAACCATATTTGACAATGTTAAAGTTGATATTGTAAAAAACAACATCTCAGTTAGAGTGCAACTCAAAAAGAGTTTGTTATCTGAAAGTTCAATTTTACAAACTGTTCAAATTTTTAATTAATGTTTTAAAAATTGTTTTTATTTGCTATTATTTGCTAAATTGTTTTCTTGTGTTTTACTAGGGCATACATTACTAACCAATAGCCTGCATACCAAAACATGTTAACTGGATGTAAAAGATCATATTCGCCAAACAATTCTAAGTTATAATACCATGTGTCTCCAATGGTGTTAAACAAAATTCCAATTACCAGTAAGAACCATGCTCTTCCAATAACGCCTTCTTTGAAAATAATGGCTCCTACTACTGCAAAACTTAATGTCAATGATGAAAAATATACAAAAATTGCACCGTAGTAAAAATCAAATTCAAAAACACCTACTTCAGCTTGAGTAATTGATACTGTTGAATATCCTGCTAGAACTACAATTGGCATAATAATTACCCATAACTTTACTTTGTTGTTGATTTTGGGTGTGAAGAATTTGATGTTTAGAATCAGATGTGTAAGTAATAGTGGATATTGTATGAAAAAGAAGACGTCTGCAATTGATGGGAATGGCTCAATATCGAAAATTATATCGTATATCGTATACGTAATTTCACCTAGAAATATTCCTAAATATCCTATTGCAAGTGCAATATATGATCTACCAAAAATTAATGATTTTCTATATCTGATGGCGATTGTAAATCCTATGGTTGAAACTATGAGTGGATTGAGAAATGAAAACACTGATGCAATTGAATCCGAATTTTCTTCAGATGTTCCAAAATTGATCAAAACGTGAAATGAAATTACAATTGCTGCAATAATGATAAATATTTTAAAATTATATCGACTATTGATCTTTTCAGGTACTACTTCTGGAATTTCATTTGGATCAATTTCTACATCTTTCATAAATTGAGATTTGTTTGTTATGATAAAATTCTTTCTGGGTTCAAATTATGCCGCCATGATGATGTTTTTTTAAACAAAAAGTGCAGATATACAATATTATAAAATATTGTATGGTTTGTATTCGCCCTGATTTTTCATTCTTGCGAATCTTTTGAGTACGAATTCTGCAGTTTCTCTTACATCTACACTTGGATCTTTTAGTGCTTCTTTAATCATATCTTCTACCTCGAATGCTCTCATTAATCCTAATGATTCGATAGACTCGTGTTTAGTTAGAACACTTTCACTGTGTAGTGCTGCATCAATAAGTACTGGAATTTTTGAACGCATATTTCTTGCTGCGATTTGAAATGATGCTTCATGTTTTACTACTCCATTATTATCATGTTTCATAACCCATTCGATGACGTCTGCTACTTTGTTGAACATTGGGTCTTCTTCAGTTTTGTTTTCTGCTAATTCTCCTATTAGCCACACTGCATCCCAACGTTTTGATTCATCATCTTCATTTTTCAATATTTGTTCACAAGCTTTGAATCTATCTTCCTCTGATAGTTCTCTCATTTTGCCTTCATCAAATACTTCTATTGCCATTTCCAAATCTGGGAATCAATACCTTTTAACGATTTCGAATTATTCAGGCTCGCTTTTTATGAAACTCTTATTTTTACACAATATTATGAATGTCTAAGATTTTGTTTTTCTAACAAAATTTTTGACATCAATTGTTTTGAGTGGTTTTGACACATCCCACAAAAATGAGCATAATGTGAAAATATTATCCACCATTTCGGAAGAATTTGTACAAAGTGAAAAATCTGAATCTGCATTTGAATTCTGAGATGATGCTGCAGAATCTGACATTATCATTTTCTTGTTTGTCTGAACTACCATTCTTCCCTTAGATGGCAGTTTCCCTATTCGTGTTTCAGTGGCATTGAATCTTTTAACAAATGGGGCTAATTTTGGATCAGTCATGTCTACCAGTAATCTTACTATGCCTCCATTCTTTTCACAAATGCTGATTTTTTCTGGAATTGTACTGTGATACATTCTTGATACATCATCTAGTGTTGTTGCAATGTATGTAATTCCAGTTGAATTTTCAATTAAATGAGCGATATCTGCATAGATGTTTTGACGCCCTTGAACCACTCTAAATGTTGGGACTGTGCTTATCTGGCTAGATGTGATTTCACTGTTGATTTTATCGATTATTGCTTCACCTGATTTTTTAATTTTGTTTACTTCGTCTTCCTTCTTTCCTAATGCAATTTTTAATGCATCATGAGGATCTGCTGCTATGCATAATTTAGGACTTGACAGTGTTGTTGAAATGATGTTCCTGCTTACTAGTTTGTCTACTGTTCTATACATTCTTGCTCTGTCAATATCCAATTCTTTTGCAAGTGCACTGGCAGTAATTGGTCCTGCTCTAAGCAAATTGAGATAAACTTTAGCTTCTAAATCATCGAGATCTAAAATCTCTTCTAGTTCTGATGCTATGCCTGTTATATGTTCTTGATAAGACATCATTTTATTTTCTCAACCTCTTTGCCCTAGGCTCATTTTGAGTGATTGCATTTAGTACTTTCGTACAATTCCTATGTCCTTCAAAATTTGTTATTTCCATTTTTGGTACTTTCTTAAAGATTGATGATCACTAAAGGGTGTGCTTGTATGGCATATTACAAACAAGCAAAAACCTGTATTTTTCAATTGATACAGTTTATCATGTTATTATTTTATCATGTTATGATTTATTTTATTTGCATATTGTACAATTAATTTAAAAAATGTCTTAATTATGATCTACATCGGGAGGTTAAATGCAATAACTGCAACCACAATCATGGCGACAACGTGTTTTGTGCCTGCTACATATGATCCGGCTCCAATCTTTCCTGCTGCAAGCCCTCCAAACAGTGCCTCAATAATTGCCATGTTAAACAATGCTGATTCCAATTTGTCAATCTCCATACTTGCAAGTGAACCAAACAACCCCTCTGTCCCACTTCCAGATGCGAGTAATCCGTCCTGAACTTTTTCAATTTCAGTAAAAAAACTGGTTGTCAGTAATACTGCGACTGCTAAAAACACAAAAAATGAAATGTAAATTGTGTATGTGTACGGGGCCAATGCTGATTTTCTACTTTTCTCGATATTTTGCATTTCAGATACGTGTTTTTGAATCATCTCTAGATTTTCTGAAACATCGCCACCAATCTTCATTGCCATTTCCAACAGTACTGTGACTCTTCTTGCTACTCTAGTTCCCGTTCTTTCTGCAAAATTCTCAAATGCATCCTCAATTGGAGTTCCCCAACTAATGTTCGCTCTGAGATTTTTTAATTCTGGAGTCAATGCACCCAAATTTCTCTCACCTGCTTGTTCTATGGCCTTGATCAGATTTGCACCGCTCTGCACTGAGCTTAACAATGCAAGTAGGAATACTGGAAGATTTCTATCAATGTTGTCCCTTCTTTGAACTTCTTTTAACTGGTGTATGGTCAATGGAATGATTCCCACCATGATTCCAAAGATTAATCCAACATCTCTAATTGTAGTGGAATCTGAATATTCTGAAAAAAAGAAACTCATTGAAAGAACACTAATTGATGCGATTAATGAATATGTAATTGTCCTTAGTATGTTGTTGCTTAATATTGATTTTGTTGGCTCTAGTGCCCTGAACTTTTTTCTAGTTTGTTTTGCATTCTCTTTTCGTTTCACTACTTCCATATCTTTTACCTCTTTGGCACCATTGTATCCATCATTACAAGCATCAGCACTCCACTAAGTGGGATTACTGCAAATGTTAGAATATTCATCAACGTTAACAAATCAAATCCTGCGAGACTTGGACTCATGATTCCCATGATTGATAACATGATTACTGCAAGTAATGGAAATACAATTAGTAAAATTGTATAAATTTCTGCAACGCTGCCTAGTGATTCGGTTGTTTTTTGCATTAGCATTTTCTTCTCCTCTAGCTGGACTTTAGCTGTTGCGTTAAAGTATTCTTTGAGGTCTCCTCCTGATGAAACTGTAACAATTGCCCCTTCTAACAATTCTGAATATGGCCCAGATGGTGTCCTATGAACCAAATCTTTGATTGCGGTGATCAAATCCATTCCTAAAATATCGATATTTCTTACGATAAATCTTGCATCTTTTACAATGTCTTCATCCGTGTCTTCTTTTGCTATTGCTTTGAAAATTCCTTCTAATGTTAGACCGCTTGTTGCCAGAGTTGACATGTATCCAATAAAATGAGGTATCTCTTCAACAAGTTTTGCTGATCTGTTCTTTACTCTGATTGCTGGGATCATTTGCAGTATTCCAAATGTCATTCCAAAGAGCAACAAACCACTTAGGAGCGGAAGAATCATTCCCATGCTTGCTGGCTGAATATTGATGAACTGAGATGCAATGACTCCCATGACAATACCTGCTACCCCTGCAATCATGCTAAAGAACACCATGCTTGAAACATAGACCTCAAATGGAATTGGCATCATTGCTTGCTTGATTGATTTATCCAATGATGTTAATTTTGGATGTAGGAATTTTACATGATCATTTAGAAGTTTATAGCTATACACGTGCAATTGACCTACGGATTCTTCTTGAATCTTCTTTTTTTGTTTACTTCCAACCAGTTTCAAATTTGCACCTCTAATCTTTTTCTTTCATAGTATCGTTCAGGATCTGCATAATAGTCCATGACATTTGCAGACACTTCTTTATGATCTCGAATGTCGTTTTTTACCATCCATTCTAATGCCAATCTTCTTTTTGTTAGTTCATAGTTTATTTTTTCTTCACTGTCCCCATCCCGTTCTTTGAGTTTTCTAAAAATCACACTATTCCCCATGTATTCATGAACATCTGTTTTGGGGTTCCATTTGAAAATCTCATGAGTTTTGATATTTCCTGTCGCTTCATCAATCCCGTCAATTTCTGAAACTTGAATGATCCTTCTTAGTGATTTATCACCCACTCTGATTTTTAACTGAAGTGTGATCAAATCCAGGCTGTTTGAAATTAGTGCCTTTGGCACATCCATTGGGGATGATGTCAATCTTGTCAATGTTGCATCCACAGAATCTGCGTGAATTGATGAAAATCCTCCGTGACCTGTAGCCATTGCCTGAAACAATGTGTATGCCTCTCTTCCTCTGGTTTCTCCAACAATGATGATGTCCGGTCTTTGTCTTAGGGCTGCTCTGAGAAGATCAAATTGGTTGATTTCTCCTACCTGTGTATCCGTGAAATTTTGCCTGGATACTGCAGGAATCCAGTTTTCATGAGGTAGGTTAAGCTCCTGGGTATCCTCTATGCTGACTACCTTCTCCCCTGGTCTGATGAATGTGGCTAGTGCGTTGAGTGCGGTAGTTTTGCCACTGGCAGTTCCTCCTGCAACAAGCATGGTTGACTTTTTTTCTGCCAAATACCACATGTATGCCGCAATGTCTATTGACATTGTTCCAAATTTTATCAAGTCGATAACTGTAATCGGATCTGCTCTAAACCTTCTGATTGTAAACGTGCTTCCCCTCTTTGTGATTTCATGGCCCAATGTTAGATTGATTCTACTTCCGTTTGGCAATGATGCGTCAATAATTGGGTCTGCCATTGAGACATGTTTTCCACAAACATATGCCATCTTTCTTGAAAAATTATTTAATTCCACGTCTGTCTCGTATATGATGTTGGTCGGCATTGATTCATGTTCTCTGTGCCAAATGTATATGGGGATATTTGTTCCATCACAACTGATCTCCTCTATCATGTGGTCCCGCATCAAAGGCTCTATTTTTCCAAGATATACAAAATCTCTTACTGCAAAATAATTTATTTTTGCAATGTTTCTTGGAGGAATTTTTAATCTGTATTTTTTAATCATTGAGGATATTTTCTTTTTTAGTCTTCTTTCTGCGTCTTTTTTTGATTTAATGTCATGTAGTGAAACTGTAAGTTCGGTCATCAAAAGTTTTTTAATTATTTCAAATGCCTTTTGATCTCTCTCTGAAAGGACTGGTTCTATGACCTGGTATCTTAATCCTCCCTTAGCTGTAGGATCTTTAATTATCCCCGCATGGATTTCATTGTTGTCCCAATCCAGTTTTGACAATGTCATGTATTTTGGAATTTTAAAGTCATCGTCTAATTCGTCTTCGACTGTTTTAACGGCGGTCTTTTTTGGTTTAAAATCTAGTTTGGTTACAGGTTGAAATTTTTGCAATGCTGATAAACTATCTTTAAAAATATTAAATTTCAATTTCAGTATCTATGCGTAACCTGTGTGTTTTAACGCATGTTCGTTCATTTGAACAACATTTTCTTTTTACTCTAAACGAGGTATAGAATATCACGATGATTCATGATATGTTCACATCATATGAGGCGATAGTCTGATGTTTAGACGAAAATCACCCCCAATCGATGTATCATTAGATGTAAAATCTGAGCACAAATTATCTGGTTTTAACAGCATATCCTCAATTTTTAAGGGAAATTCAGGCGAACAAATCGTAGAATCTGAATCTCTAATTGTTGAGGGGCCCACCTTATCGGAAAATGCTGATGTTATCGTGCCTTCTACTAGTAAGGCTGTGAAATTAATTCAAGAGGTACAAAAACTGAATGATAGGACAATCAAACCTTTTGTAGACTATAACGAAGGTTTACTGTTTTACCCAATTTTATCAAAAATAGGAGAAATGCAAGATAATGTTTCGTGTCTTGATGATCTTGTTTCTGATGGAATTTTGGAGAAAAAAGTATATGAAAAATTAATTGTTTGTCCTGTACACCCTGAAACTTTCTCATCTAGTATGCGTCTATACTGTCCGAAATGCCATTCTATGAGTGTTGAAAAGTTAAATCTGTTTGAACATAAGAAATGCGGCTATATCACTGAAAGCACTAATTTTGATTTTTCAGATCAAGATAATACAAATTGCCCTTCTTGTAAAAAACCTATCAAAAATTTTGAAAAAGAAGTACGCGTACCTGCAATGTGGTATCAATGTGATGATTGTGAAGAGAAATTTGATAATGCTGTAATCAAACTACATTGCAGAAAACATGAACATGATTTTGATACTAATTCTGGGCAATTCATCACTACATTTAGTTACAAATTAAAAAATTCAGAAATTTCAATTAATTCTGATACGAATCAAATCAAAGATGAATTGTTGAAATTATTGGAGGGGTTTAATTTTGATGGCAAACTCAATATTTCCATTAAGGGAAAAAGTGGAAACGTTCATGAAATTCCAATATATGCAAAAAGCAAAATTACTGGGGAATCAATTTTAATTTTTATTAGAAATCAACCCACTGGTGTTGATCAATCTGATATGAACTCTATACTTGTTCCAAAATTAGACATTGATCCAACCAATACATTGCTTGTTACCGTATCTGGAGTCAATGATGGGATGGAAAGTCTTGCCCAGCACTACGGGATTCACCTCATTTCTGAGCCTGATTTTTCACAAATTCTCTCCCGTGTAGAGGATTTTGTTTCTGAATGGTATTCGAAGAACGGTGGTAAAAAGTGAGATGTGGTTTCTCAAAATTACCTGTGAAAAACAGACGTGCTGTAAGCCAAATAATGGGCAGTATTGTGATTTTAGGAATTGTCAGTTCAGTCGGTTCTGTGATTCTATTTAATGGGATGAACAGTATCAGTGCATTCACTTATGATCTGTCCTTTCATGAAAAATCAAAAAACCAAATTCATCGTGAGGATATTATATTTGAACATGTGAGATTTGAGCCTAATACAGACAATATGACAATAGATTTGGCAAATATTGGAACGGTTGAATCTGTAATCACTAATGTAACCATACTAAAAATCGACACTCAGGAAATCATTGCAAATTGGGTTGACGTTGACGAATCTATCCAGGTTAAAGACAACCACAAAATTACTCTGGATCTTCTTGATGACTCTGAAATTATTCTTTCTACAGGAACTCAAATATGGAATGACCCGTATTATGTTGATTCTGAATACAAAATCTCTTTGACTACTGCTCGAGGAAATTTCATCACTACTGTGGCGAGCCCATTTAACACATAGAATAGGAATGAACTCAAAAATGGAATCCCTGAAAATTTTTCAAAACAAAAAAAATTCTAGACTAAAGAATAGACGCGGTGTTGCAGATATCATCAGTACCATGATGCTAATGGCAGTAACTGTAACTGGTGCTAGCACGTTAACATATTTTGTGAATGATGCTTTTGTAACTGGGAATCTGGGAACTGTATCTACGTTGGATTCGTCATCTTTGAATCTTTTACTTTTGGCATATGACACACGGGATTCATCATCACTCTTGAAATTATACGATGTCGATAATGAACATACTGTAAATCCATTTCTATGTGGTTCTACATGCAGCGTTACTCCTAATTCAATTCCTGAAAATGGTGGAACTGAATTCATTGTGTTGCAAATTCAAAATAACGGTCTTAATTCTGTATTTCTTGAAAAAGTTGGCATAAACAATGTGATTCATTTTTGGGATTCTTCAACAGCTGGCATCCAATTAGATGCATCTGTAAATTCCCCCCTTAGTGGAAAATATCCTGCAGATGGAATGTTTTCCATAATGCCTGTTGGTGCATCACCTGTTATTCAAAATAAAAGTATTCAAATCGAAAATGGTCAATCAGTAAACATCCTAGTTAAACTTGGGTCTGATGATTCTGACATTAATCTAAACAAAGGAATCCATGTTTCGTTTAATATTGGCCAACTCCATCTTGTAGAGTTCTTAATTGATAGTGGTGACGCGCGATAAACCGTAAAAAAACATCTTTTATGCCTAAAAATAGGCGTGGTTTGTCCTCTGTGGTTGGGGCATTATTCTTTACAGTTTTGATGATTGCAGGTTTCTCTGTTTTGAGTTTAGCTCTGGATGCACAGACTGACATCGTTACAACACAGAGGGCTGTCTCTGATATAGATATTAAAAAACAACAGGAACACTTTGGAATTTTAGTTTCTACTGATGAAAATAATTTTCTAAGCATAAATGTAGATAATCAAGGTCAGAACCCTGTAGAAATTTCAAGTATTTGGATTATGAACAAAACATTACCTGATCAACCTGTAAGCAGATATACTGTCAATTATGATGATGCGTTTATTCCATCTGGTTTCACATCAAACATACTTTCAACACAAACACTTGAAATGATTCCTGACGCATATGGGATTAAAGTTATTTCAACATTAGGTTCTATTCAAACAGATAATTTTGTTGTGGGTGGAAGTCCATCAACTAATGGATTGCGAGCTGAACTAATTACTGATCCCCCAGACGTGATTATTGGTCAAAATGTAACTATTGCGATGATTGTAACTAATACAGGCGATGGTGTAATTCAAAATGTTGAACCTGATCCTCTATCTGTTAGTGGAACTGGTTCAGTCATTGCTTTTACTTCTCATAGACCCGTATCAGTTGACTTGGACAGGGGTGAATCAGTTATGTTTTCCTGGGATTATCGAGTGACAGGAGATAGTGGAGATGATCTGAATTTCTCTGCTATTGCAAGAGGTGATTTTGTAGATCCTGATGATGTCTGGACTAATGTTGTTTCTGATACAAGTATTTTGAGATTGCCTACTGATGGTGGTGAAACTACTACTGAATTAATTGTTTTGACCCAAGATCTTTTGGCAAGACCTGAAATCTTTGTAATATTGCCTGTTCCATTTGGCGAATCCAATCAACAAGCTTTATGGGGTGTCAATGTTGTAAATCCAATTGAAAAAGATCTTGAAGTAAGTAAAATTGTGATTACTGCTACATCCACCAGATATACAGGTGGAGATGAAATTTTTACAGATAACAACGGTAATGCATGTTCTGCTCAACATGTTGACCCTACAATGGGGGGCACATGGAGCTGTCCTATCGCCAATCAATTGATGTGGAAAGATTTGGATAATCCTATTACTGTTCCTGGACTGTCCACTGTACCATTTTTAGCTCGAGTTGAGCCTGGTTTCATAGGTAGCAGTGGAACTTTCCTTGAAACTGTTCCTGTATCTGTAACTGTGTATACTACTTTAGGGCAATTTGGCAAATCTGGATATGGTACATCATTTCATGATGGTGATGCGGCAATACCTAATGTGTATTTAACAGATGTTCCAGGGTCTATTGCCAATGCAAATATTTTTTCAAATGCTACAGTGTCAAGTGGTGGCGTGCTTAAACTTAATGCCACATTAGCTGATTTTGATGCTGACATTAGTCAATACATCAAAGGAACTGATTCAAGATTAATAATCAATATTCCTAAAGGTTGGACAAATCCTTCTATTATCTCTGCACCTGGATTTACTATGGATCCTATTGCATCTTTTGGAGATGGGTCTTCACAAATTGTTGGCACTCTTAATTCGGATATTACTGGTGCATCAGATGCACAAACAATACAATTTCAAATTACTGCTCCTGATGTAACTTCAACACAGCTTTATGTGATGTACATTTTAGCTGATGGTGTTAGTACTACTGGAGGGGTAGAAGAAGCTGCTGTTGGATCGCTTGCAGAAGTAGTGTTAAAAGTACTTTCACCACCATAAAATTTTATATATTTTTTTAATTTATTTTAAAAATACTTTAACTAAAAACTTAGATTTTTTAAAACTAAAAAAATAAAAAATGTTGGGTATGTTACAATAATGGGTTAATCATAACATAGTTGACATTGTAGACTTGATCAGTAGCCATTCCTGGACATTGTAATAAGACTACGAGATTATCTGATGGGTTCATTATGGGGTCACCATTATGATCCTCTAGACTATCTGATGTACTGTTGTGTCTAATTATTCTATCCTGAGAACAATCTGGTTCCAGTGCGCCATCCATTATGTCTAATGATTCTTGTGCTACACTGAATAAGATAATTGTAGTTGTTGAAACTAGAGAAGAATCAACAATTGCAATATCCCCATTTTCAAAATTGACTATTTGTATACATGGATCTTTGTCAGCTGCATCAGCGAATTGGTCACAACTATCATTGTCCATAGGTGCATCAAGCTGTACTTTCATTGAGAAATTTCTAAATACAATTCCTCCTGAGCCGTCACCATTATCATCATTGTAGATTGTACATGAGACTGTTTTGTCTTTTTTAATCTTAAATGATTCATTGGTTGTATCTGGGCATTGTTCATCACCTGTGATTAGAACTTCAGTATATGTTCCTGTGACTGCTGATGCAATTGTTTGACTTAATGTGTAAGTTCCTTTTGGAATTTCTGCAACATGAATTGACGGATCAAGTAAATCTCGATCTAAGTTGGTTTCTATTCCTAATTCATCTGTAACTTTGTATGAAAAGTCTTCCAATGTTGCTTCTCCGCCATTATCCTTTGTCAATGTATTTCTAATCACAATGGTTCCTGTTTGTTCTGGTTCTGGTTCATCTCCACAAGTTAGAGGATCTGATGCTGAAATTGATGTTTTACCATTTTTCAAACCATCTGTTATCTCTAAGGCGTATCCATTATCCATGACTATTTGGCCTATGTACAATGACTGTGAACATGATGTGTGTATTTCCATTGAAGCAACTAATTCGTTATTTACTACTCGATAAATTGCAAAAACTGTGTTTGAATTTAGTTTATCTTTTCCAAAATTAGATGCTTGAATGTGGCGTTCTTCACCATTTAGCACACCTGCAATCTCATATAGCATTTTGTCTGGATTGTTGATGTCGTCTAATTTTTTGAAAATTTCGATTCTAAAATCATTATTGATTTCTGCACTTGGAGTAGAAAGGATGAACTTTAGTGTATCTGGTTTCTCACAATCACAAGGATCTTTTGGTTCATTATCACAATCATCATCGTGATTATTTCCATAATGCCCATTATCACAATCATCATGATCATCGTCATCATCATGATTGCCACCATATGTTGAGAAAGCATTTGGAGTAGATGTAACAAAACCACCAATAATCAATATTGATGCAATTACTGAAACTGTCAAAGTCGTCATTAATTTTGTCATTACAAATGAGCCCAAACCATTACTTTTACCCTCAATGTTGTGCAAAAAAAACAACATTTCAAACTGGTGTATTATTTGAACAAAGATCTCTTTAACATCTTTTTTAATTCTAAGAAATTCATAATGACAAAACTACAGTCAAAAATGACTTCAAGAAGAGCAGTTGCTCCAGTTATCGCAACACTTCTTTTGGTAGCAATCGCAGTTGTCGGTGGAAGTATCGTCTTTGTGTTCTCACAAGGATTTTTCAGTTCTGCTCAAATCAGCGGTTCACCAAACATTGAATCTCTAAAATTCACTGGCTATGATGCCTCAGATGGTATTACTCTAGAAAACCATGATGGTACTACATTTGCTGCAGCAAACACTGCAGGTAATGGTCTTGTAGTAGGTGAAAAAGTAGCAGTTTATGTACAAAGTAACAGTGTAGGTAAACTTACTCTAAGTGAAGTAAGAATTGGTGGTACTGTATACAACTATACTGCAACTAATCCTGCTCCACAGGGCGAATTCAATGTTCTTACCAGAGGTCCTGGCACCATATTGGGATCAACATCTGCAGAAGTTCAACCTGGTCAACAAGTAACAGTCATCGCCACACTTGATGAAAACATCAAGTCTGGAAGAGACACACAGTTCAAGTTAACAACTGCAAACGGTGCTGTCTTTGTTGGAACTGTTATTGCTGGTCAACAAAGTGGATAACTCCACCCTTTTTTCCTTTTTATGAAAAAAAATGGAGTAAAAAATGAAAATGGAGAAAAAAATGAAAACAAAAAAACCCCTTATCTTCTTACTTGCTTTATCTCTCTTATTTGGAGGGAATTCCCATTCTGCATCAGCACAAAATTTAGAAGCGTTATCTGATTATTCAATTAAACTTGCAATCTCACCATCTCATTTGGAAAGTGGAATTGCAGAACATCAGGCAGGATATCTTTTTGTTCTTAGTAAACACGGGGTTCCAATTACATCCTCATATGATGTACCTGTCAGTCTCAGTTCGGATGATTCATCAATTGCATCTGTCCCTAACAAAATAATCCTTAAAGCAAATAAGGAATTTGTTTCATTTCCAATAACTACAACTGAAAAATCTGGAACAACTACAATAACTGCAAATCTTAATGGAAAAATCACATTCCAAAAAATTAATGTGGGTACAGATGAAACTTATCTTCCAGATGATTTAGTTCTTGAATTGAATCTCCCTACAAATAAAATGCATGTGAACTCTGAAATGCCATTTTCAGTTTTTTTCAAAACTACTGACGGGGTGATTGTTAGAGCACCCACTGACATTAAAATAACCTTGGAATCTGATGGACTATTAGCGTCATCAGATTCTGGAACTTTGACAATATCTAAAGGCAGTTACTATGCATGGGGAATATTACATGCTCATGACAAGGTGGGAAGTACTTTCTTACGTGCAATTCATGAAGAATCTGGTCTGGATGTTGCGCAGAGCATTCAAATTTCATCTACTCTCCCTACATCGTTAAAATTATCGATATTTCCAAAATTAATTCCCGCAGAAATTGATAGATCTTTGAATATTTTTGTGAGTGTCGTTGATTCTGATGGGAATCCTACAAAAACACCTAATGATATTTTATTGGATTTTTTCTCAAGTGAGCAATATCCAATTGGTGAAAATTTAGATAAAATTAGTAAATCTGTAGATCCACCTATGATTAAAAAAGATCAGTTTGGATATTTACTTCAACAAAAGTATAGTTTACAGAATTTACTTGAAAATGACATCTTAATCGGAGTTAGTTCAGAAGGATATGGAACTGCGACTGATACGTTTCGCACAGTAGGTGAGTCTATTGAACTTGATCAAAGGCAACGTACAACTGATTATAATTTCGATGATAAAGATTACGATTCTACAGTAAATGTGATGGGTTTGGATAAAATTCCCAGTAATGCTACAGCATTTTTTACATATCAATTATCTATGATTGAGGATGATGATGATGATGATGGATTTAGGCCTGACGGAACTGAAATTGATATTCATCCTGAATGTTTTCAAGAATCTGATGAAGACCAATCTGATGATGAAGAAATTACTAATAATGTTGATTTAGCCCCTGAAGACATTATTTTGTATTCTATTGATTGTCTGGATGATGGTGAATTATATCCATTACAATCAAATGAAAATCAATACACTGATGGATTTGTACAAAAAATTAATGTGATTTCTAGTGATGAAAAATTAGCTGTAATTGAAAATGGTGGAAAAATTCTTAGTTCATATTCTACTGGAATTGCAAAAATCTCTACAGGTGATAATACAGGTTCTGTGACGATCTCTGCTTCTGTGAATGGTGTTGGAACTGGTTCGTTTACTACTGAAATTGTCAATACATTAGAACAGAAAGAAGTGAGGCTGTTCTCTCCTACTGGAAAGGATAACATCATATTTGATCGTGATGGGTTTTTTGATATATTTCTAGTGGCACTTGATGCAAAAGAGCGACCAAAAATAATGAAGGAAACTGGAAAATACTTGGTTACTCCTACTAATGGATTAGTTAAGATTGATAAAGATTCCACCTTCACTTTTACTCAGTTAAGAAGCGATTCCTTTGATATCTCTGAATCTGAGAAAAAAATTATCTTAACTGTAGAACCTATTGGTGAAAATGCTAATTTAAATTTAGAAGGTGAAACCTCTTTCTTTTCTCATCCAACTTCACAAATGCAAGTTTCTCTTCCATTAGAGAAAATTAATGCAGAACATAAACAAAATTTTGGAATAATTCAACTAGTTGATCTGCAAGGAAACCCTGTAATTCCAAAGTTTGATGTGAAATCTAAAATTACTTCCTCTAAGGATTCCATAGTTCAGATAATAGATGATGCCGTCATTCAAACTGGTTCATCATATGCTATATTTCCAATTAAAACAACTGGCTCTATAGGTGATGCACTAATCACTGCAAGTGCAAAGGGTGTTAATGGAACTTCACTCGCAATTAATACGGCTTCATCTCAATTACAATTAAAAATTTCCACAGGCGGGTTGGACAATGAAATTTCTGTAGATGACCCAGTTGAATTTAGATTGTTTGTGGATGATGAAAATGCTGAATCTGTATCTGGGGCCTCGATAAAAATATCTTCTAATTCTGAAGATGCTTTGATTACTCCAAATGTGGTTAGAACAGGCTCTGATGGCAGTGCAATTGTCAGTTTGACTGCATTGAAAGGCCCTGACATATCATTTGATATTATTGCAACAGCTGAGGGATATGCAGAAGGAAAAGATTCTTTCATAGTAAATGTTGATGCTCCAGAAAAGATGTTTGATTCGATAGATTTGGAATTGCCAGAGTGGATAATTTACATTGTAATAGGCGGAATTTTGATGGTGGGAGTAGTTGTCTTTATGTTCTTAAAAAAATCTAAAACCAATTTGGAAGAAGAATGGGAAGAAGAGGAAGAACTTTAATTTTCTTTGAGTCTTTTCTTATCTCTGCAAATTCCACAAAGATATTTTTTCATAAAATTTTCTAATTCAATTTTAAATTCTTTAGTTTGATAGTATGTTTCTCCTGTCTTTAACCCTCCTGGGACCTGTTTACCACAATCAGTGCAACGGATATTTGCATTAAATTTTATAATTTTTTCATTTTTTGATATTTTCCCTATGATCACGAGGATCTGTACCTTCAATTTTGATATAAACAATATGATATTGGTAAAACTCATGAATATTATATTGAAAAATTAACATTATTTTCAATGTTATCTGTATGGTTTCGTGTAATTAGAGTAAAATTTCTTCTAGCATCAGTAATTGCTGTTTCTGTTGGATTGGCATTGAATTGGTGGCAAAGTTCCTCATTGGATATTTTGACTGCCGGATTGACTTTTGCAGGTGTGATGTCACTTCATGCAAGTGTGGATTTGTTAAACGATTTTTGGGATTTTAAGCGAGGGATTGATACTGCAACTGTTCGAACTAAAATGAGCGGTGGAACTGGAGTTTTACCTGAGGGTTTACTCAAACCCTCTTCAGTATATAGAGCGGGAATTGCATTTCTGATACTTGGAACTGTCATTGGTGGATACTTTGTAATTACAGATGGTATTACAATTGCAATTATTTTGGGGTTTGCAATTTTGTCTATCTATTTCTATTCTACTAAAATTGTTGATTCTGGACTAGGCGAATTTTTTGTCGCAGTAAAGGGCTCCATGATTGTTATTGGAACCTCTTTTATTCAATCCGGACAAATTACAACTGAATCAATACTTGCAGGAATTGTTGTAGGTTCTTTATCTTCATTGGTGCTTTTCATCGCATCATTTCCAGATCATGATGCTGACAAATCTAAAGGACGAAAAACTTTGGTAATCACAGTAGGTAAAAAACAAGGTGCAAAATTATTTTGGATTTTTCCAATTGTATCTTATTTGGCAATAATTGTCGGTGTTTCAGCACACCTTTTCCCTGTGTTTTCTTTGATTAGTTTTCTTAGTGTACCTTTAATGTTTAAATCTGGACTTGGCTTGCAAAAAAACTATGATTCAGTTGAGGATCTTGTCCCATACATGTCTTCAACTTTGATGTTTGGCAGAATCACTGGTGCATTGTTTGTTGTTGGTTTTTTAATTGAATTTTCAGTTGAATTATACCCCTTGACATAAATTTAGTAAACTATTGAATAATCATATGATTTTAGGTTCTGCCAGTTCTGAAGGGACTCGAAAATTTGCTAAAAATTCAGGCGTGAATGAATCTAATTTTAAACAATTTGAAAATCTCTCTCTCTCAAATGTCGGTATTGGGACATATCTGGGAGATGCTGATGCAAAAACAGATCAACTCGTAACGAACGCTGTCAAGCAATCAATCTTATCTGGAATTAACGTAATTGATACTGCCATAAACTATAGATCTCAAAAAGCAGAACGTTCTGTAGGAAAAGCAATATCTGAACTAATTCAAGATGGTAAAATTACGCGCGATGAGTTATTCATTAGCTCAAAAAACGGCTATGTCACAAATGACGCAGATGTCAATCTAGGTTTTTGGGAATATGTAAAAGAGGAATACTCTCAAAAAGGCGTAATAAAAGAGGGTGATGTTACATCTGGATACCATTGCATGACTGTACAATATCTATCTGATCAATTAGAACGAAGTTTGAAAAATTTGAATCTTGAATGCCTTGATTTACTTTATCTTCATAATGCTGTAGAGGGCCAAATCAAAGATGTGTCTAAAGAAAAATTTTTGGAGAATTTAAAATCTGTCTTTGAACTATATGAGCAAAAACGAAAGGAAGGAAAAATCAGATTTTATGGCATGGCTACATGGGAATGTTTTAGAGTTCCATCTGACAATTTGCAATATCTATCACTAGAAGATACTGTTAATTTAGCAAAACAAGTCGGAGGTGAAAATCACGGCTTTAGATTTATTCAATTGCCGTACAACATGAATTATGATCAAGCATTGCTTGCAAAAAATCAATTGCTTGGGGGTGAACATGTATCCATTTTAGAATCGGCAGTGAGATTGGGTATTGGCGTATTTACCAGTGTTCCATTCATGCAAGGCAGATTGCTGACTCCTGGAACGATGCCTGAATTCAATGAACTAAAACCCTCTTTACGTGCTTTGCAATTTATTCGCTCTACTCCTGGCGTTTTAGCTCCCCTGGTTGGCCAGAAATCTGAAGATCATGTTTCAGAGAATCTTGAAATTATGAATATTCCTTTGTTGTCTGAAGATGAATTTCTTACATTGGTAAAAAAATTAACTTCGTGAGTTAATCCGCCTTAAAATTCTGTATAAAGATAATAAATGAGTGTAATTTAGGGTCATCGTAATTTGTCTGCTAAAATTTATGATTATACAAAAATCTGTAATTCTGTATTTACAATTGATCCTAAAATTAGATTTGTTGGCGTAATTAATGAACGTGGCCGATTGGTTGCTGGCGGTATGAAGGAAAATGTCGAACCATTAGAAAGTGAAAAAGATGACGAAATGATTTTCATGGAACTTGCATTGCGTGTCAAGATGAGAAAAGAGTTTGATAAACAACTAGGACCAGTTAATTTTGCAATGGCTTCTCGTGAGCGTGCTCTTGCAATAAGTGTAATAATTAATGATGATATTTTGTATGTAGTGTCTGAACCTGATACTGATTATGGTACACTTCCAAAGAAAATCCTTAAAATAATTAATTCTTAATTTGATCGAATTTCCAATTTTGGAATTTTATGATCTTCTTAATTAACAATAAAAATTAATTTTTTAACGTGACTTTTGATGAAAAACTTGATTTTGATTATTTGGCAATGTCTGATTTAATTAATGAAATTGGCTCTATTGTACAAGATACATTTGATCAGGGGCATGACCATTTGTCATCTTCTGATATAGAACACATTCTTAAAATTACATCTGATGTCATTTGTAGAATAAAATCACAAATGCATGAAATTACAATATGAATTACTGCCATGACTGACATGAACTTGTTTGCAAAATAAAATAAACGCCTCTTACTTTTGGTGGCTCTGTCTGTGAATGGTTAGTTTGTGAGAGATGTTTTGGGAATCTGGAATTTGTTGGTGCAGTTCAAGAAATAAAATCGATTACTTCATTAAGAAATTATATGGAAATTCGATTACACATTGAGCATCTGTCTATAATGACCGGTACAGTTACAAAAAAACTCATAAATCATCTCATAGCCAATTAAACTGAATTAATCCTAAATGAAACTATAAATTGAATTTAAGAGAGGAAAATTTGTGCCAGTAGATCCTGTATGTGGAATAGAACTAGATGAGGAGTTAGCATTACTTCATGATCATAATGGAAAAAAAGTATATTTTTGCTGTTCAGGATGTAGACGAATTTTTCTCAAAAAACCTCGAAAATATAAAAATAATATTTAGATTGGAAACGCTCCGCACATTCTGCAAAATTTAGATTTTCCTGCATGATGTTTGCAATATGGGCATGTTTCATCTGATTTAGGATCATGTGGGATACCGTACAATTTTTTAAAAATTTCATAATAATGCATTGATTCTCTACTTCTAATTACCACTCCGTCTGTTTTTTCCACAGTCAGTTTTTTTTCAACAAATTGTTCTTCACCTACTATGGAATCAAACAGATTTGTCAGCCCTACAGTTCCGGCACCCTCTTGCATTGGAGATTTGTCTCTCCATGCAATTTGTGATGGGATCTTTTTTTCAAAGGTTTTTCGTAAAATCCACTTTCCGTGTCTTTTTCCATTTTCTTCTTTGACTTTGAGATTAACTGGGATTTTTTCAGCCAATTGAATCACTTTATCATTTAGAAATGGCGATTCTATCGTTATTCCTAATGCTCTGCCTATTTTTTCTGTTGGAAAATGCATTACTGAACATATCCTTTTAATCTCTTTTTCTAATTCTTCTTCAGATTTATTTATGAGGAAACTATATCCTGCAAATAACTCATCTGCACCATCTCCTGTAACTATTGATTTTTCTCCATTCTCCTTTGCCCATTTAATTGCTAAATACATTACAACATTATTGCGAATTTCAATGTCGTTAAAATTTTTTAAAATTTTAATTGTTTCTTCTATTGCTTCTAGAATTTGTTCTGTTCTAACATTGTAAATTGTTAATGGCAGTTCCATTTCCTTTGAAATCATTTGGCAATATGTCAAATCAGACGAAACAAAATCTTCTGTAATTATTGCCACTGTTTTTGGTTTTCTTGGTTTTAAAAAATATGCGACAATAGAGCTATCTAATCCTCCTGACAATGATATCAAATTTGATTTGCACTCATTACATGATTCTTCTATAACACTGTAAAGATTTTGAGAAAATTCTTCCAACATACTCGATGTTATTTTGAAATTAAAATAGCTATGCCTAATGATGTTGAATGGAGGCATTCTTTTTCTATTGCAAACTTTAAATCCTTAATTGCATTCTTGAGGGATAGTGCTACTTCCTGCTGAAATTGAATCTAAAACGTTAATTCCTGCATTACGGGCAATTCTTGCTAAAAAACTTGCAGAAGATCATGACATTCGAGAAGATGAAATTTCTAAAATGCTGGGAGTCACACAAGCTGCAATAAGCAATTACATTAGAGGCACAAGAGGTGATCCTTCTTTAATTGCAAAACTTTTGGCAGAAAAACAAGTTGCAATAATGATTGATGAACTATGTGATGGCCTTTCTTCAGACATGGCATATACTCCGTCAAGTCTTTCTAAATTCATTGGACTGTGCAACTATATCAAATCTAGTTTACTAATTTGTGAGATACATCATAATTTAGAATCAAACATTGACGAACAAGTTTGCAAAGAATGTGAAAATATGCTTCTTAAAGGTCCTGGAAGCGTTTACTAGTTTTTAATTAATATAATTTCAATAGTTGATGTCATATCTCCAATTCCTGCAGCAGATACAGTATCTAAATTAATTTTTTGAACATGTGAATTGCCTTTGAGCATTTTTTCTGTAATGATGTTTGCCACTGCAACTGCGTTTGGTATGTTATTGCCAGTTGATTTTAAAATTATTTTCTTTTTCTTTCCTAATATCTCTAATACTTCTATGGCTGATTCCATAACTGGATAATTTCCAATTTGTATGATGGCTTGTTCAGACCTTGCTGTCTGCTCTTGACCACTCAGTTTAGTTGTCTCTTCCATGAGCATTATTCAATATTTAGAAATTTTATGTTCTTTTAAGTTTTATCGACCATTGATTCATTTTTCAAAGTAATCAATTGGTATGTTTTGATAATCCCCATTAGGTAGTACTCTTCTAATTGTAATTGGGATTACTCTTTGTTCTAGTTCTTCCATTGAAATATCTAATGAAATTCTAGCATTTTTTGGAATTGGGATAAATGGTGGTGCTCCCAATGATAATTGTAATGCTCTTGCTCCCATAATTCTTGCTTTTTCAAATCTTGTTAATGTCGGTGGACCAATTGTAATTTTATTTTTTTCACAAGGAATTTCTACTGGTTCATGCTCTTCAATTTTCTCAATAATCTCTCTTTCTTCAATTTCTTTAATTCTTTTTTCAAGAGCCCCTTGTTCTTTTTCAGTTAATGGTTCTACAAGATCTTTTCTATCTATTAATTTTCTATAGGTATCTAATGCTTTGTTTAATCCTGCATTCTCTTCAACTAAATCCAGAACATCTTCATCAGGTTGTGGAGCTTCTATTGATTCGGATTCAACTGGATCAGATTCAACTGGATCAGATACAATTGATTCAGATTCATTAACATTAGACAAGTAAGAAAATTTCCTTAAAACGTTATATAATCTAATCATTTTAAAGTACGAATTGAGTACATCCTCAGTCTCCAGAAAACAGCTTATTTTAGAAATTCGTGGGAAAGCAAAAATACCATGTGATCTAAAACGACACTTGTCACCAAGAACTGTTGGAACTATCATGAGATCTTTGCCATTAGAAGGTCATGCACATTTACTTGGAAAAAGTATTTTGTATTTTGAATCTAATATTGATTCTGGAATTGAAAGATCTAGAACTGAATTTAAAAAAGGCGATGTTGCATTTTTACCCTCTACTGGAAGCTTGTGCTTTTTTCTAAATGATACAGTATTTTCAAAAACTATGACTCCTATAGGAAAACTCGCTGAAAATATTGATGCCTTAAAGGATGTTAAATCTGGGGATGTTTTTTGTATCTATGAAGAAACTGCTTGATACAAATGATGACCTGAATAGCCGCCAATTCTTTTTACGATTCCTTTACTTGTTGACTCTTTTAGAAATGCATTTGCTGCTGAAATTTTAACTCCTGTTTGTCTTGCAAGATCTTGAACTGTAATAACTTTGGAATTTTGAATAATCTTTAATGCTTGTTGTTCATTTACGATAACTACAATTTCAGCTTTCTTTGGTCCGCCTTCCCCTTTGTCTTTCTTTTTCTTTGTATCCTTGATACCTGAAGCTTTAGTTTTAGTATCTGATGATTTGTCTTTACTTCCACCTTTCTTTGCTCCAGCCATGATCTTAGAAAAAAATATTCCTCTTATAAACGATGAACCGATTTCATAGAAACGTCATTATTAATAATACCAAACCTAAAAATTAATTTCAAGTATAAATAACATCTTGATTACTATTCTATATGGGAATAGTATCAAAAGGAGCAAAATGTAATTTTGAAGGCTGTGATCAGGATGGTGCTCGTTCTCTTAACACTAGTAAAGTTGAAGCAGCTGGATTACGTGTAAATTCATCTGGAAAAAAAACAGTTCTGTGTAAAGAACACTATAAAGAATACAAGAAAGAATCAAAAGATGATCGTGATCTTGAACGTGCTCGATTTGACAAGTTTTAGTTTTTCTTGGATTTTTTAATTTTATGTTCAGGATTTTTGAAATAATCGTCACTTAGCTTTTTGTATAATTTGTCTAGTTTTTTGTACAGTCTTTTTGGTTTTCTACTCTTTTGATTACTCAGGGCATATAATGCAAGAATTGGAAATGCTATGGTGGCATCAGCATAAACTGTGACCATTCCGTTGTGTGCGTCTTGGACTTTGCCCCAACTCTTTCCTTCTTGTAATGTTGCTCCTGACAACCCTCCTGTGTCTGGACGTGCATCTGTGATTTGAATAATATAGTCTTGTCCGCCGTCATCTCTTTTTAGAATTTGATCTAAAAGCGGACCTGTTTGCTGAGCTGTATTTTTTGGTACTCCTCCACCCAATTCCAAAATTCCTGATTTTTTAGAATCATACAAAATGGCTGCCTGTTCAATTATCTCCCTCACAAAATCCAAATTGTATCTTTTCCCTGCTAATCTATGAACTGCTAAATTTAATGCCAATGAAGAATCCTTCATTGTTGAAATGTACACTGGAACGTCGTAATCATATGCTGCTGTAATGAAACTTTTTTCGGGATGTTTTGCTTTTTCTTTGCTTAATTTTCCCATTAAATTACAAAATTCTGCAGTAGTAAATGGTTTGTCTGGGAAATCATCTCCAAACATTTTTTGAACTAGTTCATCTTGAGCTTCTAGTGTTTCATGAAATTTGATATACACGTCTCTGATTCTCACAATCTCATTCTCATACAACTTCATATCATCTACATCAAAACTTCCTTGTTTTACAGGTAAACCCCAAGCAAAATGATCTTCATGATATACATTAGCCCCTGTTGTAACAATCCAATCTACGAATCCTCTTTCAATCAAAGTTTTGATTATTCCCCCAAATCCTACCGGTGTCATTGCACCTGAAACTGTCAGGCAAATTGTAGCATCTTCTTTGATCATTTTTGCGTAGAGTTTGGCCGCATCTCCTAATTGTCGTCCATTATACCCTGAACTTGCAAAAACATCTACCAAGTCCTCGATTGTCATTTTTGGATCTAGTTTGATGTGAGGAATATCTTTGCCATGAAACTTGTGAGGATCCATGTCTAAAAAATTAATTTTTCAGTAAATAATGCTATCGAATTCATTTTGATGGAAACATGTGTTGATATCATTACTTATTTAGGAATAATTTCAAATAATGCAGAATGAATATTGTGGATTTACATGATCCTAAACGTGTAGACAGAACTCCTGATGCCGTTGAAATTTTATTCTCCTCTGGAAATTTCATCCAAGATGATTTCAAAATTTCAAAAGTAGAATTACGACTTTATTCAGAACAAACTGATGAAAAATTAGGTGCTTTTTCTTTAATCACCTCTTTTGTTGAGACTGATAAAGGATCTATAGAAATGATTTATGATGAAGGGTTTCGTGGTGAAAATCCTCTTTTGAGGGCAAGTAAATTCCTTACATCAAATTTAGGCATCTCTGGATTAATTCTCCGGTCAATAATTTCATTGAGAGAAAAATCAAATTAATTTTTGATTCTCTCTAGCCTCGAATTCGAATTTATTTGCCATTTAATTTGATGACACAGAGAATTTCTACTGATGATTTCTGCTTGTTCCTTAAGTAGAATTTTTCATTTTTTGTTTTCATGAAACAAAGCAACAAAAAACATTCATTGCTATTTGCGCTACCTGTGCTGGCAGTTCTTGTTTTTGGTTCAATAGGAACTACTAGTGTATTTGCAGATACATACAATGGTTTTATCCCTGCCACTGTTTCATCAGAAACTACTGATGCATTTTCTGATGTATCTATGGCATTTCCAGATAGACAAACCGAACTGAAATTTGATGGTGAGACTAACGGGTGGGCAATTATTGCCGGTCAAGCATTCCCATCAAAAATTGTTCTTGATGGAAATGCAGTTCATCAAAATAATGGAGTTTGGAAAGTAACATCATCTGCAAAAATTACTGTAGGTGATAGAGAAAACATTCCATTGGAGTTGAAAGGACAAGCAGTACATGGAAAACTCCGACTACATGGAACCGGTTCATTGAATGGTGATGATACTTTTAGAATTATTCTTAGAGGTCATTATGCTCCTGTAAATGATTCTCCAAGTGAGTTCGTTCTTGACTTTTCCACTGCTAAAGTCCAAAACATGGATTCAGGTTTGAGAATTCCTTTATTCCAACATGGAATAATTGATGTCAAACCAGTGATTTCAACAGTAGACGATTTAGTATCTGATTCGAACGTAGAGGAATAATTCCTTTATTTTTTTATTTATTTTTTAATTAAATATTTTACCATATCTTGCCTTGTTTTTTCAATTGGTTTTTTGCATTTTCTGAAATAGTATCCAATGTATCTGAATCATAATTGGCTCCTTCAAAATTTATGGATTCTAGTACTGCTCCATCCAAATTCGTATGTCTTAGATTAACACCGCTAAGATTTGCATTACTCAAATCAGCATTTCGTAAATCTGCATAAAACAAGTCTGCTCCTCTAATGTCTGCCCCTCGCATATCTGCTCCATACAAATCCGCATCCCATAGTTTTGCACTGGACAAATTTGTTTGTTGCAAATTGGCTCCTCGCATTTTTACATAAAACAATATTGCACCACTTAAATCGGCCTCACTAAGATCAGTGCAACTCAAATCGGCATTGTGTATGTCTCTGTTTTTCAGATTTACCCCACTCATATTGGAATCTGAAAAATCTCTTCCAATCAATTCTTCGTATTCGAAATTAATTTTTGAAAGATTCCTTTTTCTAAAAACGTCTGATGGGTTCATTATCTAATTTTTTTATCGATATAGTACATTTGAATTTAGATCTAAAATGTGGTTTGAGAGGCCTACTTGTTGTATAATTCTAATTCTTGTAAAATTTTACCCATTGTGTGCTTCCATCTTCGCATTTCATCAATCCCGTGCGGCCTGTTTTTTTCTAACTCTTTCTTTTCTTTGAGTAGTTCCTGATGTCTATGTTCATCTTTTCTACCTTGCATGAGTTGTTTGTATTGATTCTGAATAAATTTCAATAGTAACTCTGGACTAATCGATCTTCTGGAGTTTCCTCATGCTGTTGAGATTTTTGAGAATCGTATATTTATGCCCGTTTTAATATGTCTAAACATGCGTATATTGCAACTTCATTGTGATCATATTGAATACACTCCTACAAAAAAGGAAATTCAGTCAGCTGAAGATGTTGAAAATCCTCAGACTCAAAGATTGGAAGAACTTGTAGTGGCATTTGTTGCAATTGAAAATGGCGATGATTCTTCAGTGGCGCAAAATGCAATATCTCAGATTAAATCCTCCATGGAAAAAATTGGATGCAAAAAATTATTGTTATATCCTTATGCTCATCTTAGCTCAAATCTTGCAAAACCTTCAACTGCAATTGCATTGCTTGGCGAAATGGAAGAAGGCGCATCCGAACTTGAAGTATCACATTCTCCGTTTGGTTGGACAAAATCTTACAAAATTCAAGTAAAGGGCCATCCTCTTGCAGAAAGCTCCAAAGTTGTCACAAAAGATTCTGCAACTGCAAAACCTGATGAAGAATTAACTTCTGATGCTCTTAAAGGTGAATCTAAAATTCGCTCATTTTGGAAAATCCTTTCCCCTGATGGAACAATGACTAACATTGGTGATTTTAATTTCTCAAAATATCCAAAATTAGAAATTTTAGCGAAATACGAATCTGCGAAAATTCGTAAAGTGGATCAACCCCCACCACATGTTGCATTGATGAAGAAAATGGGCATTGCAGATTATGAGCCTGCATCTGATTCTGGAAATATGAGATTTTATCCTAATGGCCGTTTGATCAAATCATTAATTGAGAGATATGTCACTGATAGGGTCAAAGAATATGGTGGATATGAAGTTGAAACTCCAATCATGTATGATTCAGAACATCCAAGTATGGTTAGTTACTTTAACCGATTTCCTGCAAGACAGTATAATATTGACTCTGAAGGCAAAAAACTCTTTTTGAGATTTGCTGCATGCTTTGGACAATTCTTAATGGCCAACCAATACCAGCTATCTTACAAGAATTTGCCATACAAACTCTATGAATTAACTCGTTATAGTTTTAGACGCGAGCAATCAGGAGAACTAGTTGGTTTAAGGCGATTAAGGGCGTTTACCATGCCTGATTGTCATGCATTTTGCAAAGATATGTCCCAGGCAGTTGACGAAATCAAGATCAGATTTGATCTTTCTCAAAGCGTTCTTCGAGAACTTGGAATAGATGAAACTGATTATGAAATGGCAATTAGATTTACTGAGGACTTTTACAATGAGAATAAATCATCAATAGAGGAATTAGTCAAAAAACATGGTAGGCCTGTTCTTGTTGAAATGTGGAAAGAGAAATTCTTTTACTTTGTATTGAAATGGGAGTTTAACTTTATTGACGGTCTTGGAAAAGCATCTGCTTTATCGACTGACCAGATTGATGTTGAAAATGGAAATAGATATGGAATTGATTTTGTTGATGAAAACAATACAAAACAAAATCCAATAATATTACATAATTCACCCAGTGGCGCAATTGAGAGAATCATTTATGCTTTGTTGGAAAAAGCTGCAAAAGATTCCTATGAGGGAAGAAAACCACAATTTCCACTTTGGCTAGCCCCTACACAAGTTAGAATCATCCCACTTAAAGAAGAATTTAATACATTCACTGATGCTCTAACTGATAAAATTTCAGCCAACGACATACGTGTAGATATTGATGATAGAAATGAAAGTATAGGAAAAAGAATTCGTGAAGCTGAAAAAGAATGGATTCGATATATCTTGGTAATAGGCGATAAGGAAGCAAACTCTCAAAATCTTAGCATTCGTGATAGGCAAACTGGTGATGTGCGAGAATTATCCTTTGATGATTTTATTAATGAAATTAAAGAACAAACCAAAGGAAAACCTACAACCGGTTTGAATCTTCCAAAGTATCTCTCAAAGAGACCTAATCTGATGGTGTAAAAAATGAGTTATCTTGATCTATACATGAACAACAATCCGCTAATTACTTCCTCTGATGATGATTCAGAACCAGTAGCTACGATATTCGGAATTCCTTTTGATGCCACACACTCATACAAGCCTGGCTGCAGGTTTGGACCTGACGCTATTCGTGACTCTTTTAACAATATTGAGATATTTCATCCTGAACTCGGTGTTGACTTGGAAACCGTCAACATTGAAGATCTTGGAAATACTCGTCACACTGTAGTTGCATCTGAAATGATTGACATGGTGAAAAAAATCACCACTGAACTTGTTGCAAAACAAAGACAATTGTTCATTTTGGGCGGTGAGCATTCTATCACATATGGTACATACACTAGTTTTCCAAAAGAAACTGGATATGTTGTATTTGATGCTCATTATGATTTGCGTGATGAGTTTGCCGACATTAATCTAAGCCATGCATCTTACTTGAGAAGAATTGTTGAGGAGAGGGGCGCTGAAAATATTTTACATGTTGGTGCAAGAGCATTTGTTAAAGAAGAACTTGAATTCCTTACTGAAAATAAAATTAAAACAATTACTGACAAACAAATCCGAGAAGGCAAAGGTCCTGGCCTTCTAAAAGATCATATTTCTACATTTGATACCGTTTATTCTAGTTTTGATCTTGATGTTTTAGATCCTGCATATGCTCCTGGTGTCGGTAATCCAGAAGCTGTGGGAGTTACCTCAAGAGAACTCTTTGACATGATTCATACTTTACAGGAAACTAAGGTTACTGGAGTGGATATTGTAGAATTAAATCCTTACCATGATAATGGTGCCACTGCTTCTTTGGCTGCAAAGATAATCTCTACTCTTATTGCAATCAATTTATCTCAAAAGAACTGATTTACTTCCTATCTGGAAATTTAATTTTATACAGATTGAATAAAATTGTAAAATATCAAATTCTTCTGATTGTAAATTTAATCAAATATCTCGTGATACTATTTAATAATACTATCATACTTACGTAAAATATTATCATTGCTTTAATCTGATAAATTTTCATGATTTGATGAATTTTAAGCCTATTTTGCCTAGATTTTACTCCTACTCACTTTATTAGATGGTATTTTGGGTGTATCTCGTGTTAAATAATCTGAGAGATATTCTAAAGCCTACTTTAGAAAAAATAGGCAAGGGATTTGCATCCACTGGTCTATCTGCTAATTTTTGGACGTTTGTAGGATTGGCATTTGCGTTATTATCTGCAATTGTATATGGAATGGGAATTGAATTTGGACTAATTTTTGGTGGTATTTTGTTACTTGTTTCTGGATTTTTTGATATGGTTGATGGACAGGTGGCAAGAGTTACTGGAAATACTTCTAAAAAAGGCGAATATCTTGATTCAATGTTTGACAAGATATCTGAAGTTGCAATATTTTTGGGAATTTTAATTGGAGGCTATGTAGAACCTTATCTGGTATTACTTGCAATCACATTATCATTATTGGTAAGTTATGCAAGATCAAAATCTGATATCATAAACATAAAACTTCAGGGAATTGGAATTGGCGAGAGGGCTGAAAGGCTTTTGGCAATTGCAATTATTGGAATTATTGGTTTTATGGATTATGCTGTGATCATTGTAGTGATAATTGCTGGAATTACATTGATACAAAGAATGATTTACACTGCAAAAAACATCAAAGAATGATCTGGCCTCTTTTGAGTATTGGCAATACGCTTAAGTTCATAATTCTTGTAGTAAATTCATGACAGATGATGGATATGAAACAATATCGATTGAATCAAAAATTAGAGAGGGTGTTTTTCATAAAGTCATTAAAGACTTGGAAAGTGGAAAAGCTGTCTCTTGTTCTTGTAAATGTTGGAGCAAAGGAAAAAAGCCTTGTGTGGGCATGAGAACTGTTGGCTATGAAAGTTGATTTAATTAGATTCTAAACTCTATTTTTCACTATAACCTTCGTCTTTTAGGCTCAAAATTCCTAGTTCCTGATCTTATGATTTGTAATATGCTTGGATGCAATACTGAAGCCTTTACTCAGGTGATGTTTTATCATTTTGAAGAATGCTTTAGAAAACCATTTTGTAAGGAGATCATGAGATTTTGTACTAATCATGCTAAACAAATTTCAAGAGATGACTGTCATATTCGGATTCAAGTTATGAATTGAGAAAGATAGAGTTAGGACTCAGCGATAAGGACTATCTTGATTTTCTATCTCTCTGTATTGAAGAAGAATTATCTGTTGAGGATAAACTCAAGAATATTATTTTGTATCCTCTGATTATTTATAGAAATAGAAGAAAGATGAGGAATGAGAAATTGATGTGATGATAGGCTAAAATTAATTGAATTACTATGGTGTCAAAAGTTTGAGTTTAAAGAATAATACTAACGGAGTTTTCCTCGTTTTCTTCTGCTATCTGCAGATCTAATTTTTAAAATTTTGAAGTGAATTGCACATGAAATACAATAATGTTTCAAAACTGTTGGAGATGCAATATATGCGCCTTGTGCACGTAATTCTTTTGCCAATGTATGCTCTACTAGATTTAATTTTGATGTGACTTTTTTTGCCTTGTCTTTTGGAACAGTTTGTCCACAGTTTGTACATTGTACAGTACCTGAGGATCCTTTTCCTCCTTTTGTACGTCCTCTACTTGCACGCTTAAGTGGCATGAACATGAGCAAATTTGCCTACTTATATTCTTGTAGAATTTTCTCAAAATTTAGATGTTCTGTGCCTGTATTATGGACAAAAACCCTGTATGTTTTAATCCTAGATCGAATAAATTCTATTGATATATCATGCGTGGTTTATGTCATACTTGTTTTAGATCTGGAGTTGAAGTGGTAATAATTCACGGTGATATAATTTGCCAGGATTGCATAAATGAAAAAAATGCAAAAAACTAAATCTGAATTGATTAAATCTAAATGAAATGAAATTATCTGTTTTCTCTCATTGTGCATTAGATACAATAACTCTTGATGGAAACAACTATGAGCAAATTGGTGGGGCTGCTTGCTATTCTGGTATTACTGCAAGACAGTTGAAATTTGATGTAGATTTGTTTACAAAATTTGGTCCTGATTTTCCAAAACAATACTTGGATGAACATAAAATTAATCTTGTAAATTCAGAATCTCAAAAAAATACCACAAAGTTTGCTATTTCTATCACTGGTTCGGATAGAACTTTGAAACTCGAAAATGAATGTGAAGAAATTTATTACTCTCACAGTAGTGCAGATGCTCATCTTGTAAATCCTATTTATCATGAGATATCTGATGATACGTTTAAAAAAATTAAACGTGATTCTAATTTTCTTTTTGTTGATCCTCAGGGATTTTTGAGACGAAAAGATTCTCAAAATAATGTTTTTTTAGAAAAAACCAATTTGGACTTGTTTGATGTTAATGCAATTAAAGTAAATCCTGAAGAATCTCAGCATATTGTTAGTGGAACTCATGATGAAATGATGTTGGCATTGCAGAAAAAAGGAATTGAATATGTGATATTAACTGACAAGGCAAATGTTTCGTTGTTGGTAAAAGATAAAATTTATTCTATAATGTTGCCTAACCAGCAAATTTATGACACTACTGGCATTGGTGATATTTTCTGTTCTGCATTTACTTGTACGATGCTCAAAGAGAAGGACTTTTTGTGGGCACTTTGTTTTGCTGGGGGTGCTGCACAAGCTGCATTGGAATCCAAGAATGTGGGATTGCAAAAAATTCCTAAAAAAGGAACAGTGCAAACTAATGCCTCATATTTTTATAATTTGGTAAAATTTCGAGATTTGTGATACATTATTCTTTTATTGAAGAGAATTGACTGATTCTTCTATGCAAATAGGCATTTACGGCTCTGGCAGTACGGATTCTGCTGCAAAATTGATTAAAAAAATTCTGGATGAATCTGGAATTAATTCATTTACGATTACAAAATCAAAAAGCAAGCAAGCTGACTGTATTATTGTTCTTGGTGGTGATAAAGGTGTAAGAAATTATTTTCATCGAACTTTTGATTCAACTTTACCTGTATTGGGCATTAGTGAAGGTGAGGCTAGTGGGTTTTTAGCTCAAATTGAACTTCGAGAGTTTTCAACATATGTTAATGTCTTGAAAAAACAAAACTACACTGTTGAGGAAGTTCCTCGACTTGGTGTAAAAATTGACGGGAAAAATGTTTATCCTGTGTTAAACGATGTGGCCGTTTTCTCATCAAAGAGTGCCATGTTGATGGAGCATTCCTTGCGAGTTAATGGTGATGAAGTATGGCATGATAACAGTGATGGGATTATCGTGTCTACTCCTATTGGTTCTTCTGCATATTCAATGTCTGCAGGGGGTCCTGTATTGTTCCAAGATTCTGCAGTGTTTGAAATAATTTCTGTAAATTCCCTGGATGTAACTCGTAGACCAATAATTGTTTCAAATAGCAGCTCAATTGAGATTGATGATATATCTGCCAGAGTCCACTGTGAGGCGATCCTTGATGGTCTTGATAGGTATAAAGTAACTAAAACTGTGGAATGTTCTCAATTTTTTCCTCCTGCTAAAATTATTAGATTAAAAAAAGATAGAACTGCAATCTCTGCATTAGCGAAAAAAGTTCATCTTGCTGAAGAACTTCTTAGCATGCCTCCAAGCTCCAAACTTCTCTTGAAAACTTTGGAGTATGAAGGTAGTTTAACTCAGAAAGATCTTGCAAACAAAACATTACTTCCTGATAGGACCGTTAGATTGGCACTTAGTCATTTGCTCAAGAAAGGTTATGTTAAAAAGAAAGTTTCAATCCGAGATGCAAGGCAGAAAATTTATGAAATTTCAAAAATTGAATAATTCGTTATTCTTCTTTTGAAAGTTTGTTGATGTGTGGTGATTCTTTTGCAGTTGCGTCATTGATTCGTTTTTGGACATTTATTTTGAAACATTCTTCAGAACAAAACTCTCTGACTCCTGCCTCGTATTCTCTGCCACATTCCTTACACTGCATCATTATTGTTGAACAATTTCATAATGCATATTATTTACATGATCCATAAATTCCCATTTTTGGAAACTTTTAATTTTGAATATTATTTCTCAGATGCTGCCTTGATAAATGCCGAAAATGATTCTTCGGGGAATCCTGGTCTGCTGTTAAATTCTGGATGGAATTGTACGCCTAAATAGAATTTATGTGATGGAATTTCAAGCATTTCCATTCTTTTTCCACCGTCGCTGTCAGCCGAAAATATCAATCCATTTTTTTCAAATTGAGGAATATATTCTTGATTAATTTCATATCTATGTCTGTGACGTTTACTGATTTTTGAAGCGTTGTAGATTTTTTTAGCATTTGTGTTTTCTTTTATCATGACGTCATTAGCTCCTAATCTGAGTGAGCCCCCCATATCTGAAACCTCTCTTTGTTCTGGAAGTAAATCTACAATTGGATTCTTTGTATCTGCTTTAATCTCTGTAGAGTTTGCGTCTTCCAAATTTAACACATTTCGCCCAAATGCTATTGCAGCTAATTGGAATCCAAAACATATTCCTAGATATGGTATGTTTTTCTCTCGCGCATAATTTGCAGTTTGAATTATCCCCTCTGATCCTCTGGTGCCAAATCCTCCTGGAACTAAAATTCCATCATATTTTGATAGTATGGTATAATCTGTAATTGATTCAGAATCTATCCAATCAATGTCTATTGATTTGCCGATTTTTGCACCTGCATGCTTCAATGCATGATTTACGCTCACATAACTATCTGCTAAAGTGACATATTTTCCAACCATTGCAATCTTTACTTTGTCATTTTCATGGTTGATCATGTTTTGAGCAATTTCATTCCATTTGTCCCAGTTAGATGATGCATTGACCATTCCAACTTTGCCAAACTTTGTAAATATTGAATCCATTATTCCTTGGTCGTACAGCATTTGCGGTACTTCAAAGATTGATTTTGCATCATGACATGATAAGACATCCTTGGTTGTTACATTTGTAAACATTGCAATCTTCTTTTTTGTTTTCTCTTCTAATGGTAAGGAACATCTGACTGCCAAAAAGTCTGGCTGAATACCAATTCTTCTTAATTCTTGAACGCTATGTTGCGTTGGTTTTGTCTTTTGTTCTCCTACCACATCTAAGGATGGGGCCAATGTTACGTGAACAAAAATCACATTCTCTGGGCCTTCCTCCGCTCTCATTTGTCTTAATGCTTCAAGGAATGGAAGTGATTCGATGTCTCCTACTGTCCCACCACACTCTACGATCAAAAAGTCTAGTTTTTCGTTTTCTGCAATTTTCATGATTCTATTTTTAATCTCATCGGTGACGTGAGGGATGATTTGAACGCATGCTCCGAGATACTCTCCCTTTCTTTCAGCTTCAATTACTGAGGAATATACTTGGGCTGTTGTAATGTTGTGACTTTTGGGGATGTTTTGATTTAGAAATCTTTCATAGTTTCCAATATCCATGTCGCATTCGCCGCCATCTTCTGTGACGAAGACCTCTCCATGGGCAACTGGATTCATTGTTCCAGCATCATAATTGAGATATGGATCTATTTTGATACACGATACTTTTTGATTCGCTAATTGTAATAATTTTGCAATTGAGGACGTTGTTACTCCTTTTCCAAGGCCAGACATCACACCACCTGTGACAAAAATAAACTTCGTCTGCACATTAAACAAACGAGTATCTGGTTTTTGTATGTTTTGTCGATCACGATTAGTTGAAATAGTTGTATTGCATTACTGTAACATGCGCGCATCTCTTTTTGTTTTATCTTTGTTAGTACTAATTGCAAGCTTTAGTAGTTTGGCCTTTGCTGAAAATTATGAGATAAAAATCCCCTCAGGCGCATCAGATCCTAATGCTCCTTTCTTTTGGTCAGAAAAATCAACTGGAGTGACAACTGGTGAAATAACTGTGTTTCCTGGAGATTCTGTCACTTGGAGGAATGCTGATAGTGCCCTTCACACTATAACGTCTGTATCTCAATCAGGGGTAGTTGATGGCGTTTTTGACAGTGGTGTCTTTACTGTAGGAAAATCATACACTAGACAGTTTGATGAACTTGGTGATTTTTACTATTTTTGTGTCCTTCATGAATGGATGAATGGTGTAGTTCACGTAGTCAAAAATCCTGGCAATGTCAAATCTATTAACAATGTAGGTTCTGGGTATAGTCCTGATGGTTTGGGTTTTAGAGTCAACTATATTCTTGATACAAATTTACAAAATACAGTTCATGTGATCCCTGATGATAAGAGCTTGACGTTTAGAATTTCAGAACCTTCTGAAAATGAGCAAATCACTTTTCTACTTCCTGAAAAATTAATTGAAAATCCAAATGCTGTTTTAGTTGATGGATTGATGGTTGAATTTGAGACTGAGATTACTTCTTCTGGAACTAAATTAGTCATTCCAATTACTACAAATGCTCAAGAAATTAAAATTATGGGGACCAAAGTAATTCCAGAGTTTGGATTTTTGGCAATCAGTATTTTGAGTATTGGCATAATCTCAACCTTGTTTTTGACACGCTCTAAACTCTCAATGTTTAGATAATTACGATCTTTACAATTGTGAAAAATTCGTAATCATTTCAAATGAATTTTAGATTTTGATGCCGTCTTTGTTTTATTTTTCTTAGTATGATATCTTATGAGAACCTCTAGTTTGGCGGCCATATCTGAAATTGAGTTCATCTCTGTGAAAGTTTGCATAATTGACCGCCAACTTAGACGATATTTTTTAGAGAATTGTTTGTTTTTTGAGACTCTTTGTAAATGATGCAATCTTTAACTCCAATTGATTTTGAGGTGTTTTCTCAATTAGTTTCAGATATGCACTTCCGACAATTACTGCATCTGCGCCTGCTTTGATGTATGTTTTTACATCCTCTGGTGTAGATACGCCAAATCCGATCCCTACTGGAATTTTTCCTTTGGTTTGTTTCTTAACTTGTTTTATTGCATCTAGAGTATATTTTTTAATTCCAGTTTTCACTCCTGTTGTTCCAAATATTGCAACAAGATACAAAAATCCTGATGATGCCTTAGATATTTTTTGAATTCTTGTGTTGCTGGTGTTTGGTGAAATTAGAAATATTGTGTCTGCCTTATCTTTGGCTGCCTGTAGATACTCTTTAGATTCTTCAATTGACATGTCTGGAAGAATAAATCCATCAATTCCTGCTTTTTTAGCATCTATCATGAATTTTACATATCCTTTGTGATATAGGATGTTGGTGTATGTCATTAGGATTAACGGAATGTCTGTTTCCTTTCTGATCTTTTTTACAATGCTGAAAAACTTTGCAATTTTTGTTCCGTTTTGAAGAGACACTGTACTGGCGTTTTGAATTACTGGACCATCAGCTAGCGGGTCTGAAAATGGAAATCCTAACTCGATAATGTCTACTCCTCCTTTAACCAATCCTCGTACTGTAGAGATGGTGGCTTTCTCGTTTGGAAATCCTGCCATAATGTATGCAATTAGGGCCTTTTGGTTTTTTGCCTCCAACTCTGCAAACTTTTCTTTAATTCTTGACATGTTTACTCAAATAATTCTGAACTTCTTCGATGTCTTTGTCTCCTCTTCCTGAAAGAGTAACTACAATTGATTCTGATTTTTTACTTTTCCTTGCAACTTTGACTGCTTCTGCAATTGCGTGAGATGATTCCAAAGCTGGAATTATTCCTTCTGTTCTAGTTAACAATAGAAATGCATCAATTACTTCGGCATCTGTAGCTGAGTGGTATTTTATTCGTTTAGTGTCTTTATAGTATGAATGTTCGGGACCTACTCCTGGATAATCTAACCCTGCTGAAATACTGTGAGTTTCTGTCACTTGACCTTCTTTATCTTGAAGCAGATATGTCATCATTCCATGCAATACTCCTTTACTTCCTGCAGACAATGTTGCAGAATGCATTTTGGATTTTAATCCATGTCCTGCAGCTTCAACACCTATAATTTCTGAACTCAAATCAACTAGTGGATAAAATGTTCCAATTGCATTAGACCCGCCACCAACGCATGCAATTACTGTATCTGGTGCTTTATTGCTGATTTTTTTCATCTGTGATTTTATTTCATTTCCGATGACACTTTGAAAATCTCTTACCATTACAGGATATGGGTGAGGTCCAACTGCTGATCCTAACAAATAGTATGTGTTCTCCACATTTGTAATCCAGTCACGAATTGCCTCATTAATTGCATCTTTGAGTGTTTTAGAGCCTGATTTTACTGGATGAACTTTACATCCTAGCATATTCATTCGAAGCACATTTTGTTTTTGTCTTATTGTGTCTCTATATCCCATGTATACTTCGGCTTTCATTCCCAATGCTGCACATGCCATTGCAGTTGCAACTCCATGTTGACCTGCACCTGTCTCTGCAATGATTCTTTTCTTGTTCATCTTTTTTGCAAGTAGAGCTTGACCCAAGGTATTGTTGATTTTGTGTGCGCCTCCATGTAGCAAATCTTCTCGTTTAAGATAGATTTTACCTCCTCCAATTTTTTCAGATAAATTCTTTGCATAGTATAATGGTGTAGGTCTTCCCGCATAGACTTTGAGATAATAATCTAGTTCTTTTTTGAATTTTTTATCGTTTTTAAATTTAAGATAATTCTCTTCTAGTTCTTCAATTGCTGGAACTAGAGTTTCTGGAATGTATTTTCCACCGAATTCCCCAAATTTGCCGTTTTTAGGATATTTCAATATGCATTCACCAGTTTTTTTACCTGTTCTTCAATGTTGTCACTTTTCATTATGCTTGATCCTATCAAAAATGCATCTGCTCCACACTTTTTTAGGTATTGTATGTCTTCAGGTGTGTTGATTCCGCTCTCTGATAGAATGGGTCTTGACTTTTCAATTCCTGAAAGAATGGTATCTGTAGTTCTAAGATCAATTTCTAATGTGTCGAGATTTCTATTATTAATTCCAATTAGATCAGCTTTTGTATTTAATGCATTTTTCAGTTCTTGTTTTGTATGCACTTCAAGTAAAATTTGCAATCCTTGACTGTGTCCATACTCGATGAATCCATCTATATCTGAGAGAAATTTTTGGTCATATAGTGACTGAATTACTAACATGTAATCTGCACCAATCTTTTTTGCAGCGTCAATTTGGATTTTATCAATCATGATGTCTTTCATTAGCATTGGAACGTCTACTGCCTGTCTTACTTTCATGAAATATTCTGGTGAGCCATGAAATAGATGTGGCTGTGTTAGTACTGAAAGTGCCTTTGAGCCTCCGGCAATCATTTGATTTGCAATGCTGACTGGGTCTGTCAACGTTCTGATTTTACCTAGTGATGGAGATGCAAATTTTATCTCAGTAAGTAATGTGGCGTGTGGATTGGTCTTAATTGTGTGGAGAAAATCTTTGGTTGATTTTTGTAAATTTGCATCAATATCATAGACTCCATCATCAATTGCCATCTGGGAGTTGTTTACTAGTTTTCGTAGAATATTTTCAGCCAATGTCTATCTCCTTTAGTTTTGAAATGTCTCCCGTTTCTTGTACAAACTTTTCTAATAATGAAAATGCTTTACCGCTCTTTATTGTATCTAGTGCAAGTTCAACTGCTTCTTCAAAGTTTTTGGAAATATTTGCAACTATTAGTCCTCCAGCTGCATTTAGAGCTGTGGTCTCAATCATTGCTTGGTTTGCTGTATTATTTAGCACTCTAACAAATGATTTTATTGCATCATTCCTTGTCTTGATTTGAATCTCTTGCAATGCTGATTTATGTAATCCTAATACTTCAGGATCAATTGCATTCATTAAGACTTTATTATTTTTTAAAATACATACACGATTAACCGCACTAGTAGAAAATTCATCCATTCCGTTATCTGAACGAACTGTCATAATATTTTCAACTCCTTTTCTTTTTAACAATAATGGCAATCTGTCCAAATATTCAATTGAGAATACTCCTACTAGCTGATTTTTTACACCTGCTGGATTTGATAGTGGTCCTAGGAGATTGAATGCTGTCCTTTTCCCCAGTTGCTTTCTTGCTGCTGCAACATGTCTCATTGCCGGATGGAATTTTTGTGCAAACATAAAACAAATGCTGTGCTTTTCTAAAATATCTGCAATTCTTGCAGGCTCTGAATTCAAATCATATCCAAAATATTCAAAAATATCTGCACTGCCTGAAACTCCTGAACTTGAGCGGTTTCCATGTTTTGCAACCATTCCCCCAGCAGCTGCTACGACAAATGACGCTGTGGTCGATATGTTGAATGTCTGGAGTTTATCGCCACCAGTCCCACACATGTCAATGAGCGTTCCTTGATTTTTAGCCTCAACTTTGAGTGAAAATTCCTGCATTTTATCTAGCATTCCTAATAATTCATCATCTGTTTCCCCCTTGTCTGCCAGATATGATAGGAAATCTGAATTTTCTGTATCATTAGTTTTGCCAGACAGAACGTCTGTCATTACCTTGTTCATCTCCTCATATGTGAGGTCTGTCTTTTCTTGTAGTTTAGAAATTATCTCTGAAATCATTTTATTTTCTCCTTGACTTGATTGATGAAATTACCTAGAATCTTTTTCCCATCTTCAGTCATTATTGATTCTGGATGAAATTGCACTCCTTGAATCAGATATTCTTTGTGTTCAATTGCCATAATTTCTCCATCATCAACTGCAGTAGCTGTAACTTTGAGCACATTTGGAATTATTGTTTTGTCTCCAACTAAACTGTGGTATCTTGTTGCTCTAAACGGATTCTTTACATTTTCAAATAGTTTTGATTCTAAGTGGTTGACGGGACTTGTCTTTCCATGTCTTACACACCCTGCATTAGTTACCTTGCCTCCAAATGCATCGATTATTCCTTGATGTCCTAGACACACTCCTAGAATTGGCGTGTGTGGCCCCATATCTTTAATTACTTCAGAGCAAACTCCAAAATATTTTTTGTCTTCAGGTGTTCCAGGACCTGGAGAAATTATTATTGCGTCATATTTTTTTTCTTTTATTTGCTGTAGTGTAATTTTATCATTTCTGATTACATCACACTCTACTCCTAACTCTCCCAAGTACTGTGCAATGTTATACACAAATGAATCATAATTGTCAATAATTAGAAATTTCAATTCGTTGCCTCTTTTAATGCTTGAAGCATTGCACCTGCTTTGTGTTCAGTTTCTTTGAATTCGTTTTCAGCAACAGAGTCTGATACGATTCCTGCCCCTGATTGTACAAAACCCTTGTTATCTTTTATGAAAATACTTCTAATTGCTATTGCAAAGTCACAACACCCATTATATGAAAAATATCCCACTGCCCCTGCATATGGCCCTCTTGCTTCAGTTTCTAATTCATCAATGATCTCCATTGCTCTAACCTTTGGTGCTCCTGATACAGTTCCTGCTGGAAATACTGCCTGAAACGCATCAAACATATCGTTTTCAGGTGCTAAATTGCCTACAACATGACTGACTATGTGTTGAACATGACTGAATCGTTTTATCTCCATTAATGATTCTGGATGAACTGAACCGTACTTGCAAACCCTGCCAATGTCATTTCTACCTAAATCTACAAGCATTGTGTGCTCTGCCAATTCTTTTTCATCATGAATTAATTCTTCAGATAATGCCTTGTTTTTTTCCTCATTGTCTGTAATTTTTCTTGTTCCTGCAATGGGAAATGTCTCTACTTTATCATCTGTAATTCTAACTAACATCTCAGGCGATGCTCCAATTATTGTCTTCTTTCCTTGTTTTAGATGATACATGTATGGTGATGGATTTAACTTTCTTAGTGTTTTGTACAGTGTTAAATTATCACCGTTTGTATCAAAAGTAAATTTTCTAGATAATACTACTTGGAAAATATCTCCATCATGAATGTATTTTTTTGCCTTGTTTACAATTTCAGAATATTTTGATTCATCCATGTTTGGTGTAACCTCACTTGCATGAAATTTCCCAAATGTATCCTCACTCATTACAAATTTGTCAAATCTGTTTTCATCATGATAAAAATAAAATAATTTCTCATGTATTTTATCATAAAGAATTCCATCATCATAAATCCCAAATTCAATTAGCGGTTGAGGTGAATTATGTGAATCCTCGATGTTTTCCACTAGTCTGATTGCGTCATAGTTCACCACTCCTACTGCTCCTCCTAAATATCGATAACTTTGATCATCTGATTTGCCTAGTAATTTTTTCAATTCTTCAAATGGATTTGTGGTCTGGATGGTTCTAGTTTTCTCATTTTGAGTAATCTCTACTTTATTTGAATATCCTTTTAGGATTATTTTTGGATCAAACCCCATTACTGATGTCTCAGATAAGACTTCTGGACCTGTTAATGATTCAAAGAGAAATGAATGTGAATAGTTTCTTGAAATTTTATTATAAATTTGGAATTGGTTTTCAGATAAATCTAGAGGTACTACTTTTGCTTGTGTCTTTCCAAAGGTGTCCACCCATAAACAAAATTTTGTTGGTTTATTATTTAAATTGATGAGATGCTTCTGATCTGTCTTTTTTTAGTTGAAATTGCTGATTATTTAGGCATGACATAATTACCGTATGGTACGGTACCTTTATAGTCTAGTTGATTGTAGTCTAATTACCATGCAGGGGGTAAATCAAACAATCATGCAGAAAATGCATGTTCTCAAATCACAAACTATCTCATCTTCCGTAAGTAAAGTAGAGTGTTACATTTGTGGGAAGGGATTAGAAGATGGTCACAGCATTACAGCAAAAACATTGCCTACTGGCATAGTTCTATTTTGCGACGTTCATTATTCTTTACAATAGATTAATGAAACGAAATGCTTGATAAATCTAAAATTATTTTTGAAAACCTATTCTTCTTTGAACTTGATGTGGTTTATTGTGATTGAACAAGAATTGAATAAGAGTCGATGAATTTTTTTACTGATCTTTTTGTATCAGTATAATCCACTGTAAATGCAAAATGCTGTCTCATATTTTCTGGGGTTCCGATCCCTATCAAGTTTATTCTTTGTTTTTTTGCACGTTGCAGTGATCTTAAAAATTCATTGTCGGCCTGCTCAGAGCCCAATATTCTTCCATCCGATACTATGATTAAATATTTGTTAACTGACTTGGTATCGTGTTGCAGAATTTTTAAGCCCATGTCAACTGCATCAGAAATAAATGACAGCCCTGAACTTTTTAATCCTCCAATTCTTGCCTTAACTTTTTGATTGTAACTCTCTCGATGATCTTTTACAATTAAAAATTTATTGTTAAAACTATACAATCCCCATTTACCCCCATCTCGATTTATCTCTTCTGCAGTTTCACCTAAACAGATGATAAATTTTTTCATTTCTTCAAATTTTAATTTCATACTGGAACTATTGTCAAAAACAACTACCCAATTTTCACTCTCTTTTCGTGGAATGTCTTGTTCAAAACATTCAATTTCTTCACATTGACTTCCAACTCGTTGTATTGCAGAAGGCATTTCAATCAGTCCTATCTCTTCAAATGCTGGAGAATCCACATAAAATGAGAGCGTTCTGAGCGTATTTCGTAATCGTTTTAAATCTGAGGCATTTGCATTAGTAATTCTCATAAATTCTCCAAAATTTTCAGGATTGATTTGTATTTCGTCAAAATTTGAATTTTTTCCGTATTTTTGATAACGTTCTAATTGCTGAGCTTCCAAAAATGCTTCTTTTAACCAACTTTCATTTAATTCCTCTATGTTATTTTCAAATTCTTTATTTGAAGGAATCATCATGTCGGGAATCCCTTTCTGGTATTTTTTATAAAAAGGACGATCACAATAAGGATAATTGTTTTTTGGTAAAAGATATTGATTCTTGTAAAGCAAATCTAAAAATGGAACAAGTTGTTCAATTTTATAATCATGCATTCTTGATAATGTTTCTGTAACTTTTTCCCTCCATGTCTTTTTTGTATTTTCAATTCCTGAAAATTTAGAGAAAACTTCTCGTGAAAATTCTGAACTTTTATGAATTTGATTATCGTAATGGGTATCATAAATCATTTTTATCATTGTCATGTTTTGCCAAATTTCTGGATGATTTTTTTTGAGAAACCCTTCAACTTTAACATCCTCGATAAAATTAATTACATTCCAGCCTTTTTCAAATGATTTATTTTTCAACCATTGGTCATATGCTGCATAATTGGAAAGACGTGCATGTGCTCCTGCATGATAAAGTGTAGATAAATACAAACTCCAAATTGAGTTAACATATTTTTGATAATCTGAATAAACATTTCCTTCAAGAAAATATTGATCACGAAGGCTTAGTGGGCTTGGTATGGTGACTGTGATCTTTTTTTCATATTCAATTTTTGCATATTCTATTTGGTTTGTTATGATGAAATCTACATCCTCATATGATATTCCGACTACTTTGTCAAAAATTTCTTTAGAAATCTCAAATAGGGTCTTTTTCATCTCAATTCACAAAAAACCCATAAAACCCTGTAAAGATCGACACAACCATGGATCTAAAACTATGTTTTTTTGATACTTAATGGCGTGTTTGTAAATTTTGCACAAACACCCTGTGCGTATGATTCTAGTCAGATAATGATGATTTTTGGTGATTCTGCGGTGTTATTTTCCATTCCGGAACGCGATTTTTATTTTAAATGCCGTTATCATTAACTGTGTTTTCTATACTGTATATTCAATGGTGCAATGCCCTCACTGTGAAATACAGCTGATCAGCCATGGATTCCTAAATCGTCATGTAAGGGCATTCCATTTGCCTGAAAAACTAATTTCAAATTTACAATAACTGAAATGCAGAGAAGAATTCCTTTGCTCCTTTTTTAGATAGTTCTTTATTTTTAGTCTGACAATAGTTGGTACTAAATGTGCATTTTGGACAACCTCCCCAATTCGTTTCTTCTTGACTTTTGTCAGTTGGACAATCACAGTCATTCACCAGTGAATATCCGGTGCTGAGTACTTTTTCAAACTCATCGTAGATGATTTTACTGCATCCGTTAAAGCCGTCTGATGAATTGTCATAAATGTAAATTGTTCCTTTTTCATAATATACGTCAATATCGCTTGATTCAGCTTTTGTTAAAATCTTGCTTGCATTTACTAGAACATGTGAAATAGTGTGAACGTTGGAGTCATTAACTATGGGACTTTTTGAATCAGAAATCTGTTTTGAGATGAATTCTGGAGGGAGTATTATGCTGACTGCTGAATGTTTTGATTTCCAATGGAAGTTTCTCCATCCTGAAGTATTGCCTCCATTATGCATTTCATATTTGTCTGTCGTCTCATTATAGTTCCCCTTCATGTATCCTGTAATGGTTCGATCTAGCGAAATAATTCCATAACGCAGACATATTTTTTTTCCATTAGTGATAATTTCTCGATGAGTTGCTTTACCTTCTGATGTCTGAATGATTGATGTTCTAACTATGGGGATGGTTCTCTTTTGTTTTTCATATGATTTTACAAGATATGCCCTTGCACCGTTTTGAGATTTTATCAGAGAATTTACTTCATAGTTTTGCTTGTTGAAATGATAAATTGCCTTTTGATGAAGTTGGTAATATCCTACAGGTACGCCCCTGGTTCCAATTTTTCTTGAATTGTAATAGATAGCAATTTCCCCTGACGCTCCTCGCAAGTTGATGCTGTTTGCAAAGTCAAAAAACTGTGATTTGTCTGATTCATCTGCAGATTGGTCTTCGATCTCTGCTGATTCCTCATGTTTTTCTGATATAATCGGGTTTTTTTTGTTAATTGGAATTACGTGGTCTTGTGAGAGATATTCGTCAATATGACGTGCAAAATAGTGACATGCCGCATCATCTGGATCAAAGACACAGATGGCATATGATTTTTGTCCCAGTCTTCCCGCCCTGCCTATTCTTTGAATGAAAGAATCAAACTCATTTTTGAATGCAGAAATTACTACGTCTACATGCCCAATATCTATACCCAATTCCAATGTTGGAGTACATGATAGAACATCAAGTTCTCCTGCCTTCATTTGGGATTCATACAGTTTCCTATCTCTTTGGTCCAGGCCCCCCCTGTGAATTTGGATTCTAATTCCACTATTTGCCTCTTCGACATTTGATGCAAGAAACTCTGCATCATTGTGTGAGTTGCTAAATACTAACTGTGTTGTATTATTTTTGTAACAAATTGATGATAACATCTCCATTGTAGTTCTTTGTTTGAATTTTCTAGGCATTACAAAAAACATGTGCATGTTTTGTTTTCGTCTAAATTGACTTTTGATATATGTGAATGAGTCTTCAGGTAAATCAAACATGTTTGAGAAAAATTCTTTCGAATTATCTAATGTGGCTGATGCTCCAACATACTGAACTTTGCCCATGTATCTCTTCATCCTTTTTAGAACATGATACACATTAGAGCCATGAAAACTGGTGTAGGAATGTGCCTCATCCATTACTATTATTTTTGCATTTTTGAATAATTCATTCCATTTCTTATCTTGCAAAATTAAATGGTAATTAATAAAATCAAAATTTGTTGCAATGATGAGCGATTTCTGACTAGCATCCGAGATGATCATGTCTTTGTATTCTGTACTCTGCCCTCCATGAATGGAGTATACTGCCATTTTGTCAGCGAGTTTGCATTTTTGAATTAAATCTGAAATCTTTGATACTTGGTCATCAATTAGAGCATTAAGAGGATACACAAATAGTGTGAACACTCCTGGAGTGGGGTTTTCTGAAATTTTTTGTAAAACTGGGATTGCAAATGCCTCTGTCTTTCCAGACCCTGTAGGTGCTGAAATAATTGAGTTTTCCCCTCTTAGGATTGCTCTTACTGATTCTTCTTGAAATGGTAGCAAACCTGTGAATCCATATTTTTGTAACCCCTTGATGATGCTCTCTGACAAAACATCTTTTAGAGATTCAATTGGAATTTTTTCACCTTCTGGTGCGATTAGTCTTTCATAGTGAATTAATGCAAGGGATTCTTCCTTGTGTCCTTGAATAATTTCTCTGATTATCGGGTCGTTATCCGTTAGTGATTTTGGAATTTTAGAAAGATCATACATGATACTTGTCGGTAATGGGATTTTGTTTTCAAGTTCCATTGGCTTTGGTTTTGCATATTTTTTTATTTCATCTGGATAGTATCTTATTTCTGATTCAGTTGGCCCGTCACATCTATGTGGCTCATCTGTCCTTGCATCAATTGGAATGAATTTTCCACTGTCTGATTTGAATCCCTCATCCCAGTAAATCTCAGCACCGCAACCTTTGGAGCACTGTTTAGTTTTTCCAGAATAGTTTACACCATAAGTTGGCGTTTTGACTATGATTTTCTCCGGATTGCACTTTGGACAAACCCATGGCCCACCAACATCTTCATAGCTTTGTACGAGCCTTGAATCACAGTTATGACAAAATTTCATGAATGAATTTTTAGACTGAATCACTATTAATGAACATATGATATTCTATGATTACCATGTTTCCATATTTCAAACATACTTAAAACCGAGTTTCTCATAAATTCATTATGGGATGGAGAAAAACGCTAAGTAAATTCTGTGTCATGAAAAAAGTCAGAGACAAGGCAAATGAGCCTGAAAGTAATGCAAAAGATTCTGAAAATATAGCATCTGAACAAGAAGCGATGAGAGAGGAACAACATGAGCTTGATCTTAAAGAAAATTATGAATCTGATGAAAAATATGATGAATCTAAAGACTAAATTTTAACTGTAAACTCTAGCCAACTTATTTAATGAAATTATCTACATTCTGATTATGCCTTTGGATAAGATGCCTGATCCTGATGAGTTTGTCCTAACTCACGATTCTAAGGTGTTACATGCCAAGGGAAATCCTGCTGCATGTATCATTGATAATCAAAATAATTCCAGATATGCGTCGCTGTCTGACGATCCATCATTGAAGGCTAGTCTGATTGGATTTTTGAATAAACATGATGATTTGGGGCTACTAATGGGATTAAAATTAAAGATTCAAACTGATGCTGAATACTTTGAGTATACCGTATATCCTGATGAGGAGTTTGTTGATGCTGTGATCCTTAACGAGTCAATTCATATCGTTAATGATTCTATGGATAATCTTTTTTCATTGAGAAAAATTATAACGGATCAATTTGTGAAAACCAGATCCGAGTTTGAGAAATTTAAAAAAATGCTGTAAAATCCAAATCATTCAATAACCACTGTTATCAAAAATTTTTAGTGGCAAATTTTACACAGATGCTAAACGCTCGGGAACCCATCCTTTTGGATAGGGATGATGGACATTGGTATCAGACTAAATTTGACAAAATTTATCCTTCAATTAGTACCATTCTTTCTGCAACATCTCCTGAACACAAGAAAAACGGATTACAAATGTGGAAGGAAAATGAACCAGCTCATGAATACATAACAAAACAAGCCCAAGACATTGGTACACAATCCCATAAGATCATCGAGGACTATCTGAGCAATCGTCTGGCATTGGAGGAGTTTGATTTGTTACCTGTTGCACATTTTAATAATTTGAAACCCTTTCTTGAGAATATTTCAGATGTCACGTGCATTGAACAGAGGATGTATTCAGATAAACTACAAGTTGCAGGAACCAGTGACTTGATTGCAGAATATAATGGGGAGTTATCTATCATCGATTACAAGACAAAACGCAAGCCTCAGGTTGATGAATACATGTATGAGTATTATCTGCAAACTACCTGTTATGCTCAAATGTTTGAAGAAGTGACTGGCCAGAAAATTAATCAGATTGTAATTCTTGTCAGTAGTGAGAAAAATACACGCCAAGAATTTATCAAAACATGTGATGACTATGTGGGGCCCATGATAGAACGAGTTGAAAAGTACTATCTGGATAATTTGCAATAGATTTCATTATGCTAGTTTGTCTAGTTTGCTATCTAATTCTTGAACCTGCTTTGTCAAATCACTGACTATATCATCAAAATCATCTTGTTTTTTCTCATGTTCTCGTGTTTTACCATTTGACCAATCAAACATGGCAGATAATATCTCCATTGCTTGTGATGTACAATCTGCCAAATCTTTGATGTCTAAATGCTGTTTTCTTTTTTCATCTTTGTGATAAATTATCAAGCGACCTGTTTTTTCAATTATGAATTGCTGCTGTGTTGTCGCTTCCCTGAAATCTAGTAAAAATAAACCTCTGATTGATTTTTGTAATTTTTCATTATAGTTCATTTTTTTACAAATTCTTTCTATCATTTGTTCCAACGTCGTATTTTTACCAAACCCTTCTTCTAGTTTGATCGGATTGATTATAATTTTTAAAAATTTCTTTACTGCATCTAGATGAAAATTAACGTTTGATAATTCTGAGTAAATTAAAAAACTTGTCATTTCCTCATTTTTTGTGCTAAATGTATCTAATTTACTAATTAGTTCACTCATTGAATGAGAAAATGCTTTTCTAAATTTCATAAAATTTTTGAAAAATTCTTCATCCAAATATTCTTTGTTGAACTTGACTAATCCCTGCATCTCAATATCGTTTAAGATTACTAGTGTTGCTTTGTAATTGGGTTCAAAACTCAATAATTTTTTGAATTTTCTGTGAACTTAAGCGTATTGGAGTTTTGATTTTATATTTCTGGTTCATCATATTTTTCGTCTTGAATGCATGCTTCTTGAAGTTCTAACTGATGTGATTTTTTGTGTGTTTCTTCATGTTCTTGATTTTTTAATTCTCTTTTAGAATTATCAGACATGTGGTGAATTTTTACTTGATTGCATATTGGGGCTGTCCTAATTACCCTGTTTGGCGTTTTGATTTTGCTCTAATTTTGTTTCCATCCTTTCCATCTACCTTTGAATTCTATCTCTTCTTTCTTTTCTATTATTTTTCGGCGATTCATTTCCAGGGTTTTCATCTTTTCTTGTAAACTGTCCCATTTTTCTTTAATCTCTACTCTAAGTGTGGGATCTTTGGTACGTCGATATTCGTGTTTTAGAATTGTCCATTGCTTTGTAATCTCATCGATCTCATAATTTGCTGCTATCAATTGTTTTGATATGTCTACTAGCGGTTCGTCCATTGATTAATTTTCTATTTTCTGAACTTAAGACTATTTTGATTATTTTCCATAACTGGAATTTGGAAAATGAGTATATTGTTAGCTATTGGTTTGCGTTATTTGAAAAGAGATGATTATCACATAGAATGGCCATCTAATTCTATGATGACTGAAAAAGAAATTCAAATATTGAAAAATGAATTACTTGGGAAAATAAATTCTGCAGATAATTCATACTATGGACTATCTTTAGAAAATTTGGTTCTTAAAAATTAATTTTTTTGAGACTGGAATTAGTTGGGACTAATTAGGAGTCTCTAATTTTCATACTCTTTAAATTAATCAATATGTGTGCTAAACTATGAAACAAGATTCATGCAGACGATGTGGTAATGAATTGGAAGTTAACAAAAAATGTGATGTTTGTAACGAGGAAAACCAATTTTATTGTCATGAGTGTGGCTATGTTACTGAAGAACAAATTCACTCTGAATGTGTAATGAGTAGAATTGATAAAACTTCTATTGCCAACTAGATAACACAGAAATAAATTATAGTGTAACTAAAATTATTCATGGCAGATACAATTACTGCAAAAGAACTAATGTCACAAAAAAATGATTTTGTAATCATCGATGTCCGAGAATCTGATGAACTAGAGGGTGGAAAAATTGAAGACTCTATTCACATGCCTTTGGGATTGAGCATTAGAAATGCAAAGAAAAAACAAATTGAAGACCTCAGGGACAAGAAAATTTGTACCTATTGTGGAACCGGCTACAGAGGAAACATTGCAGCTGATGAACTGGTAAAAGAGGGATTCAATGCAATTACTTTGGAGGGTGGCTATCCTTCATGGAATCAATCTTGATTTTTTATTCATTCCATATTGCTTGGGTTTTAAGCCAGGTAATCAAATCTTTGTAAAGCTTGCTTTTTTGCATATTTAACACTCCTATTTCCAAGTTGGTAGATGACTTTACTGTTTTTGTATATTTTTCATAAACTGCAAAAATTATCTTGTCGAGAAACATTTCATTTTGCATCTCTTTTTTTGCTAATTCTTCAGACTCTGTCATTGCAAAGCTTGCAAATAATACTCCGTCCGCCCAGTATGCGTTTGCCGCCTCTAGCGATGACATCATGCCGATTAGATCATCTAGGTCTAGCTTTATCATGTCTCTGACGTAAATTCTGTCATATGGTTTGTGGACAAATTCTGTCATGAGTATTGCTTTTTGTTTGCTTTAAAGAACATTCTGGTAATTTTATAACTGGTTTTTATGAAATTGGTATCATGAGTGATGCTGATGGCTCTTCAGAGCATGATGTATTTGTGACAGAATTTCCAAAAAAAGGATTTGGAATTGTTGATTATCTTCAGGGTCGGGTTCATTTTTCCATAATGGATCAAATGAAATTAATGCACAAATCTGGCATGAGTCAAGATGAAATCAAAAAGGCATTGCTTGCTAGTATAACTGATATCATAGATAGTTTTGAGCCCGAATCAAAAAGTCCTTGAATCTAATTTGGATGATTCTGCCATGATAATTTTATGGCATTGACAGTAGCAGTTGGCATGTGGCATATCGTTGTCCATTCTGTATTTGCATTCTTTGGTGTGTTCGATCATTGACAATTTTATAATTCCTCTATTCTGATGATTGTTTTAATTCCAAATAATCTGTTAACAAATCGCTAAATTCTTTTAATTTCTCTTCATCAAAATTAGACTCTCTTAGACGTTCCCAATTTTTTTCAATGTTTTCTTTTAATACGAACAAAGTTCGCTTGTCATCACAATGCATTGATTGTGTTTATGCAAATCTGAATTTATCTATTTCTTGAATCTAAACAGTCGATTCCACGGGAATGGTGATTTTCTTTTTTGCAACTTTGACTGCTATGATTCCCATTACTGCTCCTGGAATACTCATCATTCCTAGAAATATTGCCAAAGTTTCAGTAAACTCTGGAAGTAAAGAATAGCCTGAAACTCCACTAAATATGTAAAATTGAATGTATGCCATTCCAACCAAAGGCATACTGTACACTAAGAATACTGCCCCTACTAGCGCTCCTGCCATTTCGTCTCTGAATTTCCCAACTTTAATTTTATTGTTGATAATTCCATCGGCAACTAATGCTGTGATCATTGGAATTGCAAACCATGGTAGAAACACCCATAAATTTTCATTTGGAATCACATTTGCAGTCACGTTGAGGATTATCAGTCCTGCAGATGATGCACTTGCCCATCCAAATTTTTTCATGGATTTTGCTGCTCCCCAGAAAATCAACGTACAGAAAAACGGCATGGTGATTGCAAGGATAATTCCTGCGACATACGGATCTGGATTCCAGTTAATGGTTTCGCCTTTAGAAATTGGTAATGAGAATTGGAAGATAAATGCAATTACAATAAACCACAAAGATGAAAACCCCACGGTCATGGCGGGCTTTAGTGCTTTGAAATTATATGAACTCATTCTTGTTAATCCTACGATTATTCCCACTGACTGAATCAAAATCCCTGTGATTAATGTCAAGTGTGTTGGACTAAGTAATCCGTCTGTTCCGAAAAGTTCGTGCCATAGATAATCTGAAGGGCCTGCTACAATCTGAATCACACTTCCAAATATGATTAATTTTAGACCCAAAGAAAATGAATCACTGCGAATTTCTTTGTCTCTCCCAAAGATCCACAATGATACAATTGCTGCAATTAATGATATTCCTACCCCTGAGTATAATACTGCATGAGGCGGTGTGAAAAATGATTCGGGTGCGCCTATTGCATGGCTGGTAATGTCCCAACTCCCTCCCCAAATTTCCAAAACACTGCCAAATAGTGAAACAATTAAAGCAATCAGAACGATTTTTGGTGTCAATTTCACACAATACACTCAAAATATTACTTTATGAATATTTTGAATTAAGGCGACTTGGTGCAATGGCGTATTGAGAGAATCAGAACTTTAGAACAGGATTAGAATCCTGTTGCTAATTGCGGCTACATCCTTACTGAGTCAAAACTACGACCACGGTAATCACTGCAGCAGACGTAGATGTGATTGTTAGAATTGAAACTACAAAGGTATACATGAACGATAGGGAAATAATGGTATGACTAAGAAATTACCTCATGGACATAATATCGGTGGCGGCAATAGCCAGAAAAGACGTCAAGAGTTTAAAAAAAATAAATCTGATTAGACGGATTTTTGCAGTTTATCCCAACATTTGGGACTGCAAACATTGCCAGACATTTTATTCGTCTGATATTAGCCAGGAAAGGCCAATCACTTCTTCCCAATTTTGTTGATTATTGTTATCTTGCATATCCTACCATGTGAGAATTTTATATTTAACGACGATGAACGATTTATCAGTATGATTTCTCAGTACGAAAGAGTAGTGATACTTTATATCAAAATTGAATAATTATTCTTACCCGACCATACCTGGTGATGATTCAATCCTAGAATTTTTGAATCTCACCTTTCTTTAATTCTGAGAGTTTGCAGTTTTTTCGTAATAGTACTCTTGTTTCTTCAACTCTTTCTCTGATATGATTCTGCATTTTCGCATTGGAACTAGTCGTGAAACCTGCTCATAAGTATTCATGTCTCTGACATCTGCAGCATATGCAATTTGTAACAGCGGAGATTTCTCAACAATCATTGGCTTTGCTTGCTCATAGCCTCCACTTTGTCTCATTCCAGTTCGAAACAATCCTAGGTGGCTGTTATTTTTTGAAATCTGAGGATCTTGATAACAACAAATTGCAAATTCGTCGTTTTCTTTTTCAATGATAGTCAATCTGGTAAATTTATCACTCCAATCTTCAATCTCTTTGGCAATGGCCATGGCCTCATTTTTGTCTTCAAAAACTGTGGATACTACTAGTCTATCTTTCTCATATGCCCAAGATATTCCGTAAAAGTTGTTCTTCCATGTAATATCTAAAGACATGATTCTTAGACTCCATGTAATCAAATTAATGCTTTCTAATTTGTACATTGAATATCATGATTTCTGCAATGATGGACTAATCCCCATTGAACAATTGCATCTGACCTTGTGCTTATCTATTCATTTACGCCTTTGTTTAGTGATCTAGAATGCCATGAATGACCACTATTTCAAGTCGTTTGATTATCTTTTTTTCAATAACGCCTCTTCAGGAGTTTTATCTTTGTTTGATTCCCAATGCCAATTATGATGTTTCTTCCAATGAGTTTCAAGTTCTTCAGTAGTTGGCTCTTTTCCCAATGGAGTACCACACAATTTACACTGTATCATTTTTTATCTCCTTGGTTTTTTTCTTTTTTAATTTTATAATGGGATGACACTGGGCTGGTAAATTTTCTTCATCCATAATTTTTATCAAATTAATTTAACATTAAGAGTTTGCTTTATTTGGTTTGGGCTTGCCTTTAGTATTTTTGTTTGCTTGATATTTTTCTCTCTTTCTTTTTTGTTCTAAATCTAATATGGAATATGTTTTTCCAGCTTCACATAGTTTCATCTCTCCTGTATGATTATCATGAATTGATTCAAAGGCATCTCCAGATAATAATTCTCCAACAATACTCCATGTCATGTCTTCTGATACATCAAACTTGTATGATATGGTTGATACTTTGGTGAAATAACCACTTTGCGAATTTCTCTTTACAAAACTCTCTACCTTCTGTTCTGTTGATAGGACAGGTTCACTTTTTTTGAAATTTCTATATTGTTTTCTCTCTGACATTCTCTTTCTTTACTCTCATCTTGTATTTTAGCTCAATCCTTTGCATGCAGTGTATCTGGATCATTGTTGCCTGGCAAATATTTATCTCCTAACATATTTTTCATTTTTTCATCAAATTCTTCCTGTAATCGCGTAAGATACATTTCAGCTTCTGTTTCATCATCTGGAATTCCTGTATCTGTATCAAAATTAAATCCAGTTGCTAGATGATAAAATTCTTCAAAAAATTCTTTACAGTCAATTACATCTGCTTTTTCATCAATTCTTACCGCAAGACAACCATTCTCCATTCTGAAATTGAGACACACTTCCTCCTCTATCATGATATCTGCCATGACTGACATGAGATATGCTACATATTTTGAATCTAATTTTCCTTGATCTTTGTTTGAAATCCATAATTCATACCCTTCAAAGAAATTCTCAAACGTCCTAACTACAACATCTCGAATGATTGAATCGGGATTTGCCAATTTAGTTTTCCAGGATTCAAAACTATCTCTTTCTGCATATACTGTGTCAAAAGTTAATTCTTCATTAATTTGTTCAAATTCCCAAATCTGCTTATTAGTCCACATTGGTGAATATTCCTGAATTAATTTTCTTGTTACTTGATCCAATGTTTTTTATGATTTTTTCTTCTGTTTAATCTTATCTTGGACTAATTAATTCCTGATTTGAGAAATTCTATTGTACATTCTGCCAACTCTTTGCTTGCGTGTCTTTTGATATCGTGTTTACAATTGGGACATGTGCCTGAATCTTCTTGAGAAAATTCACCTCCTACTTGTTTCATGCAACATTCCATCAGCTCTTCAGTAGAATGGGATTCCATTGCAAGTTTACATGTTGGACATTCTGTCAAATTAATACAATTCATAAAACTTTGTTGTTATTAAATTATATTTGATTTTTTAAAGCGTAGCATATGTCTCAAAATGAAAAATTTCAAAATAAATTACATTGTATTTGCAATGAGGATGTTCTTTTTGAAATCATTGATGACATTGAATGTGACTGGGGAAATCACACTGTAATTCAATGTCCTAAATGCGAAGAACTTTTTTCAATTGATTGCCTATGCCCTGCGTTTCAAAATGCCCTAAAACTGTTCCCCTCAAATGATCAATTGTTTTCTGATAAGCAAAAATCAGATTATTTGAAAAACTCTCATCCAAATTAAAAATCCAAGCCCTAGATAAAATTGGTAATAGATGTAGAGTACGTAGGCGGTTACCGATATCAAGATATTCTATGGCAATAATTCTACTTTGATTGTTATTTTAAAATAAAAAAAAGTATGAAAAAGTTGATTTAATTTATCAAAAAATTCAATTGAGCCTATTTCTGATATTTTAATGGAAAGTTTTAGGTACTTCGATTCATTTAATTTAATATTGAAATTGGCAATTGTCATAATCATACTATTGGCTGGCTTTGGGTATGCGTGGTATGCTGATTTGTTACCTTTCGACACTGAGACTAGTAAAAGATTCTCGCCTTCAATTGAAAACTTTCAGCAAATCTCTAATGCCGTCACCTCTGAGGACCATCAAATCATTTACTATTCTTTTGAGGATGTTCCCGATATTCCTGATAAACAAATTCCAATTGATGCATTGAAAAAAGCAATTCAAACTTGGGAGCAGTATAACCCGAACTTGGAATTTATAGAATCTGAAAACTCTAACATTGAAATAAAATGGCAAAAATATGCTTCAGTTACTCATACTGGTTTAGCCACATGTAACTCAGTTTTGTTTGGAATACTAAGTCACTGTGTTTTAGATATATCTGTTGGCGCAGAGGATTGTAATTCTACTTTTGTACAAAATGATGAAAATATGGTTGTAAATATTCTGATGCACGAGATGGGCCATGCAATGGGGTTGGGTCATACTAGTGAGAAAAGTCATTTGATGTATTCTACTGAATCTCCTGAAATTGAATACGACACTAAGGGATATTCTATTCCTGAAAGATTTGAAGAACTTTACGTGGGACAAAAACTATTGCTATCTCAAGAAAAAGAAGTTAAATCTCAAATTGAATTGTTGGATGTCAAGATTGCACGTGAGCAATCACAATATGATGAATATTACAAACAATACGAGTTCTATGAAGGGAAGACACTTGCTCCAAAAGAATTTGAGAAAGCCCAACGATCTTTTGATAAAATAAATTCACAGGCAGAGAAAGTTAATGCTTTGATTGATCAACAAAACAAGTTAATCCTAGAAATTAACGATATTTTAAATCAACTTGGTTGCAATCCTAATTTTGAAATTATCTCCTGATTATCCAAATAACAAAACTAATCCTGCGATTAATGCTGATACTGAAATTCCCATCCAAATATAAAATTTTTTCAACATGGTAATCTTGAAGCTCGCCTAGATTAATAGTTTAGAATTGAGAAAGCAAGTAAATTTGATACCATTTTCATCGGCCCTTTGGGGGTTACAGTAGATATCAAATCCACAATCATCTTGCTTTCAATATTTCTAATGATTGTTATTTTCAAAAATTCTTAAAATTAACCATGTCTTGAATTTTGATCAAAAAGGGTTGAAAAAGCGATCCATTCTACGATGTTGTAAGATTGAGGCTAAGATTTGAAAATCCTCCGCATGAATAATTTTGTTCATAATGCACACACGTTTTCTTTTAGTCTAATGGGTATAATCTAAAATAATTCATCTGTTTGACGGCCTTCGTACATTTGCCTTAGTCGACCATGCCTAGAATTTATTTGCCGTCAAACACTTTTTTTCCAAAATCATCTGAATCCTAAAAAATAAAGAATAATTTTATTCTGATAAAAATACATCTAGGTAATGGGTGAAAAAACAACATTGGAGTGGTCTCCAAATTTTATGCTTTCATGGTCTGATTTTCAAGCAGAATCAAATCCTGCTGTATTTGAAGACAGTCATAGTGTGATAAAATACAGATTCACCTGGATTGTAAATTCGGAAAATGTTGATGGAAAAATTGTTTTCTTGATTGATGATCTTTCTCTCTTTGCAGAATTCCATCCCTTACTGTCCTGGGTACGTTCATCTGAAGCAAATGAATCCTTGCTATCTCACGAACAAGGACATTTTGATCTGGCTGAACTTGTACGACGTGAAAATATTACAAGTTTAGAAACAAAATTTTACAAAAAATATTTCTCAACTCGTGGCCAAAATGATGAACAACTAAAACAGTTTGCAAAAGAAGATTCTGGCAAAATGATTAATGAGGAAGTGGAAAAACTTCAATCTCTTTTTGATGAAAAGTCTACACAGTATCAAAATGGGACAAATTATGGTAAAAATATTGAAGAGCAATCAAAATATAATTTAATTTTTAAGCGATTGCGATCATAATCTGTCTTGCAGTGCGGACTGCTTTGTTAAATGCTGACGGAATAATTTTGATTTATGAAAACTGCAAAGTTGCCTAAATTTAATTGGGATGAATTATCCGAACGTAATTCTGGTCATACTGCAAATGAATGGGGTTTAGAAAAGAAAAAATCTGCGCCTAAAACTTTTGTATCTTACACTGTATCTTGGGATGATTAAGTTCTGTTCTGTATAATTTTATTTTCGGGACTTGAATTAATGTAATTTACCAGGCTCCTATAATATTTTAAATGAAAATTTAAATCTCTGATTTCTGTTTGTTTTAACTCCTCAAGCTCTGGACCGAAATCTGTTTTGTTTGTTTCAATGTGATTTAATGTATTTTCGTTTACCTCAATCATGTGAAAAAGACTATGCAACACTTCTCCTTTTGTGAGAGTTCTATCACATGATTTTTGCAATAATGTTTCAACCCAATCCATATTGATCATGAAAATAATTCTTATATTCACTCCAGAATTTGAAAAATTCTGACCTTTGCTCTATTTTTTTTAGTCTAGGCTTGAATTCTTATTTTTTTACTGCCTGTTTTTTTCTTTCCATGATTTCTTTATTTCTTTCAATGTCTGAATGAACTTCGACATGCTCGTATAGCTCTTCTTTTGATTCAAACAACTGTTCGCAATAATAGCACTGGTGCATTACATCATTACCGCTATCTAAGTTAAATTGGTTTCTTGAAAAATACGTAAAATTTGTTCCTATGGTGTGTAATGATATTGAATATTAAAAATATTGAAAATAATGTGTGGTGATAATCGGATAGATTATCTACCGTTTTGCTCTTTTACTTTTTGTGCAAGGTCACCGAAAGGATCTTCATGCCACTTTTCCTTATTCAAATCGGCACCAAGAACACCGGTTTTAGGTAACAATCCTTGTTCTGCTGCTTGTGATAGCACTGCATCTTCAGGAACATAATTTTTTTGGTTTTCAGTACCGTAAATGATGGCGCCAGCCATTGCTAAAACACCCACGGCAATTCCAACATAAATCATTGCGTTTGACATGAAACAAAATGATGTATTTTTCTATTAATCAAGTAAGTATACATTGCAATGCAGTGAACTCATCTAGTGTGTTTCTAACTTGATCTCAGAATTACACACAGGGATGTCGCCAGTTTGATTTTTGAAGTCATCAATTAATTGCAATTGCATCTCTTTGGGATTCTCTGCAAATACTCTTTGATAAAATGATGTTTTTTGTTTACATTCATCTCCCTCAAATTCAGTCTCTACATATTTTGCAAATCTTTCTTCTAGATTATCTGTTTCTCCAATGTATATTGGATCTTTATTTCTATTATACAAAACATACACTCCTGGATTTTTTTTCACATATTGGGAACTGTCTGTCCAAACCCTCATCTTGTCATCTAATAATTCCATGATCTAAGATAATGGTACTAGATATTAAACTAGATTGCTATCTTATTGATACTCCAATAACCCTTATGCTTTTAATACTGAGGAAAAAAAGATGTAATCCTGTCTTTATTAGAAAAATTTCCAGATCATTTTACTCCTAGAGAAATACAAAAAGAGATCATTTCACAAATAGAAGAGAAATTAAAATCAGGATTTAAAAAAATCATTTTATGTGCACCTACTGGAGTTGGAAAATCTCTTGTTGGGGCAACTATCTCAAATTACTTTGATAGTTCCTTTACTGTAACTGCATCAAAACATCTTCAGGATCAATACATCAAAGATATTCCATTTCTAAAACCTGTAAAAGGTAAGCAAAATTTTCCATGTCTCAAACTCATGGAATCTGAAAAAGTTGATAATGACCGAAGGGCTATGAGGTGGGGTCTAACATGTGATAAAGGAGAATGTCAAGAAAGAGTCTCAAAAAATGGTAAAGAAGTTTTTGAGGTTTGCAAATTCAAGCCTACGATAAAACAAGTTGAGGAAAACACTACTGATACACAGTCATGCCACTATTACATGCAAAAATACGATGCCCTGGTCTCCAAGCACTCTCTGTGGAATTATCATGCATTTTTTACCATTATGAAATTTAACAAAAAACTCTTTGAAGATTATCTGGATAGGAAAGTGACTGTCTTTGATGAGGCTCATAAAATTGAGGATCAGATAATTCAGTTTGTGGGATTTGATATTTTTGCAGGACAAGTTGATGAATGTAATCTTAATTCAGAAAAATATGATTTTACAGACTTGGATTCAATGATTCAGTTAACTGATGACATGGCATATTCATATGCTAAAAAAATTAAAGACATCAAAGAAAGCCCTGCATTTCAAAATAATCCTGACTATGAATTAATTACAGGATTGGAGCGAAGACATGACAGATCTGCACAAGCAAAAATAGATATCATGACTGATAAGGATAATTTTGTTGTAAATGATCCTGTTAAAGATTTGAATGGAAATTTTAGGACTATTTCTGTAAAACCAATCGATGTTTCAAAGTTTGCAAATGCATTTTTTGAAACTGAATACCAGTTGTTCATGTCTGCAACTATTGATAAAATTAGTTTCTGTGAAAACATGGGGTTGGAAAAAGACGACGTCGCTTTTGTTGATACTCCGAAATCTCCATTTCCAATTGAACATCGAAGCATTGATCTTCTCAATATTAAGCGACTCAGCTATGGTTCTACTGATGAGGACGAGCTTGAAGTTATCAAAACAATTGATAGGATCATGGATGAGCATTCAAACGAACGTGGATTGATTCTCACATCGTCAATTCCACGTTGTCAAAAAATTCTCAGATATCTTTCTCCAAAAAATACTCAAAGAATTAGACTCTGTCATAGTAGAAATAAAGATGACAAAACACAGGATGAGGTGATTTCTGAGCACGCATCTGATCCTACCGGCGTTTTGCTTTCTTCTTCTCTTTGGGAAGGTGTTGATTTGAAAGATGATTTGTCTAGATTTCAAATTATTGCCAAAGTTCCATATCCAAATTACACTGAAAAGAGAACAAAAGCTAAAATGAATAAATTCCCTTCCTGGTATACATCCCAAACTTTGACCAAAATTTTACAGGGATTTGGCCGTTCAATTAGAAGTGATGATGATTGGGCAAAAACATATGTTTTGGACACTGCTGTGAATAATGTATTTTTCAAGGGTCAGCAAATGATTCCAAAGGCATACTATGATGTTTTAGGAATGGATGATGTCTAATTTCTAAATTAATTATTTTCTTTCTGCACATGCACATTTGACATAAACCATTTTGAATTCTCCTCCCGATTTTATGTTATGTGACATTGGTTTCCTGCATTGTTGGCATTCTGAAAATCCAAAATATTCATCAACTTTGATTATTTTATAATCCCATGATTTTTTATCCTCATTCCAAAACACTGAATTTATTTCAGACGGGCCTTCCATGATTCGCTGTTGTATTGGCTTCATTAATTAATTTTCTATGGGTTTAAATTTTTAAAATCAAGACATTTTTGATCAAACTCATTAAGATACTTTTTTGCATTAATGTTAGCATCCATAATGTATAATTCACAAGTTTCTGAATCAATTGTTTGACGTGGATTACTACTGTTAGTCATTACTTGCAATGAAAGAATGCTTACAAGTGCAATTATGACAATTATCGCAAATTTGCTAGAATAAATGTCCATGATTTCTATCCATTCATTTTGAACTTAAGTCTAATGATTTTCAATCTTGATTATTCGTTTAATTGGTGATTGTAGGGGGTTTTTATGATGTGCTTTACTACAGTATGCGTGTCAGATGTTATTGTTTGTTCAAATTGTGGTTTATCATATTCTACAACCGAGCATGATCTTTGCAGTCATTGTAAATTTACCAACAAAGTTAGATGATATTCTTTTTGAATTTTGATCTTATGCCTATTTTAGTTAATTTTTGAGATGTAAAAATTACAACCACTTCATTTTTACACTTTTTAGAAAATCCACAGCAGATAGCAGTGTGATTTTTGTAAATGTGTTGTGTCTGAATGCCCTGTTTTAGAATTTAAAAAGTGAAAGTCAAGACGTGCAGCAATCTAGATACTGGTATCTCTAACCTTCTAAATCCCTTAGAATGAGCGATCTTTAAACTTTTACTATTAAATTGAGCCTGAAAGATTTTAGAATCTAAAATTTATCCGAGAAAATGTCTGGCGACAATCTTGATTTAATCAGTCTTTAGTAGACAACAGTAATTCGATAAGCATAATTGATTTCTTTTTCCTGTTATCTCTGACAACTATCACAAATTGCGATCTATAAATCTTGTGGATAAGTTGTTCTTTTTAGGGATTTGCAGTGGTTATTGCACCTTGTGCGGCAGAACCTACAAGTGTTGCATATTTTGCCAATGCTCCGGAGGTATAGTTTGGTTTAGGTTTTCTCCATGATTCTTTTCTTTTTGCCAATTCTTCTTCTGAAACATGAAGATCAATAATTGTGGTTTCTGTATCTATTGTAATTTCATCTCCGTCTTTGACTAGTGCAATTGGACCTCCGACATATGCTTCTGGTGCAACATGCCCTACCATGAATCCTCGGGTTCCTCCTGAAAATCTCCCATCTGTTACCATTGCTACTTTTTTGCCCAACCCTTGTCCTACCAGCGCTGCAGTTGTTGCAAGCATTTCTCTCATTCCTGGTCCTCCTTTGGGGCCTTCATATCTAATCACTACGACATCTCCTTCATCAATATCTCCTTTGGCAACTGCGTCAAAGGCATATTCTTCTCTATCATACACTTTGGCTTTACCGGTAAACTTTGTCATTTCTACTCCTGCAGTTTTAATCACTGCACCGTCTGGAGCAAGGCTTCCTCTGAGTACAACTGCAGTTCCTACTGAGTGAAGTGGATTCTCAATTGGACGAATGATTGACTGTTCTGGTTCTGGAATGTTCATTGCATCGAGATTCTCTTGTATTGTTTTTCCAGTTACTGTAATACAATCTCCATTTAGTAATCCTTTGGCAGCCAATTTTTTAAGTACAAATGGAATTCCCCCAATTTTATCAAGACTGTTCATTACATAACTGCCACCAGGTTTCATATCTGCAATATGGGGTGTCTTTTTTCTAATTCTTTCAAAATCATCATATGTTAATTTGACTCTAGCTTCATTTGCCATTGATAACAAATGCAAAATTCCGTTTGTAGATCCGCCAATTGCATTAAGCATTACGATAGAATTCTCAAATGCTTCATACGTCATAATGTCTCTTGGTTTAATGTTTAATTCCAACAGTTTGGCACATGCAGCACCTGTGTCATATACCATTTTCTTTCTTCGTTCATCTTCTGCTGGAGGGCTTGCACTTCCAGGCAATGCTAATCCAATTGCTTCTGAAATTGATGCCATTGTATTTGCAGTAAACATTCCTCCACATGATCCTGAACTTGGACAAGCTGTATTTTCAATATTTTTTAACATCTCTAAAGAAATCTGTCCTGAATCATATGCTCCAACTGCTTCGTAAACATCCACAACTGTTAGTTCTTTACCGTCTAAAATTCCAGGCATAATTGTTCCGCCATACACAAAGACTGATGGTAAGTTTAATCTGGCCATCGCCATCATTGTTCCTGGTAAACTCTTATCACAACCAGCTATTCCTACAAGCCCATCATACTGATGGGCTCTGACCATTAATTCAATAGAGTCTGCTATTACTTCGCGAGATATGAGTGATGATTTCATTCCTTCGTGACCCATTGCAATTCCATCACTTACTGCAATAGTTGAGAATATTCTTGGGGTTGCACCGTTTTCTGCAACTCCTCTTTTTGCTTCTTCAGCTAATGATGGCAATAATATGTTACAAGGAGTTGCCTCGTTTCCTGTATGGCAAACTCCGATGAATTGTTTACTGAGATCGTTATCGTCTAGTCCCATAGCTTTGTACATTGCTCTGTGAGGCGAACGTGCTGTTCCATCTACTACATTTTTGCTTGATATCTCCATAACATGTCAAATTTGAATTGCTATAATTTAGACTTTGTTGATATTTTCTAATTGAAAACTTTCATTGAGTTTAAATTGTAATTATTTTGAACATTTCCATGGAACAAAAAGCACTAGAATGTCCTGTTTGTAAGAGCAACAAAGCTGAGATTGCCGGTGATAATGTAAAACTAAGTGGACGATTTGAAGATAAAGAATTTCTTACAACCGAGTTGACTGTTCTACGATGTTCAATGTGTGGATATTACATGATGTTTGACAAAAGTGCTTCATCATTTACTACCAAGGATGAATCCTAGAGATTCTATTTTATTAATTCTTGATTATCCAGTTGTAGCAAATATGCTTCAATCTCTTCAGGAGTTTCAGCACCGTACAAAATTAACACTCTGTCGTCTTCCATGATTTCATAATCTCTGATGTCTGGTACTTGTTCTCTGTTGATGAAGAATTTCAATTTATAATCTTCATTAGTACAGAATTGTTTTCCATCTGGGAATACATAGCATTGATCATCAAGACCTATTGCCAGCGTGTCAAATAGATACCCTAAATTGACTCCCGTTGCATGTTTGTGAATTGTAGTTCCGTCTCTTCCTTCAAAATGAATCCAACTTGATTTAATTTGAAATGCTGGGCTAGAAAATTCAAATGTGTCTCCAAATATTTTTACTAATAATGCTGCATGTGAGTGCTCACTTCCTAACGCTCCTGCATTTTCTGGACCGCCAGGTGCTGTTTCAGTCATGTTGATGAAGATATATCCTGCATATCCTACGATTACTGCAATCAAGGATATCACTCCTATTGCAATAATGGTGTGCTTTTTCTTTTCTGCAGAATGTTTTGTAGCATAATTATCACGTTTTACTTCACGCTCTTTTCTTTCTTTACGGCCCATGAGATAATTCAACTCTGAAATTTGCCCTAATTAACCATTCGTCATTAAATCCACTCAATTAAGAATGTCGTACCATTGTAATTATTTTGAAATTCTTGAAAAGAGTTAATGGTGATCGACACTGTTTTTGACTAGACTCTTTGTAATGGTATTGACACTAAAGTTCATGTGAATTGCAAAGAGGGATTTATTCATGATTATGTGTGGTTTGAGATTCTATCCTCAAAAAGATGTATGCATTGTGGAAAAGAAGAAATCTAAAAGTTTGAGGTTTATTTTTTACAGTTAATCCGTACACGCCTGTTTTCCACGATATTTTGTTTTGAATTAAATAAATCAATAAATAAAATCACAAATTGCAGTATTTTATGGGCTGTATTTTCTGTGATATTTTGGATGGGAAAAGAGACGGGCATTTCTTGTACGAGGACGAATTTCACGTTGCATTTTTAGACAAATACCCAATCGATGTGGGGCACAGCTTGGTCATTCCAAGAAAACATCATGAGCGAATTACTGATATGGATTCAAAGGATGTTGGAAATGTATTTGCTATTGTTCCTAAAATTGCAAAGGCCATTTTGGATGCTACGGGAGCTGACGCATTTAGTCTTGGACAAAATAATGGCAGGGCAGCAAAACAAATTATTCCACATGTTCACATTCACATTATTCCAAGGTATAATAGTAAAGGCACTGTTTGGACCAAACGTCAAATTTCTAGCGATGATGAACTTTTAGAATTGGCTAAAAAAATCCGCAGTATTATTTAGAATGACCTGGATTATATCTCAAAATAGCTCCAACTTTCCCTAAGCTTGATAGCATATTTCCATGCTCTGCACTTCCAGAAATAACTTCCAATTGTGAACCAACTTTTGATGATAAAATTTCTAAATAATCCACAATATCTTGCTCGTTGACCTCCACTTCCATGGAATTACATCCTGGACATGGGTTTGAAGAAAATTCTGTCTTTTTTGGAATGACTTGTGGCCTTTCAACAATCTCTTCTTGAAGATGTTTGCAACGTTTACATTTCCCCTCAACTCTGTGCAGGTTTGTATTATCTGTAATTAACAAAGTTTTAACCACATTGTTTTTTAGAAATTCAATTACTTCTTGCAATCCGTAAGACCCTTTTCCTGTGTTTGTGTTAATCTCTCTAAACAAGTCTTCCACCATTTTTTTCTCTTCGACTAGTCTGAAATTACCTAAAATATCTGCAGATTTTGCAAAAGCTTCTCTGATGCCTTCAGCTCCTGCATATGACGAATCAATTGTATTGATGATGTTATTTTGTAATCTGTATTCTAAATAATTCCCATTGATAAAATCCTCTTTTGTAGGACCTGGTCCAGAAATGATTAATCCTTTTACAGGATAAATGTCGATAAAGTATTCTCTGGTTACTTGTGCAACTCTGTTGTAAAAATAACTCAATTCCATTTCTCTTAACTTTTGAAATCTTTTTGCAGATTGTCCTCCTTGCCTGTGTTTTCCTGCAACTCCTGAACCTGTCTGGGATAATACTTCAATTTTATCTCCGTGTAATAATCCCCATCCTGCATCTTTTGCATCGATTGCAAGAAATCCTATCAGATTGTCATCCTTTAACATGTCCTTTAGAATATCTACGTGAAAATGATCATCACATCTGTACAGATATTGGTTCAAATCTTTTGGAGGATCTATCTCCCAAATTGTAACCACCTCACTTCCAAGAGGGCCACCTTCTTCTGGTGGGAGTGCTCCACAAAACATCACCAGTCCTTTTTCTGGAGTTTTTTTGTACATCTTTAATCTTTGAACAACCTTGCCCAAAGAATCAACTACATGAGATCTTGTTAAATCTGATTTTATGTTATCTGCAGTTCCTTGCTCTTGTTGTAGTGCATTGATGATTTCATGTAGTTGTTTTCCTTTTGGAATGTATACTGTAATTAATTCAGTGCCCCTGCCAGATTTTTTAGATAATTCTTCCAAAGTTTTTCTAATTTTGTATATTTTAACAGAATCTTGTTTTTCAATGTCGATCTTGGGCATTATATTGTGTCCTTGAATTGCGAATATATCTTTTTGATTAGTTTTTTCAAAATTATAATTCGCCAAATGTTTTGAGAAATACTTCTAAAGGTTGATTTCCTCGAATTTTAATTATTTTTTCTCCATTAAACACCAAAAACAATGGTGTTGCATCAATTCCTATTTCTTTTCCAAATTCATGGATTGCGTTGACTTTATTTTGATATTTGTGCTCATTAAGACATTTGTTAAATTTTTCTAAATCCAAATTTACTGTGTTTGCAAAATTATCTAGTGATCCTCTTGTAATCCATCCTGTTCTTTCTCCTCCCCAATTTTTGTACAGTTCATCATGATATTGCCAATACTTTTCTTGATCTTCTGCACAATATGCTGCCTCTGCAGCAAGAAGTGAATCAGGACCATTTAATGGAAAATCTTTGAAAACCAGTTTGACTTTGCCTGTATCGATAAAATTCTCTTGTATTGTATCTAGTGTGTTTTGGTGAAATTTGTAACAAAACGTACATTGGTAATCTCCCCACTCCAAGATTGTAATCGGCGCATTTGGATTCCCCCTGATTGGAGAACCGCCATCGATCAAATTCGATATAGTTAGCAAGCTTGATTCATTTTCTGTCTCTGAATAGAATGTCAAAAACATTCCAGTAATTATTCCAATTACTACAGGTATTGCCAACAAGTAAAATTTTACCATGTGAGAACAAATTTTATTTCAAGTAAATATCTTCTCTAATTGTATTCTAAATGTGGTTTTCTAAAACTGCCATTATTTCTGATAACTTTCTACTCATATCTTTTTCTTCCTGATTTATTGTAATTTTTTCTAATTTATCAAAAACTTCTGTGTTGTTTATCATGTGCTCTAATACGTCTAGTGAGAACGGTTTTTCAATCACTGCTATTGCTCTATTCAGTTTTGTTAATACCTCAAGTAATGTTTTTTCAAGATATCCTGACGCAAATATGATTTTTTGACGCGGATTGATATTTAGAATTTCCACTGCTGCTTGTAAACCTGTCATGAAGGGCATTTTTTGATCTAGTATTACGACATCAAAATAATCATTTGATTTATGAATAGCGGTTTCTCGTTTGTAAATTTCTACACATTTTCGCCCATCGGTTGCAGTGGTGATCTCTTTTCCTTTTGCTTCTAAAAATGTCTTGTAAAGTGATAGAATGTCTAGGTCATCATCTGCAATTAGTACTTTTAGTGATTTTTTTTCTGACGATTGTATTTGCTGGATATTTTTATCCCCTATCTTTTCCATTTCAGATTTAACGGGACCTAAAATTTTTGATTCTGCCAATCTTCCAAAAACTCCTTCTGCTAGCTCTGAAAATAATTCATAATTGGTTATGATCTCTTCTTCTTTTCTACCGCAAATTTTCACCATTGTTTGCATTATTGACTTGTATCCACTACCTCCATACAGATCAATTAACTCTCCCTGAATAATCTCAGATAGTTGTTTTTCATATCCTTTATTTGATGAACCACTATCTGAAGTGCTCATATTCATAACTTCATCAGGATTTATTGTATCAAAAAGACCGGTATGTTAGATCTCATACTGACAGATTATGTGAAAAAATCTGACCTCCTTATATACAAAGCAATCATCCAAGAGCTTAAATATATTCAGAAAACCATGATTTTCATGTCTGAATCGCAACAAATCAGTGTTTCAAAATCTGGTGTTTCAAAAGTAGCAATTCTCGCATTGGCGATAATATTTGCAGCAGGATTGTTTGTTGTTGGATTTGATCAAGGTCACATTTTTAGTCTAGTTTATGGCGAGGAAGCATTTACTGATCTTTATCTTCATGAACTCACTCATGATATGAGACATGCAGCAGGCTTTCCTTGTCACTAGAATTGCTATTTTTCATTTTTCAGGGTCCACAATGCTGTATTGATTGCTGATATTTCTGCAACAAATTTATCATCTGATGATGTAATTATTACTATATCTCCGTTTTTTGGGTCTAATGTCTTAATTATCTCATCTTTGGTTTGAGGTTCATCTGAAAAACAAACCATGCTATCTCCTGAAAAAACAAACTCATTTTTTTTGTAGATGAGGGTTAATGAATCACTTGCCCCATACAGGATGGCATAATCTCGTTGTTGCATTCCGTTTCCTAATTTTGTTGCATATCCTTTCTTCAATCGAATTGCATAGTTGTATTTTCCTCTAGTCATGTTACATTTTTTTATAAAATTCTGTGAAGGTAATGCTTTGTGAAATTCCGTGGCAAATTTTATTCCTTTTTTTGTAAGAAAAGTTCCTGATTTTATTGATGATACTATCCCATATTCCTTTAAATGCGAAATCAGTGTTTTCACAGCACCTTCTCCTAAATGAATTTCTTTACCAAATGTTGCACGACTAACATACTTTTGATTATTAAAACAAAAAATTGATTTTAGCACATGTGGCGTACTGAATGTTAATGCTCTACTTGATCCCTTACGTGTGATGATATTTTGTAACGTTTTGATTTCTTGTTCCACAAACACATGTCCATTTAATGGTATTTAAATTGGATAAACCATCCAACAATTTAAATAATATGTGAAAATATTTTGCATATTGTCTGAATCGCAACAAATCAGTGTTTCAAAATCTGGTGTTTCAAAAGTAGCAATTCTCGCATTGGCGATAATATTTGCAGCAGGATTGTTTGTTGTTGGATTTGATCAAGGTCACATTTTTAGTCTAGTTTATGGCGAGGAAGCATTTACTGATCTTTATCTTCATGAACTCACTCATGATATGAGACATGCGGCAGGCTTTCCTTGTCACTAGGTGATTGATTTGAAAACATTTCTTTTCATAATTATTGTTTTAATATCTGGTGCATTTGCTGGATTAATTCATGGCACTGTGAATTTTGCAATTGTAGAGCCATATCTGGATGAAGCAATAGGAATTGAAAATCGTAATTTATTTGAATCAGGTGAAGAAGATGACACTCCTGAGTTTTGGGTAGAATATGAAGGATATAGAATATGGCAAAAAAGTGGTCAGATTCTAGCAGGTGTGATTTTAGGTACGTCTGTGGGATCCCTTTTTGGAATTGTGTTTGCATTGTCCAGAAATTCACTTCCTGGAAATCACGATGTCACAAGATCTCTTTTGTTGGCTGGAATTATGTGGTTTACTTTGTATTTCATACCTTTTCTCAAATATCCTGCAAATCCTCCAACTGTGGGTGATGGAGAAACGGTAGTTCTTAGAGCAATTCTATATCTTTCCTTTATTGCGATTTCTGGAATGGGCGCACTTGCGTTTTACAAATTGTCTCAAAAATTCAAAAACAATAAAAAATCTGTATCTTTAATCGGATATGGCATTTTCATAAGTTTGGTCTTTTTCATAATGCCTGAAAACCCTGATGAAGTTACTGCCCCTATGAATTTGGTAAATGAATTCAGATTGATGTCGGTATTGGGAGTTTCATCCTTTTGGATTTCAGTTGGAATAATTTTAGGATTGTTTTGGAATAAATTTGAAACTGATGAAAAAACTATACGTTCATAATTATTCTTACTCTATAGAATGAGAACAACCCCATCTCGTTTAAATACGTGAACAATATTTCTGATATTTACATGTCAAGAAAATTGACCTTGCCTCAATTAAAAAAATATGATACTACTCAAAAAGTGATAGAGGCATTAGCTGATTCAGAATCTAGGGCGATTTTATTTTCAATAATCAAAAAAGGCAATACTGCGGCTGAACTATCAGACAAATTAAAAATACCTCTTAGTTCGGTCTATAAGAAATTAAATGACCTTGAAGAGTTGACCCTCATTGAAGTTGAAAAATGGATGCTATCTGACAAAGGACGAAAATACAAAGTTTATCGAAGTAGAATCAGCAAGGCTGATATCTCTATTAGAAAGCCTGAACCTACCCTTACATTGATACCCAACTGAGTGATTTTATTGCAAAAGCCTACTATTATCCAATTATCTGAGTTTGATATCACTCAAAAAATAATTGAATCCCTTAGTAATGTGTGCACTAGATCTGTTTTATTTTCAGTCAAAAACCAATCCAAGGATGCAACACAGATTGCAGATGAATTAAAAATTTCACTTTCAACCGTATACAAAACATTGTCCACATTGGAGAACCTTGCACTTGCTGAGGTTGACAAATATGTTATTTCAAGTGAAGGTAAAAAAATAAAATTATATCGTAGTCGAATTGGCAAGGTTGAAATCACTCTGGATGATCTGGAACCTAGTTTGAATTTGTACTCGAATACTGCAAATCCTAAATCTGGTTGATTTTTAGAAATTCTGTAATTATTTATGCATAATATTCTCATTCTATAGACTTGGAATGATAATTTGGAATGAAACTCTGATTTAAATAATTTAGCTTATCCTAACTTTTTGTAAACCATGAAACGACAAAATATCTTGACATTAATTGTTGCAATCGCAGCAATTAGTGTAATGTCTGCATCATTAACTCAAACTGTTCAAGCACAGAGTTTAGTCCCTGATTGGATTAAAGCAAACGCTGGATGGTGGGCTGATGGTACACTAGATGATGAAACTTTTCTAAATGGAATTACATTCCTAATAGAAAATGGCATCATCAACGTTTCATCTGAATCAAAAACTATGGATGTTGATGTGATTACCATTGGGTTTATTCCAGTTGAAAAAGCTGATGAATTAACTCCAAAAGCTCAAGCATTAGAAACATTTCTTGAGAATGAACTTGGTGTAGATGTTGAAATTGTTGTTCCGACAAACTATGAGACTATCATTGAAGGAATGAGGTTTGGTCACATTGATGCTGCCTTTATGGACACCGGTCCTGCATGGATTACTCATCAAAGAACTGGTGCAGAAGCTGTAATGGCAGAACTTGTTGCAGGCAAAGTTAACTATCAGGCAACAGTTTGGGCTCTAGCTGACAATGATTCTATAAATTCATTGGAAGATACAGTTGGCAAAAGAGTAGCTTTTACTAGCATCACTGGTTCTTCTGGTTTTGTTAGACCTATGGGAACTTTAGTTACTGATGGATATGTGACTATTGAAGGTGATGATATAGTTGCTTTGGAATCTGCATTGGCAAATAACTTTGAAAGTTATACTTTTGCAGGAGGTTACAAAGCTGCACTGCAATTACTTCTTAATGGTAATGTAGATGTTGCATTTGGTTCGGATATTGCTCCACAAAAATATCTTGAATTGGAAGATCAAGTAAAATTACGTCCAGTTACAACAATTGGACCAGTACCATCACATGTATTCATGGTGAGTCCTGACATGTCAGAATCTACCAAAAATGCACTTGTTGATGCATTGGTCAAACTCAATTATGATGAAAATAATAGTATTTTGACTGATTTGTATGGTGCTGAAGCACTAGTTCCAACAACTACCAGTATGCATATTGGTGAATTTGGAGACTTTATCGATGCTTTGACTGGTCTTGATCAATTAATTCTTGATAAATCAAACTATGACAAGAGCAAATAAAACCCGGGGTTCTGGAAATGAAACAAATTCAGATGACCCAAAACTCTTCTTTTTCATCAATTTCTACAAATAAAATCATCCAGATGAATGATGTTTGGACATCATATGATTCAAAAAGTTTTGCACTAGAGGGAATCAACCTATCCATTGACAGGGGAACTAACTATGCAATTGTTGGTCAATCCGGATCTGGAAAATCAACCTTGTTGAAATTATTAAACGGAATGATGATTCCAAGCAAGGGTACAATCAAAATTGATTATGTTACCCCAAACATGAATGATAAAAAATTTAAAAAAATGATGCATACCATAGGTTACATTCCTCAAAGTCTTGGGTTGGTAAAAAATATCTCAGTAATTGAAAATATTTTAATCGGAGCCTTGCCTCGACTAAATAAAATTCAATCATTCTTTAAGAAATTCCCTGAGCATGAAATCAATGAAGCAAAAAGAATAATGGCTTTGGTTGGATTGTCTGGAAAGGAAGAAAGAAAAGCCTACATGTTAAGTGGGGGTGAAAAACGCAGGGTTGCCATTGCTAGGGCACTAATGCAAAAACCTACCATTTTACTAGCTGATGAAATTGTTTCAGAATTAGACTCTGTAACTGCAAGAGAAATAATGAATTTAGTTGCTGATGCACAAAAAAGGATGAACTTGACTGCCATTATGGTGCATCATGACATGCAATTGGCATTAGAATATGCCAATAGAGTTGCAGTTATCAAGGAGGGTCAGAAAATTTTAGAAATTGGCGTTGAGGGTGACACCATAGTTGATTTTCAAACAGGGGATATGACTACTGAAGAAATTATGGATATGTATGATGACTCCTAAAAATAATATCATAATTGGAATTATTATTGCCCTTGTCGTAGTTGCATCCTACAATGTAGATGCGAACCCTTTGGACTTTGCTGAAGGATTGCCTAATCTTGCAATTGTTGCCAAAGAGATGTTTCAGGTAGAACCAAAGTATGTTCCAACTGCACTCTGGGCAATGTTTGAAACAATTCAAATGGCATTTATTGGAACCGTGGTGGGGACTGTAATTGCACTGCCTCTTAGTATGCTTGCTGCACGAAATCTAAACAGCAAGTATGTTTATGCTCCAGTTAGGGCATTACTTGCAGCAATTCGAACATTTCCATCCATTTTGTGGGCAATTTTATTTGTAATAATGGTGGGTTTGGGAACATTTGCAGGTGTTTTGGCAATTGTAATGTATACGGTTGGATTTATTGCAAAATTGCAATATGAGGCTATTGAAACAATTGATTCAGATCCAATGGATGCAGTAAGTTCTATCGGTGTTTCAAAATGGCAATTAATTAGATATGTTGTAATTCCAGAATCTGCATCTCATTTGTTGGGTCAGATACTTTACATGTTTGATTACAACGTTCGCCAGACTAGTATTCTGGGATTGGTGGGTGCAGGAGGGATTGGATTCTATATAATTAATTACATAAAATTCTTTGAGTATGGAAAGGCAGCAATATTCATGTTGGTCGTATTGGTCACTGTGCTGTTCATTGATTGGGCCAGTGTTAAAATCAGAGACAAGTATATTGTAAAGTCTCAACACGGAATGGAAGTTGCTACAAAATAAATTTCTAAGTTGTAATTTTATCTAACTGGTTAGTTTCTGTGGCTGTCTTTACCTCTCTTGCAATTCTTTTACCCATGCTCATTGTTTCATTGAATAGTAGTGAATAGTAGGGAGAGCCGTCCATGTAGATGTTGGAACCTGCAACTATTCTTGCAGAGAATTCAAAAGATGTGAATTCTGCATTCTCATCATAGACCCCCTCTATACAAAATGGACCATTCATTCCTGGTGTGACTGTTCTTTTTGCGGCCTCTACGAAATTCTCCCCCATAGTATACACTTCATCTAATAATGATTCTCGTAAAACAAGAGGACTATTGCCAATGACATTGAATGATGGAACTTTGTTTGATTTTAGTTGCTGTTCTGCAGGAATTCTTCCCAACCCTTCGATATCTGATTCATGTCTTTGATCAACTCCGAAGAATTCCAACTCTTCTTTTAACGGTGAATAAAAAAATGTCAAATAAGCTAAAACTCCTGCCGCATATTCTTGAATGTATAGAGTTTCATCTTTGGAGATAATTCCATCTGAAACCAATTGATTTCGTTTTGTATTGTAATCCTCTTCATTTGCTGCCATAAAGTATCCTTTACCTCCTGCCGCACCTTGTCTTTTTACAATGACTAGTTTTTCAATGTCTTTGGGTAGTGCTATTGGTTTTGGCATTGGAAGTTTTGCTTCTCTCATGAGCTTCTCTTTCATTTCTCTATCTGATTCCCATCTTAGAATCCATTTGTTCCCAAACACAGGAGTTTTGATAGATTCGATCTCTTCAGAACTCATTTGTGCAACTAATGTTCCGTGAGGAATTAAAACAGCATTGTTTTCTTCAAGAATTCTTTGACATTTTTGTTCTAACACTTCTTTGAATGAATCTACAATTATCATTTCATCGATAAATGGAAATCTTTTGTATAATTTTTCACGTTTTTTTTCACAAACTAGAATTGTCTTTAGACCTTCATCTTTTGCTCCTTTTAGAACCTGAAGTGAACAGTGGGAGCCTAGTGTTGCGATTGAAGTCATTATGATGCTTGGGTTACTTTATTGTACTTTATGAACTATGTGCGGATGTGACGTACTGAAATACTTCGTCTATCAATTCTACACTTAGTTCTGACTTGATATCTTCAGGAATCACTTTTAATACAAAATCATACATTGTTGTATTTTTTGGCAATTCATCTCTTTCTTGCAGTAACGAAAATACTGCAATTCCGTTGGAGATTATTGCTATGATTTTTTCTTTGTTTGAAAGTGTCATGACTTTATGAATGATTATTATAATTTAAATCCGGCTAGTGAATTCTAGAGTGTTTTTGTCTTTAGTTCTTGATTCTGATGACTCCATGTTGACCCTGACTTTTCATTCAAGATTTCCAATTCTACAGTAATGCCATGTTCTTCCACTTGCCCTGATTGCTGAGATGCATGGTATCCCACGTATACTCCGACAATGATAAACATTGCAATAACTAGGATCATCAGTATGTTCAACTTGTTTTTTTGTGGAATTTTTACTTGCTATAAGCATTATGAAAATTAATGAAATGGTCCACTATTTTATATAAAAATTAATTACCTCTTGATATCAGGAATAAAGTAAATTATGATAGAAACAGAATTGGGAACTTTACGTAGATCTCACTATTCAAATGAAATAAACTCATCAATGGATGGAGTGCATGTCACTGTAATGGGTTGGGTGTTGACAGTTCGCGGACATGGAAATATCAGTTTTGCAACAATTCGTGATAAAAATGGGGACCTTTCAATTGTAGCAAAAAAAGGCGACTGCCCTGATGAAATTCGTGAAAAAATCTCTTCATTAAAAGCGCATTCTTCTATTGCGATTACTGGCAATGTCAAAGTCTCTGAAAAGGCACCTAGTGGATATGAGATAATCCCAACTGAATTACGAGTATTCTCAGATGTTGAAAAAATTCCTCCCTTTGAGCCTACTGTAAAAACTGTAAAAAACATTGATACTAGATTGGAGGTGAGGCCTATTGATCTTAGACGTGATGTATTGCAGCATGTTTTCAAAGCTAGAAGTTTAGTCTTAAAGTCAATCAGGGATTACTTTTCTAATCAAAACTTTGTTGAAATCAACACTCCTAAAATGATTGCAACAGCTACAGAAGGTGGTGCTGCATTATTTCCTATATTTTATTACAACAAAGAAGCATTCTTAGCGCAGAGTCCCCAATTGTACAAAGAACAATTGACGATGAGTTTTGAAAAAGTATTTGAGATTGCTCCAATTTTTAGAGCAGAGCCATCTCGAACAAATCGCCATTTAGCTGAAGCGATTTCTATTGATTTGGAAGAGGCATTTGTCGATTACAATGATGTAATGAATAGAATTGAAGAAATCATCAAAGTTTGTATCCAAACTGTTAATGATTATGCAAAAGAAAATCCCAATTCAGAATTCCCTAAAATTGCAATTCCTGACACGATTCCGAGATATTCTTATGATGAATTAGTTGATAGAATGCAAAAGGCCGGTGCAAAAACTGAATGGGGCGATGATCTGTATCCATCAAATCTTAAAAAAATTGGTCTGGATGGATTTTATTTTATTACTGATTGGCCACTTGCACCAAAGCCATTTTACGTAAAAGATAGCAAATCCAACCCAAAAGTTTCTGAATCTTTTGATTTGATGTACGGTGATCTGGAATTATCCTCTGGCAGCACAAGAATCGAAAAACGTGATGAACTAGCTGAGAGGATGAAAAACAAGGGAATGAAAACTGATGCTTTTGAATACCATCTTGAAGCATTTGATTATGGGGTTCCACCTCACGCTGGGTGTGGGATTGGTCTAGAGCGATTAGTTATGGTCTTGACTGGTACTGAGAATATTAGAGATACAACATTTTATCCGAGAGATGTGGATAGGTTGACACCCTAGTTTTAGGTAGTTATTTTAACCATGGGACATTCCTAGTAACAGGTTGGATAGATTACAGGTACTGCACAGGCATGGCAAGACCATTGAGATTATCAAAAAATTTGATCCAAAAAAAGATTACAAGGTATCAATCAGGCCCCAGGTCTTTACCGTTCTTTCAGAACTAGAACAGGGCAAGCAATACCGACTGTCAGAATTAATTGAAAAATATGATGGTATAATCACAAAGAAGAAAAATCTGGTCTCTACAAGACAGGTCTTCAAACACATGATGAAGATTGGCAAAGAGATTGGCATGATTAAAGAAGTTGTAAATCATGCAATATCCTTTGATAATTTCTGTGAACTTGATACGGTATCCTACATGAGACGACAGCTAAAGGAAACCAAATTCAAAAACAAAGAGGCAAAAACAAAACATTCTGCAGGTGGAACAAGAAAATCATATTCTACCACACTATGGCATTTTAACAACTGGCTGCATGGAAAGACAATTACAATTTCTAAGATAATCCCAATAGGTGAGAATCTGCAAAAAATTGAAACTGTAAAAATCAAACTGGACACTGTAGAGGATCTACTAAAAGCGTTTCAGGAGTCAAGCAACAAGGGGGTTGAAGTTATACGAATGATAAAAGAATACTTGATGGATTCACAACAGCATTCACACAAATCAAAGCATTACATGCAAAATATCGTCTATTCAATAAAGGCATATTTTGATAGAAACGAGTCCCCAATTCAAATATCCTTCAACACCGCAATTGATCATGAGGATGTATCAGAAACATTCCCTGACAGTGTCTCAACTTTGACATTGCATGACTTGATGCAAATTCTAACCACTGGCAAGCCATCCATAGTTGAGAAAGGTACAATCATTTGTAAATTCCAAGGTGGGATGGACAACTCTACATTTGCAGACAGATTCAACTTTGAAGCATTTCCCCAATTGGTAAAATGGTTCGGTTCTGATAATCATGAATCATGGGATGTGGAGAAATGCCCAGTGCCAATAAACATCACTAGAATCAAGGTAGGATTTCCTCATATTTGCTGCCTAGACAGGGATGCAATTATTGGAATACAAAATGCCCTTGATTGGAGGCTCAAAAAGACTGATTCTCCAATGAAGATAGGTCAGGCAATTTTCCTCAACTCTAAACTAAAACCAATCACAAACAGATGGGTCTCAGAAATAGTCACAAAACTGGCAGAAAGAAGCGGCATTCAAAAGACATTTGAGATAAAGTCAGGATTCAAAAATGAAAAGGTATCTCATGAACTGCGTGATTTGTTAAAATCAACATTGAACTCTTGCGGTGTTGCATCATACGCATCAAACCATTTGATAGGGCACATGCCCCGAGACTCGTATGAAAAAGAAGCAATTCTGTATCCGAATAAAATCAGAGCAGAATACATGAAGGCATCAAGCACTCTGAATATTTTCAGTGGATTTACAAAATATCTCAATGGTGATACAGAGCGAGATGTTCTAACAAAGGAGGTGGAAGAACTCAAAAACAAACTAGACCAGGAAAAGGCAGTCAACACAATAGAGATAAAATCAATAAAAGAAGACAATGCAAAAATTATGGCATATATTGCAAGACAAGAAAACAAAAAAGCATAGTTCCAATGCTGGATCAGAAAACAATACTTTTGACATGTTTTAGTGAAGACTAGGCATAATGAAATTTCATTAAAACCGTACAGGGTCTTCATGTTATGCGTGTTCGGTTTAAACTGGTTCATTTAATAGAAAAAATTATTGTCACCAAAAAACAGTTTTTTCAAACGGACAAACGGACACATGCCAGACCTATATAGGAAAATGGTGTCCGTGTCCGTTTGTCCTAACTCCTTTTGATCTGGAAAAATCGCGGACAGAACGGACACGAAACGGACACGTTACGCCCACGATTATAGGCACGGAATAAAATTTTCAAAAAAGTTCATTTTTGAGTTTTAATCTAAAGTTGTTTCTATGAATTTTTGTTATTCATGTATGAATGAAATTTATTATTTTATTTACGGAACTGTCTTATCGGTTCAAGTCCAGGGTCTAATTCAACCATTTGACTGCTCCTAACGGTTCAAGAAAAAGACTTTGAAAATAGAAATTAAAATGTTGACGAGTTCATTGATAATCCTCCCTCTTTATGTGTAAAAACCCGCGGTCAACTAAAGAAAAACGACTGTATGATTTGTAGGGTATTCTTTATTTTCTAGATTGTTTGTGTGGATTTGTGGAAAATTCAGAAAAAACATCATTGCCGTTCTATCCATATTATTATGTTCAACCACAATTAGATTTTGAGGGATATGAATTTGAATGGTCTGATCATTCCTACGGAATTAAAGAAAATGAAGTAAACGAATTCAAACATTTTATGAGAAATGTGATCCCTGTTTTACCTGATTGTTTACGGTATATTCAAGCATTGGAAACAATTATTGAAAAAAAGAAAAATCTTGACAAGTTCCAACTTGGAGGTGGCGGATTTACTCCTACACTTGATTTAGGTCATAGTTTTAGAAAAGGACTATCTTTCACTCATTTTTCAATTCAATTTACTTGGGATGGAGAAACTTTTGTCGATAGAGAAGAAAATATTGTTGAAAAGGGGCAATTCCACCCTGTGAATTTAAAATGGCAAGTAGGGCAATTATACAAAAAAGAAGATGGAAGTCAAGGGTAAAAAGAATCACTATAACGTAAATTCCTCAAATGTTATTCTATCACAAAAGACATTCAGGATTTCAATCTCTAGTATATGATTTGACAATATTATAGATTTGGTATATTCTATATCTGAAATTTTTAAAAGTAATGTTCAATAGGTAATTTAGTTTTATGAAAGTATGAATACAAATGAGAAAACTATGGAATTGAATCTCACTGCTGAGATTTTACAAGGAATTAGACGAACAAATCCTAATGCATATGCTAATGGATTTACTATAAGAAATGAAAAAAAACATGGATTAGATGTCTCTTTTGGGAATGTTAATAGTAATCATATGACAGGAATTCAATTTAAAGCAGCAAAATCTCATAGGAGTGGAATTTACAGATTTGAAATTAACAATAATACGGAAAATGATCAACATTTAAAATTATTTTATTATGCTATGTACACTGTATTTTTTCCACAATTGCCAAAAGTATTCTATTTTTTTCCATTGATTCATACTGTTGATGAATTAGAGTCTGAATCCCCAAATTATCTATCTGAAACCTATGTTTTTTCACCTCTTTCATTCTCACGTACAATTTTAAATCGAGAGAAACATGATGTGAGAATAAACAATCGTACAGGAAATATCAGTGTTAGTTCTAAAGAGGAAACACAAGTTACTCATTTTATAAAAGGAAAAGAAGCAATTCTTAATCTTGTTAACAAAGACACTAAAGCAATTAAAGAATATCATGATTTTGAATTATATGTATTAGAAAGCATATTGTCAAAAACTGATAAAGAAGAATTAAGACCTGATGAAGAAAAATCATATGGATATATACAAAAAATCATAACCAAAAAATGGAATCTGAATCTTCCAAGTATTTCATTAAATTCTCAAGTAAATGGAGTTCCTAATTTATAAAAATGAATTCCAAAATATCACTAATTGAAGATGAGTATGAACGTAAAGTTGCAGTTTTCCTTGATAAAATTGGATTTGATTTTGTATCTTCACGATCACAATTCAATAAATCAGAAGCAGAAGTGGCTCGAGAAATTGATCTTTTGTTTACTTTTAAGAAATGTTCATTTATAATTGAAGTTAGTACTGTAAGAGAAGGACGCAATTTTAAAATTATTACTTTTTTGTATAGATGGAGTAGACGAAAAAATTTAGAACGACTAAAGAAAAAACATCCTGCTCTTCCAAATCATGTCATAAGAGTCTTTTTTGATTTATCTAAAGATACACCAGAAAATAAATCTCAAGATGTAGAAGAAATTGCTGAAGAACTAGGAAATATGGTGATTTACAGAGATGTATATGAAAAATTAGATTCTAATGAGAATATTGAACAAACCATACATGATTTTCTAGGTTCTGATTGGTTTTTTAAAACTGACAAATTTAGATCATGGATAAGATTATTTTGGCGATAATTTGTGGACGTGCAGCAGAAAAAGATCTTTTAGTGGAAGAAAATGTATGAATTGATGTTCTCATTAATCAAAAATGGCCTGTTAAATCCTATTTCTTGAGTCTGTGCAATCTTCTTTTCTTTGTTTTGCTTGTTTCTCATAGGATGTTTCCCAATTCGGGTCAGCCATAATTTTTTTAATTTTAACCAATCTTGCTTTTTTATGTCCTTCATTCATACCATTTTGGTTTTTTTATCGATAAAAAAGATAGTGTTTCAATAAAAAAAATTGATACCTGTGATAGCAATTAACTATTAAATCCTTATCTGTTTAGAAATTGGATGGTAGATTCAAATTCAAATAATATGGAATTAGAAATTTGGGCTGATAGTTTCAAGGAGGGAGAATTTATTCTAGAACGAATTCAGCATATTTTCAAGGGTTCAAAAATTTCATATATTCATGGGTTTGTTCCCACACTTTCAATTGTAAGCAACAAACAAACAATCAATTTCATCGTATACGGATATTATTCTTCATGGAAAAATATTCCTTCAAAAATTTCTACATTGTTAGATTTTGGGAAACCTGATGGTATAATTTATGATCCTAAAACTGATAAAATTATTTTATCATATGAAGAAACTTCTGCAGTTCCCACTGGAAATCAATCACAACAAAGATTAGAACGAGTATGGTATGCAGCTCGTGAAAAAATTCCGTTTGTGTATCTACTTGGAAAATATGGAATGCATAAGGATGGAGGGATTAGAACTACATCTATTTGGCCATCGTATTTGGCATTAAATTTAACTTCACAATATGAGGTTCCCTCATTAACACTTCTTTACGGTAGCAAAACCGAACCCGAAAATTATTCTATTGGTAATTCAATATCTCATTTAGAATCTTTAATTAAATGGTTTTTAGAAAAACATCTCAATCAAGATCCTAAAGAATTGGAATTAGAAACGTTACTTAAGAAAATATATCATGAAATGTGTAAATTCATAACAGATCAATATGAAGAAATATCTGATAAATTACCTGGCTCCAACCTATTAACTGAATTAAGCTTACACGCGTATTTAACAAAAAAATGTATGATGTCCTCAATACAATTAGAATATACTGATGATTTTAAATGGCCATTAGCATTCAAACATGAAACTTATGACAAAAAATCATTTGATGAGTTTGTAAAAGAAATAGAACTTTTAGTAGAACAGAAAAAAGCTTGGCATCCCATGAGAGGTTCCACCATTAGGACTGAAGAAATTACTAAAATTAAATCATGGAGTATAACTCAAACAAAACATAAAAACGATGTTGAAAAAAAATCAAAAATAATTAAAGAAACAAAAATTCATGTTGATGATTTTCCAGATCATAATTCTAAAAAAGCAATTAGCACCACTAAAAAAATTCTTACTCTTATTGACTCTACAGAAGATTTTCTAAATAGTTTTGAAAAAGTATTTGGTAAAAAGATCAGAAAACAAGTTGAACCCCTTCTCAATATACACATCCCAACGGTTCTCTATGTTTCCAGTTCAATCCATGCAAATGGACGTGCATTTAAAGGAGATCCATTCACCGGACAATTGACTGCATTTAGCAGAATTTTTTCAATTGGATTTAATGCTGAAAAAGAACGAAACATGATCACATACTATCCAAACCAACTATATTCTCAATTTTTTAATAAAAAATATCAGAAACTTGACAACAAAGGTGTCAAATCTATAGAGTCTAACGTTGATTTGATAATTACTCGCGATGGTCTTACAATAGATCCAAAAACATGGAGTTTATTATGAGAGACTATAATCCAACTGAATCTATCTGTGATCAAGCTGCTCTTGTTAGTGCAATATCTAAAGGTTGGAAAGAATGGTTTTCAAATCCTACAGCAGGCCCTTGGAAACGAATTGGAATACCTGGAGTTTCTAGTTTATCCGGTACGGGATTTGAGAAAGAAGAAACTAGGCCAGATTTAATTCTTTATTATGAATCTCTAGAACCAAAAATACTAATCATTGAATCTAAAGATAATATTGATAAATTAATTGATTCAGCAACCAATAACTTTCAAGTTGAAAAAACATGTAAAGTTTTTCTAAATATTAAAACTCGATTACATAAATTAATTGAAAGTAGTGGTGACGAAAAAATGGCAAAATCAATTGATATGATAAATTTTATTCCAGGATATGTTATTGGGTATACTGATACTCTTTATTCAAAAATTCCTGAATTAAAGAAACTACATTTTAAATTCATAGACAAATCGGTTTTCCCATATTTTATAATTATAATAGTAAAAAAATCAGGCTTTGATCTAACATTAGAAACTCAAATAGTTTCTGAAACTCAAACTGATCAAATAAAAAAACTAGAAGAATTTTTCCAAACTGGGATTTGATTCTACAGTAGATTCCTTGATTTTTTCTTTTACCTCTGAAATAGATGGGGCCAGTCTGACTGGAATTTCTTCATAAATTTTTGCTATTAATTTATGTTCATCATCATATTTTTTATTTTTAGATATTTTTTTTACTAAATCTGAAAAGGTACTCTGCTTTTTTAGTTTCATACCATTTTGAACAAACCCATTTTTTTCGATAAATTTAGAAATTAAAATTGGTTTTATTTTCTCATAAGGGATTTCACCATATTGATTTTCTAATAATAGAAAAATTATAGAATTCCATATTTGGCTAACTCTAGCCTTTCCACCCATAAATGATAAAACCTCATTGACTTGTTTTACTATTTTTGATTCAATATCATTATCTTTGATTTTTTTGGATTTTTTACCCTTAATTTTCCTATAATGCATGACTAAATCACCTTCAAGACTTCCTTTGGAGAGTTGTGCTTTTGCTGGAATCACTGCAGGAATTAGAAAATTTGCTGAAACATATGAAAAACCTGCATTCTCGATTGATTCCAATAATACTTTCCAAGTTTCCAAAAATCTATTGTGAAATGTTATCGACATCCATGATCCTTCTTTTAATATTCTAAAACAATTTTGAAATGCTTTAGAAATCAAATCATCATAATTTTCTAAATTTTTCTTTCTATCTGGGCTATCACTGATTATGATTTCTTTTTCATAATCTAACTTTTTCTCCAACCAGCTTGCCCACAATGCACTGTATTCTAGATAAGGAACACTATCTCCATATGGCGGATCTGTGAAAATATAATCCACACTGTTGGAATCGATGTCTTTATCAGTAATTGAATTAATTGATTTATTGAAATTTAATACTGTATTTTTCATTAAGTTTTTTTGATTTTTAACAATTTTAAATTCAGAAACTCCGATTTCATCTATTTTTTCACTTAAAATCCTTTTTCCTGATTTAATTTTTTTTGATTTATTGATAAAATTTTTCAAAGGATTAATTTCCATATTTACTGCAGGTATCCAGAATCCAGATATTGTCCATGCCGGACCTCCTGTTGTCAATCCTTTTCTATATGCAATCAATCTACTAGACTGAGCTACTGAAGATGTAAAGACAAAATACATTATTTTTTTTAAATTTTTATTTTGAATCTTTTCAATTTCATTTTTTATTTTATTTAATATTATTAAATTGCGTTTTGTGAATAGATCTGACACCCTCATATTTTTCTCTACTAGCGTTCTTGGATTGAACATTAAATCTCCAGTCAAATCTCTATCTGAATTTTTATTTTGTATTTTTTGAATTATTTTAATTTGATTTGCATCGACTTTATGAATAATTGATTTTTTACATTTTGTACAATCGTATTTTATTTCATATGGTATTTCTTCCCTATTGATAGAATATTTTGATTTATTGAGGTGATTACATTTTATACAATAATAACCTCTACTGCTTTTTTCAGCCTCAATAACAGGAAATTTTGTACTACAAGAATCACACGTGATGACCTGACTCCATGCTGTATAGTTAATTCTTGATTTTGTATCACAATGGATACAGCAAAAACTATAGTTTGTTTCTAACAAAGGTTCAATTTTCTGTTGTATTTTCTCTATTGCATCATCAAAATCAATTGTTAGTATTGGAATTAATGTTCCTTCTATGATGTGAGTAGAAATTGGATTAATATCTACACTAATTCCTTTTCTTCTAAATTTCACAGATTCTATTACAGTAACCCCACTTCCAGAAAATGGATCCATTACTACATCTCCCTCTTTTGTAAAATAATCGATGTAATCGTGTACTACATTGTGAGGTTTTCTAGCCCAATACTTGTGCATCAAATAATGCATTGGATGTTTTTGTGCAATAGGGATTTTTTTAGGAGGATTTTTCACATTCATTTCTTTTTTAATATCACTAAGTGATCTGGTATATTTACTCCTACATTTTGTTTTCCTCTTCTCTGAGATGCAGCATATGATGCTTCTGTATACTTTGGAATTCTTATGATGATTTTTTCAACATCAAATTTTTTTAGATTTTCTAGTAATAATGAAGTTGTATTGAGTCTTTTTTCTTTTATTACTGCATCTCCCATCATCAATACACAATATCTTCTCTCTTTCATAACTCTGCAAATCTCATTTAAAATTTCATTCATATCATTAAGATATCGAGGTACCAATTCAGATTTACCTATCTTGAAACCTTCAAAAATTTCATTTTTCTTGGTTCCAGAATAATCAAAACCACTCCACAACATTTCAAATTTGAAAATACTAGAATATTTGTATAAATTGTAATATGGTGGATGGCATATAGTCATACCAACAGAATTGTCTTCAAGTGGAATATTTTTTGCATTTTTCAAATATACTTTTTGAGTTTTTTTCTTGCTTTCCCAGTTTTCCATCACTTCAGCATATTTGGAAATTTTTTTAACATACATTTGATATGTGTCCACTTCTTCAAGTGCAGGATCCAAGAACATTCTTCCCATCGCTTTGCTTGCTCTGGATACATTTCTGATTATGGAGGCTAGTCCGACTCTGAGTAAATTTGAAATTTTAGGATCAATTGGGCGTGATTCGATGAATTTACGGATATTTGCTAATTCGGAAATATTTTTGTTATGAAACCAATGATCCAGATATTTATCATCTGGAACAAACTGTTTAATTTTTCCAATTTTTTTACTTGTAAATTTTTCAAATTCTATAATACAGTCTTTAATTTTTTTTGGAGGAATGTATGTTGTTTTTACTTTAGATAACATAACTGATAATTCATTTACATCTAATCCTACAGCATCTACATTCCTAAGACTGGCCTCAACTAGAGTTGTTCCACTTCCCACCATTGGATCTAAAACTAATTCGTCAGATTTTTTATGATATTCTTCAAGAAATCTTGATGCTACAGGAGGAGGGAATTTTCCATAATATCTAAAAAAACCATGTGTAAAATATTGTAATTTTTTAGAGGACTCTTCAATTCTCCATGTCTCTGCATTTTTTTTGAATCTATCTAATTTTGATTCTTTTAGATAACCATCTAAATCAAAATTAATTGTATCCATTTCCATCTTTAGAAAATTAAACCCTAATTAGAAGATTTTTTATATCTTATTAGATATAAAATCATAAAATTGGGACCTAACAAGAAAACAATTGCCACATATTATGATGATTAAAATATTTTTATGCTAGGATTTTAAGATATTGTTATGACCAGACCATTTGGTCCAAACAAAAAAACTTTATCGACTACATATATCGGATTAGCGATAAAGATCTTATCTAGAAAAAATAGACCAATGCATGTAATTGATCTATTTGAAGAGATTTCAAAATATAAAAAATCTACAGGTAAAACTCCTGAAAAAACGCTTAGTTCGGTTTTACAAAAATCACCTTTATTCAGAAAAACATCCGATGGCTATGTTTTAGAAAAAAAACATGCATTTCTAAAATAATTTTCTGAGTACTTTACAACAACTAATCACAATTACTTTTAATGACTCTTCAAAAAGCAATCAAAATCATAGACCTGCTAATAGAACAAGAGACAAAACTAGCCAAAGGCATGGTAGATTCTGCAAAACCTTGGAATCAAGGCTTTGACTGTGTACAGTTTCTTGCAAAAAGCATTGCAGAAAACATGCAAAGTGAAATAATTGCACTGCAAAAAGTCAGATCGAATATTATCCCAAAATGCAATCATCCCAAACAAATGCGTGATCGAGATTCAAACGGAAATCTCTATTGCATGGATTGCAATTGTGATTTGTAATTTTCACTCTTGCAAGTTTTAAAATGATAAGATTTGTGTAATTAGTTCTAATAAAGAATCATATAATTAGTTCAATAACCACTAAGCAAAAAAGTTACAATAATTTTTTCATGCCTAGATCTAGGCATGATTATTCTGATTCATCGTTGTTTCTAGCTCTACTCAAAAATCGTACATTCTATAATAGAGATGACTCCATTTACTTGCAAAGATAACAACCCCAAAATCATTCAAGTTGAATTCGATACAGGTTCTTTAAAGAAAAAAGATGTATGGACAATCTGTACAATTTGCAATCAAAAACCTGAATTCTCAAAGTATCGAATCAAAGAAAAAAAGATAGGGGAATTGGATTGAAAATTAATTGCAATTCGTGCCTATCTGGGGATTGTAATTCATGCAAAAACATCTACTGTCTATGTCGTGAGTCTCACAGCGTACGAAATCTTACGAAACAATTCACAGACTCATTAAATAGACTCATGCCTAATTCTCCTGAGGAACTTAAACAATTACTACGTTACGACATTGATTCGGAGAAAACTGTTGGCTCTGATAAAGAAGAATTCCACAAAGATCCTAAATGTGGGTTTTATGCTTATGAAGAAAAAAACCTGTCACAATCATTTGATAAGGATTTAGTTTCAGACGTTTTGCTTCCAGGTCATGCTTCTAATGGTAAAGATTCCTGTGGCAAATGGAAGATATGTGTATGCAAACAAGGGGATTTGCATCAACATGGTGGTGGATATTTTCAAAAAAATATCATGCATTGTAATTCCATTGGATGTCGTAAATGTGCATCTTCTACCATTCAAAGACGGGCAAGATCTATAGCAAACAGATTGATGGTATTTTGTAGTTTGAAGAAAAATAGAAAAATCTATCTAAAGAAAAATAGATCTAGGATACTTTCTCATGTTATTGTATCAGTCCCACATAAAGAACAATCGCCATATCTTACAAAAGAGGGGAGAGCAAAACTACGAGCAAAAGCAATCAAACATCTAAAACAACTTGATGTAGATGGTGGTGTATTCATTGATCATCCATATAGATTCTCACAAGGTTTAGAATCTGCAAGGCTAAGTGTCCATTTTCATTTTATATTGACTGGATGGATTGATGGAAAAATTGTAAAAGAAAGTTATGAAAACACAAATTGGCTCATTAAGCAAATCTCAACAATTCAAACCTGGGATGATTGTTATAATTTATCAAAATATCTGCTCTCGCATTCTGCTGTTTTTATGAAGGAAGTTGGTAAGAGATCTTCTGAGCACAGTATTAGGTATTTTGGTGAATGCTATAACAATAAATTCAAAGTTGAAAATGTTTTCAAATATTCCCTTACTGGATACGACCAAATAGATTCTGTTGTTTATACCAGAAAAGAAATTACAAAAAAAGGAATTGATTATCCATTACAAAATATAGTTTATACTCATTCTATTATTCAAGAAGAGATTAAAGATATTCAAAATACTGACTATGATGAATACGATAAAGGAAAGACTCTTGCATTTACAAAATCATTAAAGCGATTCGTTACCCCTCCTAAAGATAATCCTGCTATTCCGCAAAGTGTTTCTCCCAGTATGGAATTTTTACAAATGCGTTTTGATTATGGACATTCCTCTAATGATATAGTGCAAAGTGTCTATGTAATTGTTGTATTTGATCCTAGTGTGGATTGCTTGTGTCCTGAATGTTCATTAAAAATGGAGACAGCTGTTCCTCCTGATGGTGGATGGACAGAACAACAACAAAAAATGATTACTGATGTCTTAAAGAATTTACAAACAGGCGAAACAATGTGTTTTGATGATCTATCTTTATTTTCTTCTTTAAGAGATTCACAAATTTCAAATCTTGGAATGCCGTACTTTGATGACGATTACAAACTTCAATATGATACAGGTGTGTATCAAAGACCTGATTGTTTAGATTCACTGAATCCTAAACTCTATTGGGGCATTATAGAAAATATTGAATCTCAAAAAGCTAAATATTCATTTAAACTGCGAAATGGAAAATGTCCTACTGTTGAAGAATTACAAGACTATATGAAAATTCATAAACATTCCGAATCTAAAAATCAGAGTTTGTTAAATTTCCAGTAAAGGAAACTTTGTACAAACTCAGTATCAATCATTAGCATTATATCAAAGAAATCTTATTTTCAAATTAAGATAAAAATGAAGCAATTTTATGATAATTATCAGGCAGAAAATATCCAATTGATATGCTATCTCGGTAGTAAAATGGGGTATGAGGATAGGCTTACTCCGTAGGTGTTGTAAATGGTAACTGAAGACGAGATAGAGCACGTTTCAAAATTAATGCGAGTAGACATTGATGATCATAAAGAATATGTTGAAAAAGTACATGCAATGATTGATTATTTTGATATTTTAGATTCTGCTGGAGTTGAATCTGAAGAAATTTCGATGCCTGAAATCTCCGTCTCTAATTTACGAAAAGATGAATACATTCCATTTGATGACAAATTAATTGAAAAATTAAATCACTACAGGGGAACATACGTTCGTGCACCAAAGATGTCTTCATGAATCTAAAAATATCCGCCCTTGACTTTGTTCAAGAAGTAAAGTCTGGAAATATCTCCGCTGAAGATTTTGTTGCAAAAACTATGGATAGAATTCAAAGCGTGGATGATAAACTTCATGCATTTTTATCTATAAATGATAAGGCAATTGATCAAGCTAGAGAGATTGATAAAAAAGTAAAATCTGGTGAAAAAGTTGGAGATTGCTTTGGAATGCCTATTTCAATCAAAGACAATATCTGTATTAAAGACTCAAAAACCACATGTGCATCAAAAATGCTTGAGAATTTTATTGCGCCTTACGATGCAACTGTAATTACAAAACTCAAACAACAAGATGCAATATTCGTTGGCAAAGTTAACATGGATGAATTTGCCATGGGTCTTACAACTGAGTTTAGTGCATACGGTCCGAGCAAAAATCCTTGGAATCTTGAATGTGTTCCTGGCGGTTCATCTGGAGGTAGCGCTGTTTCTGTCAGCGCATATGAATGTGTAACATCCCTTGGTTCAGACACTGGTGGCTCTGTAAGAAACCCTGCAAGTTTTTGCTCGACAGTTGGATACAAGCCAACTTATGGTTTGATTAGCAGGTATGGTTTGATTTCTTATGCAAATAGCATTGAACAAATTGGTCCCCTTACAAGAACTGTAAAAGATGCTGCATTCATGTTAAATCTAATTTCTGGAATTGACTCTAATGACAATACTACAGTTGATAACAAAAACGAAGACTATCTTACAGGAATAGAATCTGGAATTGAAGGTAAAAAAATTGGAATTATCAAAGAGATGATAGGGGAAGGTATTGATCCGGCAATACTGTCTGCAACAAAAGATGCTATTAAAAAATTAGAAGGATTGGGTGCAACATGTGAGGAAATCTCCCTTGACATGGTAAAATACTCTGTTGCGGCTTACTACACCATTACTGCAACAGAAGCTGGTAGTAATCTTGCAAGATATGATAATCTTAGATACGGCTATGATTTTCCAGTGGAAGGTTATGAGTTTAATTCGTACATTTCAAAGGCTCGACGAAATTTTGGCCCTGAAGTTACACGAAGACTGATCCTTGGGGGATTTGTTCCATCTGCAGGCCATGCCGGAAAATATTTCTTAAAAGCATTAAAAGTAAAAAGCAAACTCACAAAAGAAATCAACGAGGCATTTAAGAAATTTGATTTTCTAATATCTCCAACGGTTCCAATTTTACCATTCAAGTTAGGTGAAAAGATTGATGATCCAATATCTCTATTCTTAGTCGACATTAATACAGTAACTGCAAATCTAACTGGCAAACCTGCAATTTCTATTCCATTTACAAATTCAAACGGATTGCCGATTGGAATTCAATTAATGGCTGATTCCATGAATGATAAATTACTACTTCAGGCTGCATATGCTTTAGAGCAAACTGTAAGTTTGCCGGAGGTACCAATATGACGATGATTGGATTGGAAATTCACTGTCAATTAACTAACCTGAATAGTAAATTGTTTTGTTCATGCAAGGCAAACTATAGGGAATTTGAAATTAATGAAAACATTTGTCCTGTATGTATGGGATTGCCTGGAAGCTTGCCTAGGTTAAATCAAGAAGCAGTAAAAAAAGCAACCATAATTGCAATGGCGCTAAACTGCACCACTCCTGAAAAAATTGCATTTTTTAGAAAAAATTATTTTTATCCTGATTCTCCAAAAAATTTCCAAATCACACAATTGAATATCTATGGAGATACCAGTGTGGGTGGTACTGGATCTGTGATGATTGGTGATAAAAAAATTAGAATTACACGAATTCAGTTAGAAGAAGATCCAGGACGGCTAATTTATGAGGGAAGTTCGTCTAAAAATCAGATTACTCTAGTTGATTACAATCGTGCTGGCACACCTTTAGTTGAAATTGTTACAGAGCCTGACTTTGAGACTCCCAAAGAAGTTAGAGATTTCCTCAATATTTTGTCTGACATTCTTGCAAATCTTGGAGTTGCAGACCCTAGTTTAGAGGGTGCAATGCGTGCAGATGCAAATGTTTCAATTAAAGGAGGTAAAAAAGTTGAAATCAAAAACATTGGTTCATTTCATGATTTAGAAAAAGCAGTACATTTTGAAATTACACGGCAAGAAAGTTTGCATTCTAGAGACATAGAAATCATTCAAGAAACCCGTCATTGGGATGACAAACGAAAGATTACTGTTTCTTCACGTTCTAAAGAAGAAGAACTTGACTATAGATATTTCTTAGAAGGTGACATTCCATGGGTTAAGATTGATCCTGAAATTCAAAAGAAATTACAGATTGAAATGCCTGAAAGTATCAGTTCCAAGAAAGAAAGATATGTTTCAAAATATAATATTCCTGAACAAGTTGCTGATGTATTGTCCTCTGATAAATATTATTCTGATTTGTTTGAAGAGGCGCACACTGAATCTAATGCTAAAGAGGTTGCAAATATTATCACTACTGATCTAATGGGGCTCGTTGACACTAGGGAAAAACGAGATGCGTCAAAATTCACTTCAACACATCTAAGAGATCTTGCTGATGCAATTCAATCTGGAACAGTTTCTAGAAATTCATCCAAAAATGCCTTACATGAGATTTTAAAATCAGGCAAAGATTTGTCTACTATTATTTCAGAACTTGATCTTGGTAATGTCTCAGATGAATCTGAATTGTCTGGAATAATTGCCCAGGTAATATCCGAAGAATCACAAGCAGTTGACCAAGCGAAATCCAATCCTCAAACTATAAACTATCTGGTGGGCAAAGTAATGCAGAAAACCAAAGGGAAGGCCGACCCTGGATTGACTTTGAATTTATTGAAAAAACAGATTGGTATTTGATGGTTGAACTGTCATTGGAAAACATAGAGTTTATCAAAATTTTGGCAACTTCTGATGCCACTATTCTTCAGGCTGGAATGAATGAGGCTACTAGGAAACGATTGGATTCCGAAATAGGCACAATTTTGAGAGAATATTACCGTGAAAATACAATGGGTACTCAAACTGAATGGACTCAAAAACTGGAGAAGGTTGGAATTGATGAAGATGCTGGAAAAGCAGCTATTGCATGTGCGCGAAGATTAGGGATTGATATCTCATGACAAAAAAATCTTTTTACTCTATCCTAGTTTTAAAAAATTAAACATTGTCTGAATTTGAATTTATTCCAACTGAAAAACAAATTCAAGAATCCAATATTTACAAATTTATGAAAAAACATAATCTGTCCTCCTTTGATGAATTATCTGATAGGGCAAAAAATGATTTGGAATGGTTTTGGAAATCAGTCGATGAGGACCTTGGAATTGTCTGGGATGTCCCATATGAAAAAATATTGGATATGTCTAAAGGAATTGCATGGTCTAAATGGTTTGTTAATGGAAAAACAAATATCTATAAATCTTCAGTTGAAAAATTTGTAAAAAGAACTCCTGATAAAATTGCATATTATTTTGAATCCGAAGATGGTAAAACATCTCACATTTCATACTCTGAACTTGATTCCAAAGTTTCAAAACTTGCAAATGGATTAAAGTCATTAGGTGTAAGAAAAGGGGATGTTGTTGCAATATACTTGCCAATGATGGAGGGTGCAATACTGTCAATTCTTGCAGCAGCAAAAATTGGCGCTATTCAAACTATAATTTTTTCAGGATATAGTTCTGAATCATTGCATGTACGATTAAAAGATTGCAATGCTAAAATTCTAATAATTTCTGATGGCTTTTACAGAAAAGGCAAATCCATTTCACAAAAAGAGTCTGTAGATGCAGCATTAGAAAATACAATGGTGGAAAAAACTATTGTAATTCCATACAAGGGAGTGGATAAATATGTTGAATCTGACAATGTTATTTTCTATGATGACCTTGTGTCTTCTCATGATGTGATTTGTGAAACTGTAATTCTGGATTCAGAAGATCCATTATTCATTTTGTATACGTCGGGTACTACGGGAAATCCGAAAGGTGTAATTCACACTCATGGTGGTTTTTCTGTATTTGCTGGCTATCAATCCGCATACTTGATTGATACTCAGGCACAAGATGTCTTGTTTTGGCCTGCCGATATTGGCTGGATTACAGGGTTGGTGTGGAACGTATATGGTTTGTTGACTGTGGGGTCTAGTGCCGTAATTTACGATGGTGCTTTAGATTATCCATCATCTGATAGAATATGGAAAATGCTATCTGACTATGATGCAACAATTTTTGGAATATCTCCAACTGCTGTAAGATTATTTAAAAAAAACAATGTTGAGCCCTTAAAATTATTTTCTTTAGATAAAATCAAAAACATTCCCACCACTGGAGAGCCACTTGATGAGGATTCATGGTGGTGGTTGTATGAAAAAGTTGGAAATAAAAAAATTCCCATCATGAATTTGTCTGGCGGTACTGAAATAGGCGGTGCAATGTTATCTGTATTTCCTGGAATGAAATTAAAACCGTCCACAGTTGGCATGCCAGTTCCTGGAATGAATTTAGATGTGATTGATGATGATCAAAATTCCGTCAGAGAAAAAAACGGATATCTTGTTATAAAATCCCCTTGGCCTGCAATGACTCGTGGGTTGCTAAATAATGATGAAAAATATCTTGAAACCTATTGGTCTAGATTTGAAAATATTTGGTTTCATGGGGATTATGTTTTTGTTGACAAAGATAACCTTTGGTATATGCGGGGGAGAACAGACGATGTGATTAATGTGTCAGGCCATAGAATGAGTACTGCTGAAATTGAACATGCTGTTATTTCTCATAAAAAAATATCTGATGCTGCATCTATTGCCATCCCAGACGATATAACAGGAGAGGCAATAGTCGTATTTTTTGTAGCAGATAAAAAATCTGAGCAAATACAAATTTCTGAAATAGCTGATTATGTCTCTGAAAAAATTGGAAAAATTGCAAAACCTAAATTAGTATTTCAATTATCTGATTTGCCAAAAACTCGAACTGGAAAAATCATGCGTAGATTATTAAAATCAAAATTATTGGGAAACGGATTGGGCGATCTGTCGTCTCTTGAAAATCCACATGTGTTGGATGAAGTTCAAAAATTAGGCTGAGAAAATCTATCTCTTTGATATTTTCTATTTCACGGTTCATTTATAATTTGAATCCTTTTAGGCATATCATTGAAATTTGTAGTTGATCAGCAGGTAGAAGACATTGAGATGCCTGAGAATCTAAAACTAAATACATTTTTACAGGAATTTCACTCGGACTGTCCTCACTCAGAATGTAATTTCGGATTTTACGGGTTTGCTTTTGGACAATCTCCTTTCCCTGTACCTAAATTGATTCAAGAGGCATTAATCAAAAATGCTGACAAAGGGGCATATGCGGCGGTACCTGGAATACCTGAATTAAGAAATGCTATTTCAAAATATAACAAGCATTATTTTGGGCTGGATATAGCACCTGAAAGAATCTATGTGGGACCTGGAACAAAAGAACTGATTTTTAATCTGTTGGAGATCTTACATGGGACTGTAATTTTGCCAACCCCTGCATGGTTGGGATATCTCCCACAAATCAGATTTTTGAAAAAAAATTATCACATGCTACCCACTCGTGCAAATAAAAAAATATCTCCTAACAACCTTAGAAAATTAGCATTACGATTACACGATAGACAAAAAATTCTGATATTAAATAATCCCAACAACCCTACAGGATTACTATATGATAAATTGGAATTGGAAGAAATTGCAGATGTCTGTAGAGAACAAAACATAACTGTAATTTCTGATGAAATTTATGCACTTACGACATATGATTTTTCAAAATTTGTTAGTATGGGAACAATTTTTCCTGAAGGAACTTTTGTTACCAATGGATTGTCCAAATCTCATGCAGCAGGTGGTTATAGATTGGGATATGTTGTTTTTCCCCAACATGCTGTTGATTTGAGAAGACAATTTAAAAAAATACTAGCTACTGAATATACTGCAGTTTCAACTCCAATTCAACATGCTGCTGTAGCTGGATTTGAAATAAGTAAAGAAATGGATGACTATTTTACTGTCACTAGAAATATCCATCAAATTATGGGAGAATACACTTACAATGCATTAACTGCAATTGAAGGTGTAACTGCAACAAAACCTGATGCTACATTTTACCTTCTTGCAGATTTTAATGTATTTGCAACTGATTTACAAAATGCAAACATTATCACGTCTCAAAAATTATCTGAATCTCTAATTGTCCATCCCTATCATACTGCAATTGTGGGTGGAGACAGTCTTGTTTTAGAACGAACTGATTTTAGTGCTAGAATTGCATATGTTGATTATGATGGTTCCAAAGTTTATCAAGAATATCTTAAAAATACGCCCAAATCTAGTTCTGAAAAACTTGAATTTGTAAAGAATAATGCTCCAAAAGTAGTTGCAGGAATTGATATGATTGCTGAATTCTTTAGAGATTTAAAAAAAAATACATTGTCTGAATATCAAAATAAGAAAAGTTCTTTGGTTGCTCCTAGTTAATTTAATTTTGATTTTAACATTTCATATTCTTCTAAAGTGATTTCTCCTTTCGCTAATCTTGTTTGAATTATTGTTTTTGGGTTTGAACCTCTTATTGTATTAATTATTCTATTTCTAATTGTATTTCTGTTGAGTGAAATTTGTCTTGAATTGGTATCTACTTGTCTTTTAACGCCATACACTGCTCCAAATAGTATGCCTAATCCTGCAATTGCTAAAGTTATTTGAGCAATATCTGAATTATCTGTAATGTCTTGAGGATGTTCAGTTGTGGATGATGCTTGTGCTTCTGGAATGATATTTTTGTCTATGATATTTTGAACAGTAGATTTTATCTCTCCTGCACTATCTGTATGTCCTGCTGCCTCTTCTATTGTCATGTTTGGATAATTTCGGTCAAACCAACTCTTGTATGCTGGTTCAGAATAATATCTCTGCAAATAATATGATGGATCTTTACTTGAATCTACAAAATCTGCTTTACTTAATTTTAAAATATCTCCTGGTTCTTCAATTATCTTATCATCATCAATTATGATGTCTGAGTTGCTGATGCTTTGTTCCTTTTCTATGTTTATTTTGTCCTCGTGGTGGATTGGAATTCCGTTTAATGAAACGTCAAACTCTGAAGTTACACCTCTTGTCATGTTGAGAATGAACCCTGTGGCACTATAGGTGCCATGTTCTGTGAATCTATTCTCAATTTTTACACTTTTTTCAAATGTGTCATCATGATTGATTGTTGCTTGAGTTAGTAAAACAAATTCATCATTAATATCGCGAATTACAATTGTCACTAGTCCTGTAGAGTCTCTTTCAACAGATCCTGAAAATTCTATGTCATCTCCTTTGTAAAATAAATTTTCGTTAGTTTGAATACTGGTTACTTCTGCAAATGCAGGATTGAACATTACCCCTAAAAATAAAACCATTACGATAGAACAAAATTCATACCATTTTCCATTCAATAAATAAAATATTGGATTTTTTCATTTAAGAGAAGCGTAGCATTCATCCAGTTTTATTGTACGTAAAAGTTAAATTTTGATTTTAAATTTTCTCATTTGATAGATTATCTACTTTGATCTTTATTGGTTTTTTTGGAATTTTGAAAAAGAATGTTGTTTGAACATTTTCTTCACTTTCAACCCAAATTTTGCCTCCTAAACCCTCTACGATGCCTTTGCAAATTGCCAACCCTAGCCCGCTTCCTCCTTTTTTTCTCTTTGATGATGTGTCCACTTGATAGAATTTTTTAAATAATTCTTTTTTATTTTCATCTGAAATTCCTACACCATTATCTCGAACAAAAAATTCTACATCCTTTGAGCCATTTTTCATCCCTATTGTAACGCATCCTGTATTTGGAGAAACGTAATCTATTGCATTTTTAATCAAATTAGAAAAAACCTGATTGATTCTATCCCTGTCGCTTAAAATTTGGATATCTTCATTGAAATTTGCAGTTATCTCTATTTTTTTCTCAATTGCTATTGGATCAAATTCTTTGATTAATGCATATAGTAACTCTGAAACGTCGATATTTTCTTCATTAAAAACTAATTTTCCCAAATCTAATTTTTGTGTCGTTAAAATATCTCCGATTAATTTTTCTAGTTTAATTGTCGATGTATAGATTTCATCTACTGCGTCTTTTTGACCTTCGTTTAATTTTCCAAGCAATTCCTCTTTTTGTAACATTTGGACGTAACCTAAGATTGGAACTAGTGGAGTTTTTAACTCATGTGAGACCATTGATGAAAATTCCACTTTTTTTCTATCCATGTCCTTTAATTTTTGCACGTATTCGTTTTGAACTTTGATTGTTTTTTCAACTTTTTCACCCATGCTTTCAAAATTTTGATTTAATTCAAAAATCTCTTTTACATTAGTTTTAACCTGGTTTTCATTTGAGATTTTATTTGTTTTTGAAAATTCTGACATGTTTTTTGCCAATTTTTGGATGGGTTTTGTAATGCTAGTTGAAATGTGTACTGTTCCTAGCAATGTACCTGTTGCCACAAAAACTGAAAATATTAGCAATATCATCCCTGTAGATTCATCAACGGATGTCAGAAAATTCACAATTCCCATGTAAAAAATAATGAAACTTGATACGCCTGAAACTAAAAACAATGTATGCTTAATTGGTAACATTTGATTTTGCCTCTAAGGATTATAGATTTGCAGTCTCAACCAGTTTTGAAAGAAGAATGTCAATATCTATTGGTTTTAAAATATACGATGATACCCCTCTTGTAACAAGTTCATCTAGTTCTTCTTGAGTGATTGTAGATGCAGTAAACACGATAATTTTATGATCTTTTAATGCATTATTGTCTTCCAAATCCTGAATTACTGAATATCCGTCAAATTCAGGCATGGCCAAATCCAATAAAATTACATCATGTCTATTTTCTTTAATTATGTTTAGTCCTTCTTTGCCATCATTTGCGACAGTGCATTTGTGTTCTTTTAATTCAAGAAATGTGGTTAACATTTTTGTTATCTGCTCATTATCGTCTATGATTAAAATTTCCAAACTCTTTCTTTCTTCTTTGAGTTTGTTTTTTTGTTTGTCTGTTTTACTCAATTCTTGCCCCTCACTTTGTCTAATATCTGGAAATTTTCTTGTAGGTAGTTTAGAATCATTTTTTCCTGCTCAATTTCCCTTAGTCTATGCTCATATGTGATTTCTGATCCTAATAAGGACTCTGCATTTGTTTCATCTATGTGGTGTGATTTTTTCCACATCAAACTGAATAATGATCTCAATGTTGTCACAAATGCTTTGGAATCAGTCCATACTGCCAACATGTCTTTGACTTTGTTATTGCTGATAAAGAAAATCACTTCACTATCATCTTTTATTATAAAGCAAAAGTCTTCCCTGTTTTTATCCTCGATTTTTTTGACTTTTTTAGGAAGAACGCTTTCAAAAATATGTGGTGAATCTGTTGTATGATCAGTCAAGATTCTGAGTTCGGATTTTGTTTTGTTTAACAATTCAGTAAATTCTGTAAAGTAAAATCTCTTAAAATCTGCCTCAGTGCCTAAGACGAGAATATTTTCTTTGGATTCTTTGATCATCTGTTCTAATTTGACCAGTATTGAATTTCTTCCTTGAAGTGATTGGAACTTGTTGTCCTGTGATTCTTTGTCTTCTTCACCGTATTTTGGAATGATATTCCACAGTTTTATCAGCGTATCCTTTCCTGCTTCAAGCTCATTAATTCGGCTTTTTTCATTATTGACTAAAATTTCCAGTGATTCTTCTAATCCAACCGCATTGAATTTTGTTGGTTTTCCAAATACTGAAAAAATGATTCCTTTTTGTTGCAGTGTTGATAAAAGATGGTATGTTTCGGTTCTTGGAATTTTTAGTGCCTTGGAAATCTCTGATGCTGTTTTTACTCCTATTTTGCTCAAAAACAAGTATACTTTGGCTTGATTGGGTGTAAGATCATATCTGACTAACATTCGATTAAGTTCATGAATAGGGTTTTCTGTCTGAAACATCCCTTCTTCAACGGTCTCAGTCACTGTCATTGAAGTTGTTATATTGAATTATGACATAAGGGGGTGTATGTTATTGCATATTACAGATTAAATTGGTAAAATCATGATTTACATGACTAGCAGTCTGCTGAGGATTATATCGCCGTAGAATAGTTGTATGATGAATCCGCCTGTAATTAATAGCAAATAGGGTATGCCTGGAGTAATCCATGTGTTGGGGGTTGTACAGAATTCTTGATTTTCAGCATGATGTATGGCCAAATCTAGTTTTTTCTTACCTTTTACTGTCTTTTCAATTGCAAATCCGAATTTTGGTTGTTTGCATTTGTAGCCCATAAATGTGGCAATTATTTTTTTAATTTTAGTTTCCTCAAATCCTTCAAAAATATTTTCTCCTTGCATCTTTGCTAGGATGTTTCTGCAGATGTTTATCAAGAATGGAATCACAAATAAAATTGCCGCATTAGACAAGGTAGTAAACGGAGATACTGGATTTTCACTAAATGTGGCCATTGGGGCAATTACTGCCAATGCTATTAGAGCAAACGCATCTGCTCCTCCGAACAGACCTATTCTCCAAACTAGTATCACAAATGGCGCTATTATTAATGCAAAACCCATTGTTAGTAGATTTGGAATTATGTTTGAATCAATGAATACTAGTAGAAATCCAACAATTCCAAAAACAATCCAATAATAATCATGAATCTCTCTTTTCCAAACATCAATTACTGATCCTAGGACTAACATGACTAGTCCTAATCCGATACCTATTATTTCATAATTTGTTAGTGATTCAATCATTTTTCATCTGTTAAATTATTCTTATTTTGTTTAAAAAAATTTTATTTTTCTTGGTCATTTTTTATCATGATTAACGATTTCGGATATCTGAAATTCTTTCCTTCATCTCTTCGAATTTATCCCCGATTGGAATTCTGTCTGTGATTAAATCTAACTTGTCCATGCGTTTTAATAAAAATAATCCTCCACCTATTGCTACTGGGATAACAATTAACATAATTGTTACTATGTCTAATTGTAATCCTGGTGATTTCTCAACAATTACTTCTTCAACTATTGGAATGTTTAGTATGGTGGCAGTTGCTGTTACTTCTGATTCACTAAGGCCATTTCCTGATATTTTGGCAGAAACTGTCACTTGTTCTTTATCATTTGCAATGATGTTTAGTGTTGCTATGCCTTCGTTGTTTGTTACATCATCCATTGTTTTGACTTCCCCGCCTTCTGCAATCCACTCGACTTGAAATCCTGAAAGGGATGTCTCAATTTCTGGAATACTCACTGATAATTTTGCTTCGATTCTTTCATTCCAATTCATTGTACCTAAAAGATTTAGCGACAACACTGGACTGATATCTACAACGTTGATTTCATATTTTGATAATGCAAAATCTTCTGAAAGTAGTGCAAGTTCAATCGTACCTTCATCTGTTGTTTCTAAATCAAATGTTGTAAAATATTCCCCCTTCTTTATTGTCAATTCTGGAGGAATTTTTAAAACGCTTTCATCATTTGACACTAGTTTAATCTCAATGTCATTCTTTGCGTAAACTGGATTTCCTGCTGAATCTAATAGTTGCACTGTAGCTAGAGTGTTGGAATTTGCCAAGATATTTTTTGGAAATGCCAGATAAATTTCTGCTGGATCAGTTGTGTGGCTCACAATCCCCACAGTTCCATCAAATCCCGCCATTTGATATGATAGCGTAGTAGTTCCAACTGCATTTGACATCATATCCATTATTGCATACGGTTGATTCTTTTTTATCGATAAAGAGTCTGTCTCCACCTCGTCATTTGCTGAAAAAGTAAGAACTGCATCTTCGATAAATGGCGTCACTCCAAGTCTTGGATCTTCCTCTTCATCCTCATCGGTTGCTGTGACTTCCTCTTCGTCTCCCGTACCTTCATCAAGATATGCTAATACTGGGAATTGACTCTGTGCTAAAATCATCGGTACTAGAGGTTCAACTGTGAGTGAAATATCGTCCTTGACTGGACCTATTGCATTTCCTGTAACCGTTTTTACTCCTTCATTATCTGTAATGTAAAAAATTATGGAATCATCTGATGCAATGGTGCCTGTTTTTCCATAAACCATTACGGCATTTTGACCTTTCTTCATTATGGGGTTAATCGGATTCACTACATCTGATTCAGATGAAGAAAAATTCACTTCGTGATTATCTTTTGCTTGAACCGGAACTGTAACTGAAACAAGCTGTCTGCTTGTAGTTCCTTGAACACTTGATCCCAATTGTCTTGAAACCTCAATATCTGTCTCATAGTATGTTACTGCTATGATTTCCTCATTTCCTGTGGTGAGAAATGGCAAGATGTTTGTAATTGAGGGTCCCTCCCCCTCCAATGCCCCTATTTGATCATGAGTAATTTTAAACGAATCCCCCTGAGTCAAAATGTTGTTAGCTGATATGTACATGTTGTATGTCTGTTCAAACTTATCTGTAAACTCGCCAATGTTGGGCCTAGGGGAGAATTTTGTAAATGTTGAATAGCTTCCCTTTTCAATAGTTAATTGCGTTTTATCAAAAATTACTTCTTCAAAATCATGGCTGGTATTGACTGAAACGTCTGGATTTTCAACTTGTAATTTAAAATTAATATCTTCTTCAGCTAGAACAGGAATTCCTTCACTGTCTAACAGTTGTATGATTGCAAATCCCGTATTTGCACTAAAACTGTTAAAGTTTTCTGGAAAAACAGATAATTGTAATTTGAGAGGACCTGAGGCTTCAAGTACGTTTACTATGCTGCTAATTTTTTTCATGCCTTCTGTTTCTGCAAATATGATTGCATCCCCAGAACCTGTGATTTCAAATTCTGAAATGATGTAATAATTTCCAGTAGAAATTACAACCTCTGACTCTTTTAGTTTTATCACGTCCTTGTTAGGCGTATCTAGATGTATCGTGACATCTTCTGATGCAAGTGTGGGCAGTCCCCCGGTTGTAGCCAACTCTATGGCAACATATCCGTGTCTTGGCCCGTCAATTGGAAATTTCTCAGGTGTGGTTTTCATCAATAACTGTGTCGGGTGATTGTTGTTGTTGAAGACCTCGAGAGATATTTCCTTGGATGAAAAACTTGGTGCTGCTAACGCAATGCTAGTAATGCCTGGTTTTTTTGCTTTAATGAGGACATTTTTTGTGAATTGATCATTTCCATCAACTATTCCCAAAATCTGAATTATTGAATTGTCTGAACTTATTGCTTTGAGGTTCTCAATTTCCATTGGAACCATCATGTCATTTGATGTTACAAAAATCTGCAATGTCCCTTCTGTGTTTTCAAGCAATTTCTCCGGATGCAGCTGATATCCAAATTCAGATGTGTTTTGAGCCTGAACTGGAACGACAAACAAGCTCAAAAGAACACAGAATATGAGAAAAATTGATTTCAACTTGATTTACAATCCTTTATTTTTGTTATATGAATCCGTATGAAACATCACAATACATACAGTTATCCGAATATTGCAGACACGCTGAAAATTTTCATCTGAATAACCAATATAGCTCCAATTGATGTTCCTACTAGAAATATCGAATACATGAATCCGCCAGAGTACGAACCTGTTGTAATTTTACCTAAAAACAATCCTGAAATCCATGACTGTACCAGTATTGCAATTCCTAATAATCCGAACCTTGACTTTGCCTCTGATTCCAGTATTTCTCTTTTAATATCGTCTTCTTCTAGTTGTGAACCTAAGCTTGTCAGTGATTCAATTACTAACAATGTGGTAAATCCTGTTATTGCAATTAGCATAAACCCTACCATTACGTAAGGTTTTAGATTTTCTCTTTTTGTTTTTTCAATGGTGTGCATTTTTTCTGCAACTCCTGCCAATGTGTTTAATGTATTTACATTTCCTCCACCAGCTGAAATTATCTCAAATAATACTTTGAAATTGATCAAAATTTGGAAACTGTTAATTTCATTTTTAATAAATCCAAAAATATCGTCCAATGTCATTCCCCATTCCAGTTTGTTTGCTATTCCATTTGCAATCGGATTGAATAATCCATAGTCTTTTCTCTTTGTTGTTCTAATTACACATTTTTCTGGACCTAATCCTGCTTTTCTTGCTTCTGCAACATCTCTCATAATTTGTGCAGTTCCGGATTCTGCATCCAATGATAACTGATATCTGTTTTTAAAATTCAATGCAGGCCAAATTGCAGATATGATTAATGTGATTCCTAAAATGTATAATCCATAATCGGGAAGTATGTTTAATCCAATTATCACAAAAGCAGCTAGTATGCCTGGAATTCCGAATATTAGTATTTTTTTCCAATCCAATTCTTTCACTTTTGTTTTGTTTAATTTACCTGCAATAATACAAAACAAAACTGATACGGTTGGTGGCATGATGATTACCATGTATAACGGATCAATGGAATTCGGATCTGGTGCAGTTCCAACTCCGCCTGTGGATGTAGCAGTAACGATGATGTAAATTGCCAATACTACTACCTGCATAGTCATATATGTCTCAATAACTGTCTCTACTTTTTTTGCCAGTTCTGATTGTTGTGCTTCGTATATTTCAAAAGCAGAATTCATTTTTGTTGTAAGGTAATTCACCACATCTCCACCGCTTTGAATAGCTGACACCCACCCATTTAGAAAATCGCCAAAATTTGATCCTCTTTCATTAGTCCCCGCCATTACAACTAGTGGATCTTTACCAAGAATGTCTATTCTCTTTAAAATCTTTATTGATTCCAGTCTAACATTTGGCAACAAGTCCAAATCTTTTATTTTCAGAAAAATCGTATATGGCCCAAAACCACTCGTTGCCAAGAGTGTCACTATTGTAATGAAAAAGGGTATCTCTGCATCTAATTTTTTATTTAATTTCTTTTTCTTGTCATTTTCTTCATGTTTTTTTAAAAATGACAAAGGCTAAACCCCGTATTCGATTCTTTTCATCAGTGCTTCAGGATCTCTATAATATTTGCCGATAACTTCTGCTACTTTGTCATATGCCCTTTCGCCTCTTTGAACTAACCACTGCAAAATTATCTTTCGTCTTTCAAATTCCTCTAAAATTTCATCCATGCTTTTCCCTGTCTGAGTGGAAATTCTGCCCAGCATTTCACTGTCTTCTAGCTGTGGAATAAAATAATCTGATTTTGGATCCCATTTGAATGAATTGTGGAACGAATCGGATGCTTTAATTTCTTGAACTGATATTGCCCTTCTAGTACTTTTACCGTCTTGTCCTTTTACTCTTCTAATGACAATGGCACAATTCATCAGGGCCATATATGATGCTGGAATGTCCATTGGTTTTTGTTGTAATCTTTTACTTGCTGATTCTAAACTATCTGCGTGCATGGTACACAATCCTCCGTGACCTGTAGCCATAGCCTGGAACATTACATATGCCTCTGAACCTCTAATTTCACCTACTATGATATAGTCTGGTCTGTGTCTTACGCCTGATTTGATCAAATCATATAATCCGATTTCTCCCTCTCCCTCATTTCCAAATCCCACTCTGGAAACTAGGCTAAACCAGTTTTCATGTTTGATGTTTATTTCAGATACGTCTTCTACTGAGAAAATTTTGTAATCGGGATTCACTAGGCCTGTAATTGCATTGAGTATTGTCGTCTTTCCACTGCCTGTAGACCCTATGACCATTATTGACATCTTTTCTTCCATTAACATCCAAAGATATGCTGCAATGTCCACACTGATTGTTCCAAATGAAATTAAGTCAACAACTGAATACGGGTCTTGCTTGAACTTTCTTATTGTAAAACTGGTTCCTTTTGGGGTAACTTCCTTTTGATACAATACTGAAATTCTGTGATTTCCTTGCAGTGCTAAATCTGAAATAGGATGTGCTGAACTGATATGCTTTCCTGCTCGGAACACTATTCTTGAGACAAATGAATTTAATTTTTCATCTTCAAAATCAATGTTACATGGAATACTGTCGTATTTTCTATGCCACACGTAAATAGGTGTAAGAATCCCACTGCAACTGACATCTTCTATGTTTGGATCATTCATTAGTGGATCAATGTTTCCAAATCCGTCAATGTCTCTTTCCAGATAATATTTTACCTTTTCAATACTTGCTAGTGGCTGGTCTTGGAACAGTTTTTCGTTCTCTTTTAGAATTTTATTTACAAATGACATGAATCCAAAATCTTTTTCAATGTTCTCTGGAGAGTCTAGATTTTCTTCAATCAAGCGATAAAGTTGGTTGTACACTATCAGTTCGGATTGATTGAGCTTAGTTTCATCCACTTGGTATGATATGCTTCCCGTATCTTGGTCCTGAATGATATTTGCATAACTAAATGGTGCCTTTAGTGGATACTTTTCTAAGATTTTGGAACCTTTCGGTGTTTGATTATTTAACTCACTTAGAAACTCACTTTTAAGAAACGTCTCTAATCCTTGCTCTTCTTTTTTACCCATTGTTTTCAATCATACTTGGTAATTTTTTGTTATATTGAACAGTATGAAACATTGCAATACATACAATTTTTTCTGATTCTAAATATTAAAAAGAGGTTTATGGATAAATTAAAAAAATTCCCTTATCCTAGGATACGCCTGTTACGGTTACACTTTGTGGTGCGCCTGCTTTACCAGCAAATATGTTGACTGTAGTTGATGCACCAGAGTCTAACGATGTTAGTGTGCCATTAGTCAACTTGTAGTATATTACTGCTGATGCTCCTGGTGTCAATCCTATTGGACCTGTTGCTGCGTCTGCGCATATTGAAGAATTAGCTGTGTCTTCACCAGTCAAATCAATTTCAATCACTGGATCTGCACTAGGGACTGCACAATTTGTAGCATCATCTAACATTAATCCGCCAGTTCCAGATGTTTGCCAACCTGGATTGACCAATGTCTGTTGGAACAATGTTGCATTTACTGTTGTATCTGCATACCATTGTGAAAATGGTATGTCTGATCCTCTAATTGATATTTTATCAATTGATAAAACTTTGTCTCCTGTGTTTCTGATTTTTGCTGCACCCCAAGCTAAACCGTTTGAATCTGTACCGTGTACCCACACTTTGATTCCTGATGCTGAAATTGCTTCTGATTGACTACCTCCTTGGAAAAGACTGGTACCATACAAAACAACACCTGAACCAAGTACCACTGATGACACCAATATGATGACAGTCGTGAGCACTGTACTGATTGCACGTTTTTTGCTTAGTTTGGTTTTCATTTTATTATTTCCATTTTTGGTTAATAGGATATCTAGTCGCGTATGTAATTTTTTTGAATTACAGAGTAAAAAGTATCTAACACACTAGGCACGGATTGAAAATTTAATTTCATTTTATGATTTCATATGTGCATATGTGATGAAATAATGACTGATTATTCTACACCTGTTACGGTTACACTTTGTGGTGCGCCTGCTTTACCAGCAAATATGTTGACTGTGACATCTCTGCCAGAGTCTAACGATGTTAGTGTGCCATTAGTCAACTTGTAGTATATTACTGCTGATGCTCCTGGTGTCAATCCTATTGGACCTGTTGCTGCGTCTGCGCATATTGAAGAATTAGCTGTGTCTTCACCAGTCAAATCAATTTCAATCACTGGATCTGCACTAGGGACTGCACAATTTGTAGCATCATCTAACATTAATCCGCCAGTTCCAGATGTTTGCCAACCTGGATTGACCAATGTCTGTTGGAACAATGTTGCATTTACTGTTGTATCTGCATACCATTGTGAAAATGGTATGTCTGATCCTCTAATTGATATTTTATCAATTGATAAAACTTTGTCTCCTGTGTTTCTGATTTTTGCTGCACCCCAAGCTAAACCGTTTGAATCTGTACCGTGTACCCACACTTTGATTCCTGATGCTGAAATTGCTTCTGATTGACTACCTCCTTGGAAAAGACTGGTACCATACAAAACAACACCTGAACCAAGTACCACTGATGACACCAATATGATGACAGTCGTGAGCACTGTACTGATTGCACGTTTTTTGCTTAGTTTGGTTTTCATGTAATATGTTATGAATTTAATTTAATGTTTATAAACTAAAATCAAATGTTCCAAAATTGGGGTTTTGTCATAATTGTATTTTTTGAATTTATTTTTTACTAATCGTCTCCAGCAAGAAGTGTGTATGCGGCTAAAAATTTCTGAACTGTTTTTCTCAATCCTTCATATGGCATGCACATTGAAAAAATCTTTGTGACTCCTGTTGGCATTCCAATTGCCACCACACTAATGCCTTTTTTCCTAGCTTCCTCAACTGCCTCTTCCATTTTTTTATCTGCTTCATATGATCCAAGGGCTTGTCCATCTGTAATTAAAAAGATATATCTTCTCTCAATGTTTTCTCTTTCTAATATTCTAGAACATAACTTTACAGCATCGGCAATAAATGACAGTCCCTTAATCTCTATCCCGCCAATGCGTGATTTTGAGTTTTGATCATAATTCTCATAGTGATCTTTGACTATGGTAAAATTATTGTTAAATGTAAAAAAACCCCATTTGCCATTTTTTGAATTAACTTCATTTGCTGCCTCCCCAAGGCAAATGGCAAACTTCTTCATCTCGTCAAATTTTAGCCTCATGCTGCTGCTGGTGTCAACAACAATTGCCCATTCTTCCTCGATTCTTCTATAATCATCCTGCTCAAAAATTTGAATGCTGTTGTTTTGAGCTGCAACTGCCTGAATGGCTGCCTGCATCTGCAATAACCCCATGTCTTCAGGCATTCCCTCGTCCATGATGTTAGGGGTCATTTTCATCTGAGATGACATCTTTTTTAAAAACAAGTGAGTGGCGTTTTTTAATCTAAGGTACTCCCCAATGTTCTCTGGAGCAAAATCTATCTTGTCAAATTCCAAATCTTCTGTGATTCCGCCGTATTTTTTCCTGACTTTGGCTCTGCGTTTTAGTTGCTCAAACCATATCTCGCCCATTCTTTCAACAGTACTTTGAAAATTTCCATCAGTAGTTATTATGATATTTTCCATCCATTTTTGAATTCTTTTTGGATGGCTGAAATGATCTGTAAATGGTAATCTGTAATCAGTTAGAATGTTTGAGGACTCGTAAATTATGTCTGCTATTTTTGTAAACCCTTCATCGTCTTTAGGATCTAGATTTAGAATCTCCTTCTCTAGTTGTTTTCTTTTATCTTTAATCTCTGAGATGAATGTAGTTGAAAATATTTTCTTTGAATTTTTCTTTATGTCTTCTAGATCCTTTTTCTCGTTAACCTGATTGAAAAATTCCTCCATCTTTATTATTTCAGAATAATATTCTGGAAAATCATTCTTTAGAAATTCATTTACTCGTATGTCTTCAATAAACTCAAATGTCTCAAATGCACGTTTTTTGTTTTTACCCTCCATCCATTTCTTATATTTTTTAAAATCTGTGACTTTGGCATGCCCTGCTGTGTGACAAACTGATGCTAGGAATAATGAAAATATTGTATGCTGGTATGTTTCCAGGTTTGAAAATGCACATCCTTGAATTGTTTCCAACCCTTGGATGTTTCTTGGTATTGGCAGATACACAGTCATTCTAGGCTCATAATTGATTTGAGGAAAATACTGCTGATCTAAAAAGAAGGTATCGATATCAATTGGTTTTCTGCCTGAAATATCAAAAAATAACTGATGGGCCAAATCTTGAATGTTCTCTTTCAATTGGATTGCCTCTTATTTTTTTGATGCCGCATGACTTTCAAGAACCTTTTTGACAATGTGTCTTACCTCATCTTGAACTTCAGGATCATCGCTTGTCATCGGAATCAATGTTTCATTGCCTCCATCCATTATTGACATGCCATCAGAGCAAATCTTTGCCCAGTTTACCAAATCTCCAACTGATGGACCGTATGGCAAATCGCCCATTTTGTATTCTTGTCTGAGCTTTGCTCCAACTTTAACAATGCATTCTGCATCAACCATTGGGATTCCTCCCTTCTTTGCAACCATGTTGATCTCTTTTTCATCAATGTTATCGCCGACACTCATGTAGTCAAAGTTTAGCCAAACACTCATTCTTCTCCTCATGGCAGCGTTGATTGGCTTTGTACCTGCGAATTCAGATGATACTGGGTTCATGCTGATTATCATGTATGCGTGTTTATGTCTATGAATAATCTCACTGTCTTTTTCAGTCAATACCATGTGACCTCTCTGGTCAAGCAATGGGTTGAGTTTAGTTGCAACGTCTTGTTTCATCATGTTTGCCTCATCCAGATATAGGATTCCTCCTTTTCTACACCAGCCAGTAATTAGCCCATCAATCCAGTTCTCTTTTCCCAATCCCACATATCTTCCAAACAGATCAAAAACGGATGTTGCCAAACCACAGTTGATCTCCCACATTGGAAGTCCTGCCAGTTCTGCAACAAGGTACACGATGTGAGTTTTTCCAGTTCCACTCGGACCAATCAATGCGCACTGCTTGAAGAATTTCAGAGCCCTTCCAATCCTCTCAACATAATGCTCGCCGTTATCCAGATATGGCGGAGTGTCTTTTGGAATCATCTCGTCCATCTCTTCAGGGAAATTCATATCTGATGAGTCCATGTATTTTTTAAAATCATATAATTTTGATAATTCGTGGGTATTCTTTTTGATCTTTGAAATCGATACTGAGAGATTCACTTTATCTGAATTGATCCTTGTTCTATCTGTTGATGAAATTAGCCTGTTTGTCTGCTCCACGATGACTTTATGACACTTGAATATACTTAATGCTGTTATGTGTGTGTGGATGTTACATACACATTGTAATAATGAATTTTCTGCAAATTTATTCACAGTGAACGCACAGATTGAGCTTACCTCCATTGCAATGAGTAAGAATGATCCTAAGATTACAAAACTGGACAAATACGATGTCGAGGCAAATATCGAGGAGGTAGACAATAGCGATGATCAATCTGTATTCAAGTACGGATTCACTGCTCTGTCTAATCCAAAAAACGTGAGATTGGCCCTTGAGGGAATTGCAAAAATTCAGGGGGATGCTGCAGAGAGAAATGAAATTTTAGAAAAAGACGAAAATGATGTTCCAAAAATTCTCACCATGATTTATCATGAATTATTCCCAACGTTCTTTTTGCTCTCAAAAACTCTGAATGTTTCATGTCCCCCACATACAATTGGAGAGATGGGGAGCTCACCAGTTGAATCTGCAGAGGAATCCACTGAGGCGGTAATTGAAAATATCTCTGAGATGGTATCAGAACCCGCTGTAGAACCTTCTCCAGAAATAACTGAAACTGCAGAACCTGCTGAAAATCCAGACATTGCACAGCCTACAGTGTAAGTTCAGTTTCTTACATACTAGTCATAATACAGTAATTTTCTCTTTAATTGTCATTGCGTAATAGAAAACATCCTGCCTCTAGATTCACTATTGGCAGACATAGAGGATTGGCAAGCATTGTAACTAGCGGGATAATCTTATCTGCAGTCAGCATAATGGGTGTTATGTTGCTTGGATGGTCTCAAACAAGCATCAATGAGCAAAAGCAAGAGATGAATCAAGTGTATGATACTAGGATGAACAAGATAAACGAGGATTTACTTTATGAAAATATCTGGTTTGCATTACCTGCGGGGTCGATGAGTACAAATCATCTAAATGTTACGGTTGCAAATATTGGAATCTTGGGATTAAATGTAACGACCATTCAGGTTACAAATTCCACTGGAACCAACAATACGTCAATCCCATATAGTTACACTGATGGCGGAATTGTAACTGGAAATTCTTTATCCTTTAATGTTACATATCCTTGGCAATCTGCAGACGAGCTTGATATACGAATTTTTACTGGTAGAGGAAACCAGTTTGTTTCCCAGGCGATAGCGCCATGAGCACTCACAGAGGCCTTAGTGCTGTAGTCGGAACGGTATTTTTGATTGCAGTGGTTATGGGCGCATTATCCTATGTGACATACAGTCTTGATGTGATGGGGAATTTTTCTGAATCATTGATTGCTGAGGAATCAAGACAGAACGCCAAACAATCAGAAGCATTTGAAATATCCTCAATTGATGTTACTGGTGCCAACAAGCTTGACGGGGTGATTAAAAACACTGGCGAAATACCAGTAAAAATCACCACGTTGTGGATTGATGAGCAGGGAGTAAATGATGTCGTTCAAAAATATACTATAGATGCTGAGATTGCGCCAGGCAATACAATTGATCTTGCCAGTCTGATAGACGTTCCAATGGATTCAACAAAGGGTTACAACATGAAAGTTATATCTTCTAGAGGGGAGGTAAATTCCTTCCATGTCAATTCTTTGGCTGATGAAAATGTGTATATGAGTCTGACTGCATCTCCTACGATTATTCCCAGTACCTTTACTTCTACACTTATCTATACTGTCGTAAATAATATGTCCAATGGAAATTACTTGTATAATTTAACACCGGTGATGAATGATACCAAACAAACTCTTGGTGAATCATCTGCTGGACTTACATATGATATGATAGGCAGTGGTCCTACCCCTGCATCCTATGAATCATTAGGTCCTGGTGAAGTTGCTATTTTTACATATGAAGTTCAAATTACTGGTGACACCGATGGGGATCTACAACTATTTAATGTGACTTTGGCAAATGCAAATAAAGGGAATGAAGCATTAGCTAGTGTCGGGATTAAAACAGTTCCATTAGCAACTGATGCCGGTTCTGCACTGACATCTTTGGGACTCACTGAATCTGATTCAGACTTGACTGATGTTTTGTATTTTCATGAAGACACAACATTAACTCCAAATGGTGAATATTCTATGGATGGTTCATCTCCAAATGCTGATGGAGAAACAATATCTCCTAATGGAAACACTGTGTCATTTCTTTCAGCTGCAATGACTGCCGATACAATCGTTCCAATTGGGGGATATAATGTATCTATGACCTATTATTCTAGCATGGTTCCACTAGGTTTCCCTGAACCTGATTTGGCATTCATGATGGATTGTTTTGAGTGTGGAGATACGGCTGATAATGAAATTGCAAGTAGTAACGATGATCTTGGAAATAATGGATTTAATTCTGAAGGAGGTCACCCTGAATTTTTTGCTACCGGAGGACCTGATGGTGATGGGTATTATCATTTTGATGATGCTGACAATGATTATTTTTGGGATGAGTGGTCTGTAAGTGGATCAGCAACTGATATTGATGGTTATCCAGATGCCACTGCAGTATGGGTAAGAATTGAAAATGATGGTTACAAGGATGATGTTGCCTTTGTAGAAGCAGGAGACTGCTGTGATGATGACCACACGGAAACCTATGGGTTTTACACTGCTAGTGGTGGAGAAATAAGATATGGTTGGTGGACTGAGCACAAGCATGAGGGTGATCAATACAGTGTTTATTGTGAAACCCCTGGAGGAGATGGTAAAATATACAATGATGATACATGGTATCATGTAGTTGGTGTAAGGGATGATCACATGAGTTGTAAATTGTACATTGATGGTGTATTAATGGACAGTAATTCCAAAAGTGATCCTGGTGAAGATGATGTTGATGTTGATTATTGGTCTATTGGATACGATGTAATAAATAATCAAGGTGCTGACTTTGATGGAGACATTGCATCTTTAATGCATTGGGGCGGAACTAATGACAATGTAAACAGCATTCCGTTTACGGGAGCTGAAGGTGCCGATGAGGTGGAGGATCTTTATTATACAAATTATGGAAATAACGCTACCCGACTACACTATAAAGTAGAGGTAACTAATACTGGTGGAACTACTGTTGAACATGAAATAATTCCATTAACAAAAGTTGAACTGCCTTTCAAAGATGTTGTATTGGGTAATCATGATGATCAGGGGTCCTGGATTGATATTGACACAAATAATGGCACTGATCAAAAATATCACGGAGATGCAAATGGTGGCAGTATAGTTTTCTTTACTGCCAATTTGACTGCACACTCTACTAGTGTTGCTAATTTACTAAAGGGTGAGAGACTAAAAGTAACTCTAGATTGGAATGGATTCGATGAACAAAATCTACCCATCAACATAATGTTTGATGATACAACTTATTCTGCTGGAACTGGGTGGTCTTTGATTGACGGACCTACATTCCTGCAAACTCCAGAACCTAATCCTAGATGGCCTACTTTCCTTTCATTTGATTCCCGTGAACCGGTAACATATAGGGCATTCAATGAGGGTCCTGAAGGAGTTTGGTTTACATATCCTGGTACCAGATTGGTTTTAACATCATTGGATGGTACAACATCTTATGGTGCAACTCCTCAATATGTGAATAAAACTACTGCTCCGTCAGTCTCTGAGGCTGTAATTTCTACAGCACGGGATAGCATGTATATTCCAAATCAATATTATGCTGAAATTGAGTTTTGGCCAATTCAGGCTCCTCCTGATGCAAATTCAAATATTTCAGGGTGTGCCCCTGAATGTGAAGTTCCAAATGGTGACTATGACGCAGCACTATATCTACAAGGGTATGATGAGGCAGGAGAGACTTTCAAGAAAACAGTAAATCTGGGTTTGGTGCACATAACTGGCAATCCCTAATCTGAGCCTGCTTTTAGATCTGTAACATTAAGGTACACACAACTTTTAATGTGATCTTTTGGCATTTGAATGTCATTGCAATCTGCAGAATCCACTGATAGTACCGCATCAGCTCCAGAAGTACAGGCAGCTCCAGAACAAGTATCTGTAGATCCTAATGATATCAACGCAAAAACCCTCACACAACTAAACACCCTGATGGAGGAATCACTCCAAATTTACGAGTTAGAAGACCAAAAAACAAATGTCATTGATGACTTGCACAATGCTTTACAAGTAATTACACAATTTTTAGGCTTTTCAACAAACGTTCATCCTGGAATTTTCAATCTTCCTGCTGATTCTGCAATAACGATGCTTCCAAATTTAAAATTAATAATCAAGCTAGCAAACGGTAAGACTGAAACAAAGAAATTCACAGACTATCCTCCTGAAGTAATTACGCAAATTGTAGAATATGTCACTCCGCAATTGTTAGAACTAATCAAGACTCAGAAATCATATCTTACTGAGAAAATCACCTTCTTGCGCACTGCTACAAAACAACTCAGCACGTTGTCTCAACTAAAGGAAAATCTGCCCTCAATTGTACCTATTAATGAGGAATCTTGAAGCAACTAATTGAGAGATTCAATTCTGTCAATTCACTAAAGGTGAATTTGGAAAAAGAAATTGAAGATACTAAAAATCAGATTCAAGAATATTCCAATATGTTGGGTGAGAAAATTAGGATTAATGAAAAATTATCTGCAGATGATCCTGACTTTCTTGCACTAAAAGCAAAATTTGAGGTGGGATCCTCTGACAAGAAATCAGATGACAAGAAATCAGATGACAAGAAATCAGATGACAAGAAATCAGATGACAAGAAATCAGATGACAAGAGATTAAAAGAAAAGTCTGCTGAACTGAAAAAATTAGTCGATAGAAAGAAAAAAGGAAAAAAAGGAATCAGTGACAAGTGGTATGATCTTAATGAAATTCTAGTTTACAACGGAATTGGTTTGAAAGGAGAGTTGGAATTGTATTTCAAGGCAGTGGATGAGTTAAAAAGTAAATTAGAGAATTTTCAAAGAACTCTATCTACACTAAACACTGTCATAGAAAAAGGCCTAAAAGAAGACATGGGATGTATTGCCTTTAGGGGAGCAGAAGGTCTTTTGGAGATATCCTTCTTAAAATCTGCCGGAACTAGAGAAAATTTTACACTAAAATCGATCTACACAGGAAAGGCAATTCCAGTAGAAAACACGATAAAAATTGGAGTTTAATGGCTAATCATGCCTGAATATTCCAATCTCAAATGCCAAAATACTGACAAAAACGATCAATCCGATCTAACAAATTTAGCTATACTACAATTTACCCTAGTTAATTCTAACGGAGGATCCTGAAAAAACATGGCAAAAGAAACAACACAAACTTCGATATTTGACTCTACTCCAGAATCCCAGATGTATGAGTACAAATTGTCTGTTGAAAAAGTTCAAACAGAATTACTACAATACGGATTAACATCAAACCAAAGCAAGGTGTTCATTTATCTTGGAAAATATGGTGCAAAAACAGCTCCCGAAGTATGCAAGGCTCTAAAACTCCCTAGAACTGAAACGTATCATTTGTTGTCTGCATTACAAAACAAAGGAGTGGTATCTGCAACGTTCCAGCACCCTATTCAATTTACTGCATTACCGTTAGATAAAGCAATTTGGATTCTGGTGAATTCTGAAAAAGAACGAGTAAAGTCTTTAGAACAAATGGAAGAAGGATTATCTAAATTATGGGAAGACATCCCTACATTTGATTCAATACATGATGAAGTAGAGGAAAAATTCCAAATGCTTCAAGGTTCAAACCAAATTCATTCAAAGATTATTGAGATGACTGATAGTTATAATGACGAATTTTTAATTTTAGGGTCTGAAAAAGATTATCTAAAATTATACCATGGAGATTTCTTGGAATCTTTTGTAAAATCAAAACAACAATTCAGATTGTTAAGTGCATGCTCTGAAAAAACTGCATACATTTTTGATGATTTGGAAAGAAAGAATATCAAAAAACTTAGCAATGACATTGAAAATCACTTGTGTTTCATCCTCAAAGACAATGGTGAGATGTTATTCTTTACAAAGAATGCAAATTCTACTGAAGAATTATTTGCAATGTGGACAAATTCGAAATCAATGGTATATTCAATGAAATTGTTATTTGAATCTCTATGGTCAAGTTCCAAGAATATCCATCTGTAATAATTTCATAAAAAATTACTTGTTAGAATAAAACTCGTCTTCCTGTTTATATAGAAAATTTGTTCTAGTTTTTCTATAGATATGGACTCTACATATTCCAAAGTAAAAACGGGAATTCCAGGATTGGATTCAGTGATATCTGGTGGACTGAAACCTGGTAGATCTATAACCGTTTCCGGTCCTCCTGGAAGTGGCAAGACCACATTTGGTTTACAGTTTCTATATTCAGGTGCAAGTGACTTTGAGGAACCTGGAATCTATGTAACATTATCTCAAAATATTGAAGAGGTAAAAAATGATTGCAAAGCCTACGGATGGGATTTTGGCAATTTGATATCTCAGGATAAAATCCTCATGATTGATGCAAGACCGTTTAAAATCCAAGATGAATTAATTGGCAAAGACGATTCCCTATACCGCGGAGAACAGCTGCCATTTGAGCATTTGACAAAATTACTTCTCAGCAGTATAAAGCGAGTTGAAGCAAAAAGAGTAGTTATAGATTCAGTTACTATCTTGGCCATGCAATATTCTGACAAATTTTACATGAGGCAGGGGTTGCAGGGAATGGTTCAGGCCTTGGAGAATTTTGGAGTTACAAGTTTGATACTATCAGAATATTCCGAGAATGATGAAATACCATTAGAGTGGTTTGTCACTTCGGGCATCATTCAACTACGTCATACTAGAATTGAAGATACTATGGAGAGAACAATACAAGTCACAAAAATGAGGGGAATAAAACACAGTGAACAAATTCATCCAATTGATCTAAATTCTGATGGATTGCAATTGTTACATCCGCGATTAATGCCTTGATTATTTCTTTTTTCTAATTTGCTGTGTAACCATTGGTAAAAATGCCCCCACATCAGATACTATTCCTAGTGCTTGCCATGTGCCTCTATCCATTAGTTTAGTTACGGTTGGCTGACTGATATCCACTACAATTACTTTGACATTTGCTGGAAGCATATTTCCTGTTGCAATTGAATGGAGCATAGTTGAAATCATTATCACCATGCTTGCATCTTTGAGAACTTTTTTGTATTCTCTTTGAGCTTGAGCAACATCTGTAATTACATCAGGTAATGGTCCATCATCTCTAATGGAGCCAGCTAGAACAAATGGGATTTTGTTTTTTACACATTCGTACATTATCCCTTTGGTGAGTTTTTTACTCTTTACCATGTTGGAAATTGATCCTGCTTTGAAAACAGCATTGATAGTATCCATATGATTTCTATGCCCGTGGTATGCCAATGTAGCATTCTTGACATTCATCCCTAGGGATGTGCCTAACGTTGCATATTCGATATCATGCACAGCTAGGGCATTTCCTGCCAAAACCCCGTCAATGTATCCTAGTCTGATTAATTCAGCTACTGAATCATCTGCTCCAGTATGAACAATTGCAGGACCTCCTACAATTACAATTTTTCCCCCTTTCTTTTTTGTACTGTAAATGTCATCGGCAACTTGCTTTGCTATGTGCTGTGTTGGTCTCTCACTAGAGCTTGAGCTTCCCATAAATTCAAAAACATTTACCCCTTCCCTTGGACGTTCTGGGGGTGTAATTTTAATTCCTTTTTCACCTACAATGATTTGATCATTTTTTTTCACATCTCTTACTGGAACACAAAATGCTCTGTTCCCCTTTACAACTATGCATTTATCCATCATCATATTTTCCACTGAGACCCACTTGCCCTTATGAAAAACTTGAGTGTGATTATTAGTGGTACTGTAAAAATTATCTGGCATTACATAGTTTTTTGGAGATTTTTTCAAAGTAATTTGTTGCTGTATTTTTGATACTGCACCTAATCTGTATATTGTTTCTAAAATTTCATCTAAATGTTTTTGATTTTTGCCTGTAATTAATAATCGTGCAAATGATTGATCTTTTTTCTTTTTTCCTATCTCGATTTCTTCTACTTGAAATTCACCCTGCAAGTCCATTATTTTGTCAAAGATCTTGGTCAAAATTGATGAATCTATCAGGTGACCTCCGACCTCTATTTCTTGAGAAAACTTACTCATCAACTATTGGTAAATTATATCATAACTAAAGCTTACGTTTTTTTCTTGAGCCTATACAGGTAAGATTACTTTGCCTTCGAATTTCGGAATATTGTCATCCTGAAATGTTTTTTCCAGAATCTCTTTTTGCTGTTTAGTTACACCTTGAACTATTGTTTTAGATGAACCTGTTTTATCCACTAATGCAAGAATATATCCACTATTATCTGTCAATACAAAACCTGCAGATTCATCTACAAATGCATATAGATTTTCTTCTCCAACTGGCGACCAGATATTAGATTTGGTATCTACCAGTGCCAATGCAGGCATGGCCTTACCGTTAGTTAGAGTATTGAGGTATTCTCTTGCTGACGCCACTCTTTTCTGACCTAACTTTAAAGCCTGAAAATATTGCATGATTCACAGTGTCATGATTGCTATAACAATTTTGCTTCTAAAGATTTGTATAGAATCTATCAATTAGAAAAATATGCCTCTTACAAACAATGTAATCATTAAACTAAATGAAATTACAACCATGGTTGAGGATAAATCTAAATTATCATCATCTGAAATTGATGAAATTAAATTAATTTTCAAAGAACTAGTTGAAAAAAATGAAAGATATGATCTTGATGAAATAGAATTTTGGTTTGAAAATGAAGGTAATTGGAACGCCCGTGAATCTCGAATTAGAATAGTTAATCTTGCAAATTACGTTCAAGATAAACATCAACAAACCGCTCATCTTAGAATTGTCTCTGATGATGACTGTGGTTGTTAAAACTAGGTTTCTAATTTCTCCAATAATCTGCCTACAATCTTGGCATTTTCTGTTCTTTCACTCATTATTTGATTGACACGAATGTCATTTTTTGTTTCATTTGATATTATTTGAAAATATTCCTCATCTAGGTCATTGTTAGCTTGCAGTCTTTTGATCACCTCAAATAAAATTCCTATCACTTGTTTTTGTGCATCAATTAATTCATCTTTTTCAGTTTCTGACATCTTTAATCATTGTTAATGATGTCTCTAAATAATTCTTTTAATTTTGGATTGGTGATTTCTTTTTCTGCGGATTCAAAAAATGGTTTTAATTTTTCTTTAGAATGGCCATCAGTTTGATATATTTTTGCCTGCAATGCCATCTCCAATCTATCTAGTTGATGAACAATCTGAGATTCCTGTGAATTATTTTCTTGATATTCCTTCCAAATATTGAGATATTGGAATTTTATTGAATCCGGTAAATTTTCTAAAATTTTTAAAAATGCATTGTTTTCCAACTCATTCTTTTTCTCCACTGGTATTTGTCCTGGGGTATAATCGCCTATTTCTGATTCTGCCAAATCATGCAGCAATATCATTTTGATTATTTTTTCAAAATTATAATTTTCTAAATCAGATATGATCATACCAATTATTGCCATAGAGTACGAATGATCTGCAACAGATTCGGGATTGCTGATGGATAATTTATCCATCCACCCCTTTCTTTGAATTTTTTTGAGATTGGCTGCAGTTTTAAAAAAATCTAATATCATAACGTATATTGCGTTTGGACTTGTCTCCTAATGAATTTTCATATGATTTAATTCGAATAACATAATAGCAATATCCGAAATAAAACATTATGAAGATTTACACCAAAACTGGAGATGATGGAAATACAAGTTTGCAAGGAAATTACAGGATTGGAAAATCCCACCCGAGAATTGTTTCATATGGCACGGTGGATGAGGCAAATGCATCTCTTGGCATAGTTTTGGCAAATACATTGGATGACGATGTAAGAATAATTTTAACTCAAATTCAAAATGATTTGTTTCTAGTTGGAGCTGATCTTTCAAATCCCAATCTCAATGATACTAAAAATAGAGTTTCATTAGATATAATAGAAAAATTGGAACAACATATTGACAAATTTGAGTTAGAGTTGCCACAATTAACTAATTTCATACTGCCTGGAGGAGATCCATCTGCAGCACAATTACATTATGTAAGAACCGTCGTGAGACGTGCAGAATCTCAAACTGTTCTGTTGAGTGAAAAAGATGAAATTAACTCTAATTGTATAAAATATCTTAATCGATTATCTGATTTATTTTTTGTAATGGGTCGTTTATTAAATAAACGAAAAAACATAGATGATATTCCTTGGAAGATCTGAAAAGACAAACTTTAATTCCTCAACATAATCAATTTTTTCTAAGTGCCGAGGTAGCTCAGCCTGGAAGAGCACTCGGCTGAAGACCGGGCTGTCGCTTGTTCAAATCATGCCCTCGGCACTCTTTTACCTTGAAAGGATACAATTCGATTTTATCCATTAATAGAACTATGTTGTGAAAATACACTAAATCATCATTTTGTGAGACTTGATCATCATCATAATGCAATAAATTTAAAAAAGACTGTAGTTTATTTTCGTAATTTTTTAAAATTACAATACGGTTAAGTAGATATTCATCATATTCAATTTGGTTTTCATTTTATTCCCTTTTCTTTAAAAATAAAGAGAAGGTGGAAAACCTTTTCATGATATTTACAATTTATGCATCTACTAAATTGTAGAAACTTTTTCCAGACGCTGATTTTTCAGAGACGCATTTAACTGGACCTAGCGGGATCTGATTTTTGTTAACATCTTCTCGAAGTTTTTCATTTTTGAATCTATTAACTATCGCTACACGCGTAGTGTGGAATTTATTGATTTTGTTCCCATCGACTTCAAACATCTCCTTAGTGGTGATTTTTACCCCCTGTGTGACCACATCTCCCTGCGTATAATTGGAATCTTCCACAAATGTGATTGTAAATGATTGCTCTCCAATTTTTGCTAATGATGCGCTGTTTCCTGCTATTTGGTAATCTGCTAATGTTGCTATTTTTCTTCACCTCCCAATGGAGTGTATCGAGGTTGATTGATGATAAAGTGAATCATGCGTTAATTGTTAACTCAGATGGCCTATTTGATCGACACCTTATGATCAAATTGTTCTAAAATTGATTCTGCATAATCTTTAAAAGGCACCCAATCTCTTGATTTTCGACATTCATGGCTGAAAAAAAAGCTAAAAAGGAAACGGTGAAGAAAACACCCTCAAAGAAAACACCCTCAAAGAAAACACCCTCTAAAGCAAAATCCACTAAAGATGGAAAATCCAAAGTAAAGAGCAAAAAATACATCGATGAGCCATCTGGAGATGCAGGAATTGTAATAGTTGATGACGATATAGTAATTGATCAAGAAAAAGTTAACGAAGAGCGTCGAGCCTATCTTGAGGAATCCCGTTCACAAGAAGCATCCTCTGACTAGGGAATCTTTATCCGTTCGGGCAACATATAGAATACATGCATGCACTATGTTTGATTACAGTCAAACCTGGCAAAGTAGACTCTGTTGTTGAAATCTTAAAGAAAAAACGCAAGGTTGTAAAACAGGTTATGATAGTAACTGGAAGAGCAGATATCAGCGTATTATTGCAAGGAAATATTGATGAAATTAACAATATGGTAATTGATTTTAAAAAAATCAAAGATATCGTGACAACTGAAACCTTGATTGAAGTGGAGGTCAACATGGGATGGTAAGGGCCATAATTTTGGTGAAATCCCCTAAAAAACTAATTGCCGCCAGGTTAAAGAAAATTACATCTGTTTCATATTCATTTCCAACAAGTGGTCAATTTGATGCCGTTGCCATAATTGATGTAAAAGAACTAATTCAGATAAAAGAGGTTGCAAACCAAATTCAGAGAATAAGCGGAGTCGATAGAACTGAAACCATGGTTGAAGTGCAATGACGCAATTGATTTAAAGAACTTTATTGTATTATCTTTGTGAACATCAAAAAAGTAGGCAATGTCATTTTAGCTGTAAGTGATATTGACAAATCCCTACAATTTTACCATGAAATCATTGGACTTCCCATTAAAAATCAGAGAAGATCCTGGGTTGACTTGGGTACATCTGGTGCTTTATTGAGTTTACATCCCGCATCATTAACTGCACAACATATTGGCAGTTCTATTGAAAATGGAATTACTATCGGTTTTCTTGTTGGGGATGTAAAGTCCGCCGTTGAGGAATTAAAGGCAAAAGGAGTCACAATTCATCGCGATATAGTTGAAAGAGATGCAGGAAAAAATGCAGTAATTTTAGATCCTGACGAGTATCTTATTTCATTATTTGAGCCAAGTTTTGAAGACAAAGCTGAACAAACAGGCGGATATCAAGGATTTACACCAGCTTAGATTGTCTTTTTAATTAAAGAGATAATCTTTTCTAAGTCTTTTTCTTTTTTATTTATCGAAATATAATATGTGATATTATTTTTCTGCAGAATTACAATTGTTATTTTTTCATGTTGTAAAACAACATGTTCGAGTTTTCCAATCGTGCTGACTGATTCTCTTCTTAACGAAATCAAAGTAGATATTACAAATAGTTCATTCTTAAAATCTTCGGATTGTAAAAGAGGTTTGAGATCTGGTTTAATCATCCCAGTCAATGTTCGGCCATATGCATTTACAATTCCTGCATATCTGATACTATCTGAAATTTTTAAAATATTTTGACATTGTTTTCTGTACTTTACTACTGTGTCTTTCCATTTATCTGCAGGAGTTTTTACCATGATTAACGTAATTTTTGAAATTAATAAGGATGTTGTATAATTGCAATTTTTAGAACTAGTAATTATTTTGAATTTTTTTCTTTATCTAATTTTTTCTTTAATTCCAAGTTTTCTTTGATTAGTTTATCGTTTTCTGTTTGAAGTGTTTCTATAGAATTTTGTCTGGTATATGCTGGATGTCCAGGTGGAATGACAGTGGAGTTCATTGTCAGTAAACCTGCAGCGTGTTGTTGATACATGTGTTGAAAACCTTGGAGTTTTTGAGCCATATTTTCAGCATTTCGTAAAAATTGCTCCTTCATTGGATTTTCATGATTTTTGAACATTGGATTGGATAATCCTGGTGGCAATCTTGGAAATTGGAATGCAACATGTGGGATGTTTGGATTTAACCCATAAAGGTCACGTAGGTGGTTTGTCACCATGTCAATCATAATTATCATCAATATTTGCTATATTTGTGGCTTGCTTTACTCGTTTGATATACCCTTAACTCAACTCTCAGGCGTTTTAGCTCAATTTGAGCTGATCGCAGATCCTTATAGATTCGTAATTTGGATCGCTTGATACGCATGGAACAATTGAAAAAAGCATGTCTGAGATGTAAAAAAGAGATTGAAGAAAAAGATCTACATAAAATTGTAATCTACGTGGTTCAGGAAAAATTCACAGAACATCATTATGAACATGTGGAATGTCCAGACAAATTTACAATATAATTAAAAATCAAATCATCCTCTGTATTCAAACACATTATAAATTTCACCTGTAATTCTAGAACGATATTTCCATTCATCTTTCTTCCAAACTATCTGAACAAAATCTTTTTGTGAAGTAGGATGTAGTCTTTGGAATACATCATTGCCAATTAAAATTTGATTAGGTTTTGCCATGTTTTGAATTTTAGCTGCAATATTCATAGCAGGTCCCATCAAATCAACATGTGAATTTTTTACATCTGCCCCATACCTTACAACAATGTTTTGTCCAAAATCCACTCCAATTTTCACCATTAAATCAGGATAATCGTATTGGTTTAGAATTGGATTAATTCCTTTTTGTATGACTGAGATCATTGATTTTGCACAGTTCACTGCATTATCTGCTACCATCAGAGCATTCTCTTCTGCAACAAAATAACCAATTACTGCATCCCCTACAAATTTTAAAACATATCCATGATGTTGACGAATCACTGATGCCATCTCTTGGGAAAATGAACTAACAATTATTGCAATCTTTTCTTCAGGCATTTCTAATGTCATGGTAGTTGAACCCACCAAATCTACATAAAGCACAACCATATCCAATTTTGAAAAAACATGTTTTCTCAAAAATTGATCCGATTCATCTATCAATCCTGAATATTCATAGCCTTTTTTCAATGCCCCCCAAACACGTTTTTGTGTTTCTAAAATCATAGTTTCAGAATCCAAAGTTTGTTGTGGATTTTTACTAAGTAACATATCTACAACATTGTTGGTTTGATCATTGTTGGCAGAATCTTGTTTTATTTTGTTATCTTCATCAGACATTCAAATCATCCTTATTCTAGTGGAAAATCTACTCCACAATTAGGGCATTTTCCCCTGTTGCCTTTATACCCATCATGGTAATATTGTATAATTCCCCCATTACAATGTTCACAAGTAATTTCAAAATTGCTCATGATTATAATGCCTGTTCAATCTATTTAGATTTAAGGATGAAGGTTTAAGGGGTCCAATTATTAAAGATTCCCTGTGAGATTAGGTTCCCGATCATCTAATGAATTTATTCAGAATTTGAATGAAAAAAACGAATTAGTTCAAAAATCATATCTTTCAAAAATGATTGATTTTACAAAAATGATTGATGTCAAAGTAATGATGGGGGATTCGACCATAACGGACCAAAAAACATTTGATCCCAAAAAAATTTCGGATTATTTTCAAAAAATTAATGATTCTCTCAAAGAATGGTCCGTTCAGGACGTGTCAATTACAAACAATCAGGACGTTAGACGAATTTTTACAAAATTTGAGATTAAGGAAGGGAGTTATTTGGTATCTGGACACTTGTCATTACAATTCCACGTATTATTATATTATAAACCGATTCAACGTGTAATTGATTGTCAGAAAGAATTGGCAGAAATTGTGGATTTGACTAAAAGCAAACAGGAACAACTATCTGATAGTAGTGATCAAACAGTTTTAAAAAAATTAAAAGAAATGGGATACAAAGATTTTGATCATCAGAAACTATTTGAGGTATTTTATGAAAATGATGAATTTAGCGAAAAAATATTTGCTGAAATTCAAAAAGATGCAGGAGTGGATTTTCAAGAATTGTCTGAAAAAAAGAACAAGTTGTTTTCAGAACTTGATTCTCTTTTACTTGAAACTTATCAAACATCGTCAGTGTTAATTGATGACCCGAGATTGGTTGCAGGAGAAGAAGGATGTTTGTTGTCATTGGATTTAGAATTTATTAAAAACGGAAATAGGGAAGGCGTGTTTGATCCTAGAAAGATATCTGATTCTGTAAAAGAAAATATTTTAAAACGATTATCTGAATTACATTCAATTATTTTATCATAATAAGATCCAAGAGACAGGAAAATGAGATGTGCTCTCAAAGGGGAGATCCTGTCCCGGGATATGCTTTTGATGAGAATTTTTTAGTATTTATCGATTACTTGAATTTCAGGCATAAAATTTGACCAAAAGTGTGATTTTTCTGTAGAAGAAGTAAAATACGCCTAATCAATAGCATGATTTCCAATGGATCCTACATATGATGAAATCATGGCAGCAAATGCATTACGAGGAAATGAGATAAAAAAAACACCTCTGATACATTCGCCTGTATTTAGCGAATTAACAGGATCCGATGTTTATCTAAAAGCAGAATTCAGACAAAAGACGGGTTCGTTTAAAATTCGGGGAGCTTATTTTAAAATAAAATCATTATCAGATGAAGAAAAAAAACATGGTGTTGTTGCAGCATCTGCAGGTAACCATGCACAGGGTGTTGCATTTGCATCATCTTTAGAAAAAATACCATGTACAATTGTAATGCCAAAAAATGCATCCCCTGCCAAAGTGGCAGCTACTAGAGGATATGGTGCCAAAGTCGTACTGGAAGGCATCAATTATGATGAGTCTTCAAGTAAAGCTAAGGAAATATCTCATGATACGGGAGCTACTATGATTCATGCATTTGATGATCCACAAATAATTGCAGCTCAAGGAGTGATAGGGCTTGAGATATTGGATGACCTGCCAGACGTTGATGAAATCTATGTTCCAATAGGTGGTGGAGGCTTGGCATCTGGAATATTGATTGCCATTAAAGAAAAAAATCCGCAAATCAAAATTATTGGTGTTCAATCAAAATCATTTCCATCCATGTATGATTCTCTTAAACATGGCTCTATCACTGCAAGTGGAGGTGAAAGAACAATTGCAGACGGCATATCCGTAAGAATTCCAGGACAATTAACATTTGCAATCATCAAGGAACTGATAGATGAAATAGTCCTAGTAGACGATATAGAAATAACAAAAGCAATGTTTCTGTTAATGGAACGAATGAAGTTTGTAGTAGAACCTGCAGGTGCTGCAAGTTTGGCTTATCTGATATCTAAAAAACCGGCAGTGGGTAAAAAAGTCGTAGCTGTTTTGGCCGGAGGTAATGTGGATATGTATCTGCTGGGACAAATAGTGGATAAGGGTCTTGCCGCAATGGGTAGGTTACTAAAATTATCCATCCTACTTCCTGATAGACCTGGAGCATTCAAAGAAATTGTTGATGAGATAACTTTGGCCAATGCCAATATAGTTGAAGTTGTTCATGACAGACTAAGTTCCGAAATTAGTGCAGGTTCTGCAGGGGTAACTTTGAGTTTAGAAACGCAAGGAAAAGAACAAGCTGAATTACTCATTAATGCACTGAAAAAGAAAAATATCCAATTCACGTTACTTACTTAGCTATTTGAATTTCTTTTTGGCGAATTTTGAAAGACCTTCTTTTTTCAATTGATTGGATTCCCTCATAACTGAATTATGCTGATTTGATTTGTGTTCTTTTAATTTCTTTTTTAAATCTGGAAATTCATTTGCAAGCATTTTCATTGCATAAATTCCTGCATTCCCTGCTTTGTTTATTCCAACAGATACTACTGGAGACCCTGATGGCATCTCAGTAATAGATAGCAGTGAGTCTAATCCTCCAAAGGCTGAAAATTTTGTAGTGTTTGATTTCTTTGGATTTTTATCATTGTATACTAGTATTGGCACTCCAATTACTGGAATAGTTGTATGTGATGCAATCATTCCAGGCAAATGTGCTGCACCGCCAGCACCAGCAATAATGATTTTAAATCCCATATCTTCTGCATGTTTTGCATATTCTGCTAGTCTTGCAGGTGTTCTATGTGCAGATACGATTTGATCTTCGTGTTTAATTTTATACTCATCTAAAATCTCTGCAGCGCCTTGCATAATCCTGCTGTCTGAACTTGATCCCATAATTATCCCTACAAGAGGTTTTTTGGAATATGCCATGATAATAGGAAAAACTAGAGGTAATTAACAATTCTGTTATCGAATATTTTGAAATTGTCATTCTAAATAACATTAGATATTTTTAATCCAAAAGATATACAATTTGTAATGGGAAAAGTTCTTGGAATTATCGGTGGAGGTCAACTAGGAATGATGATTGCGGAGGCTGCAAAAAAAATGCCAGATGAAATATCTGAAATTATTGTATTGGATCCGACAGAGAATTGTCCTGCATCTCAAGTTGGCGCAATTCAAATTGTTGCTGATTTTAAAGACAAAGATGCAATTATTGAATTGGCAAATAAATCAGATATTATCACTTACGAAATTGAATCTGGAGATAGTGATGTTTTAAAATCAGTCGAAGATAAAGCTCAAATCAATCCTTCGCCTGAAACTTTGAAAATAATTCAAGATAAATTTTTACAAAAGTCTTTTTTAAATAAAAACAATATTCCAGTTCCCGAATTTATAGAAATAAAAAATATTAATGATGTCAAGACAGGGTTGGAAAAATTTGGATTTCCTGCAATGTTGAAAGCTCGTAGGGATGCATATGATGGGCGAGGAAATTTTAAAATTAATTCTGAAGATGAAATTCAAACTGCTTTTGATTATTTTAAAGGTCAGCCACTGCTTTTAGAAAAATTTGTGCCCTTTAGTATGGAGGTGTCAGTTATAGCTTCAAGGAATACTAAGGGACAAATCAAAACATATCCACTAGTTGAAAATATTCATAAAGAAAATATTTTGCGAGAAACAATTGCTCCCGCTAGAGTTTCTGATGAAATTGCAAAAAAAGCAGAACAAATAGCAGAACAGACAATGAGCATGCTAAAAGGTGCAGGGATTTTTGGCATAGAGATGTTTGTAACTCAAAATGGAGATGTGGTGATTAATGAAATAGCACCAAGAGTACATAATTCAGGACATCATACATTGCAATCTAGCGAAACATCTCAATTTGAACAACACTTGAGAGCAATTTTAGGATTGGATTTGGGCAGTACTAAATTAATTCACAATTCAATAATGTATAATATTTTGGGAAGTGAGGGGTTTACAGGTGAATATGGGCCGTTGGATATCTCAGATACTGGAGTGTTTTTGAAAATGTACGGTAAAAAAATATCAAAACCTCTACGAAAATTAGGACACATCAACATTGTTGGAATGAATGGTGAATCTATTGATGAATTATTAGAAAAACTACAGACAATAAAACAAAAAACAGTGATAAAATCATCTGATTAGATTTATTAATTGATGAAATCGAAATTTCACATGGCCTTAACTCCAGCATTAATCATAACTGGTATTGCAATTGCATTATTGGTAGTTTATGGAATAGATGTTGTGGCGGGTTATAGTTCGGATAGTGGTGACGGGTTTATTCCATTTGATCATAAAATAAGAGGCATGGGGTTGGGACTTCCAGCTTTGATATTGCCAATTATTGCATATTTTATTTCAAGAAAAGAATCCTCAAAATCTCTTGGACTCATGATAATTGTTGCAGGCGTATTGATCATAATAGGTGGTGCTGTAGTGATTGGAAACGCAGATGCCATGGAAGAAGCATCTGGACGTAGCATACTATCTGAAACAATCCCCTTGATTGTTGCAGGATTAGTTCAGATCGGATTAGGCATACTTAAAATTAAAAAATCTTAAACGATTAGCAATGCCTACTTGTTCAAAATGTGAAAATGATGTCAAAAAAGTATATGATTGTGATCATACAAAGTTTGAAGATTATTGTGTGGAATGCTACACTGAACTGCATTACTATCTGACAGAGAGTGAAAATTCATGTTAACTGACAAAGATATTGCAATTTATGCTCTAGGCAAAACCGAGGGCATTCATTCTATTGCTGAAACTTTGGGAAAAGGTCTTGATGATGAAAAATACATAGAATCTTGGAATAAAAATATGAAGATGTTGGGAATTGAAATGCCATTAAAAGAACTAGAACAAATCTATAATGAATTTGCCAAAAAGATGGAACAGATTGTAAAATCTGAAAACATAAAACCAGAAAAACCTGCTAGTAAATAGATGAAAGCAATAATTTTAGCTGGAGGCAGGGGAAAAAGATTAAGGCCAATTACAGATTATGTTCCAAAACCACTAGTACCAATCAAAAATATCCCAATCATAGAATGGCAATTGAAATATCTTAAAAAATTTGGAATTGACGAAGTAATCATTTGTACAGGTTACAAACAAGAGATGATTGAAGATTACATTAATACTAAAAAAATTGGGATTAAAATAAAATTCTCTATTGAAAAAACCCCTTTGGGGACTGGTGGTGCAATAAAAAAAGCAGGTAAAATGATTAAAGATAAATCATTTTTTGTGATAAATGGAGATACGATAACCAACATAGACTTGAAAAAATTGTCTGAAAAAGTAAATTCAATTGCATCAATAGAATTGAAAACGAAATACGGGATTTTAGAAACAAAAGACGATAGAATCATAAAATTCAAAGAAAAGAAAGAAATTTCAGATGTATGGATGAACGCAGGGATTTATCATTTAGAAAAAAAGATACTACTAGATTTGCCTGTAAAGGGAGATATTGAAAAAACAGTTTTTCCAGATTATGCTAAAAAAGGAAAACTACACATGGTAAAATTTAGAAATGTGAAATGGTATTCTGTAGATTCATTCAAAGATATGGAAGAGTGTTCCCTAGAAGTAGAGAAAATAATAAAATAAAATATAGAATACTATGCTCCGGTTCTGTGCAAAGTGACCATACAATATGCTATTTCTTCTACAAAGCGCTCATCTTTGCTAATTGAAGCATATTTTGTTGCATTGTCCCAAAATTTTTGTTTTTCATCAGTTTTTTCTGAGAATACTTGTTGACTCAATAATTATAATTCTGATCTATTCTGATAATACTCGGCCTCAATCAAAATTCACCTATTGCTAAAACAGATACACTAGAATATCCAAAAGATGTACTGCTTTCATGCGTGTTGCATGTAGTTTGGGTTCTTTATTATCCATAGATGAGGTGATAAAATGCTCAGAAATCATCTCAAACACAAACACGGACACAATATGGGTGCCTGAAACCTGGGGGATGGAGAATTTTTCAATGCTAGGAGCAGTTTCATCCGAAACAAAAAAACAAAAAATAGGATCATCGATAATTAACATCTATTCTAGAAGTCCCTCTACAATTGCAATGGGTGCTGCAACTGTAGATACGTTATCTGGTGGCAGGTTGGTTTTAGGACTTGGAACTAGTAGTTTGCCAATTGTTGAATCATTTCATGGCAACACATTTGAAAAACCATTACAAAGAATGAGAGAATATGTGGAGATAATTCGAATTGTATTATCTGGAAAACAAGTAAACTATGATGGTCAAATATTTAAATTAAATAATTTTACATTACTAATTAAACCACCTAGAACAAAAATTCCAATTTATCTTGCAGCAATCAATAAAAAAATGGTTGATCTTGCATGGGAGGTGGGAGATGGCGTCATATTTTATCTTAGACCATTAAATGAAATGAGGCAGACCATATCAAAAATGCAATCAAAGAAAAAGATTGATGTTACATGTCAGATAATTACATGTATTTCTGAAAACTCTGAAGAAGCAAATTTACGTGCAAAAAAAACTATTGCGTTTTATGTCTCTGTAGGGGACATTTATCGTAAATTTTTATCAGATAATGGATTTCAAAAAGAAGCAGGTGAAATTTATGACGAGTTTAAAAAATCAGGATTTAAATCTAATTATGAATTAGTTTCAGATACAATGCTGCACGCCCTTGCAATATCTGGAGATTCAGAGGAATGTAGAAAACAGTTAAAGAATTTTACAGATATTGGAGTTGATCAACCCATTTTACAATTTAATCCTATTGGAAGTACAATGGATTCCTTTGAGTTATTTAAGAAAACATTTTTGGATGAATGATATGAATAAAGTTGGAATTGTAGGATATGGAATAACTCCTTTTACAAAAGATGATAAAAAAATAGAATCAATCCTACTAGATTCTGCAAAAGAATTATTTAAAAATAATTCAAAAATAAACAGGGCAGATATTGGGGGTGTTTTGGTCTCTACAAACAACAATTCAAAATATCTCTCTCCGGTGTTATCTGAAATGGTTGGAATTCAGCCAAAAATAGCACATTCTATTGAAAATCTATGTAATTCAGGCACAAATTCCATAGTTTCAGCATATGCTTACATTGCATCTGGTCTGGCAGATTTGGTACTGGTAACAGGTGCTGAAAGATATGATAGTCCTGGAAACATATTGGAATGGGATAACTCTCGTGGAGAATACAAACATCCAATCTTTTGGGCTTCAATTTTCACAAAATCCTATAAACGTGAATTTAATATTTCAGATGAGCAACTAGCACTAGTTTCAGTAAAAAATCACAAACAGGCCAAAGAGAATCCAAATGCATTATCTAACAAAACATACGCAGTTGAAGATGTGATTAATTCAAAAAAACTTACAGATGATCTGAGGCTGTTGAATTGTTCAAGACCTTGCACTGGAAGTGCATCAATCCTTTTGGGTTCTGAAAAAAAAGTAAAAGAATTCTCAGAAAACCCCGTATGGCTAACAGGGGTAGGGCAAAAGACAACTTCTGCCGGATTTACAAAAAATATTTCATTCACATCTATGGAATCTACCAAACAAGCTAGTGAAACAGCATTAAAGATGTCAAAGAAAAATATTGAAAATGTGGATGTAATGGAAATACATGATGCATTTTCTGTTTGTGAGCCCATGGCGTTAGAATCACTGGGTTTCATAAATGAAGGTCATGGGATGGACATGGTAAAAGAATTGCATGGTACTGACAATTTCAAAGTTAATCCTCGAGGAGGATTAATTGGTTGTGGACATCCATTAGGTGCAACAGGGATTGCTCAAACTATAGAAATCGTACAGCAACTTCAATCAAATGCAAATAAAAGACAAGTAGATAACGCCAATGTGGGATTAATCCACAACATGTCAGCAGCTGCAACATCTTCCACAGTGTTGGTTTTAGAGTCATGAGTTTTGAAACTAAATTAAATAAAGGAATTTTTGCCATCCCTGAATGCAATGAATGCAAAAAAATTGTATGGCCCCCTGCAGAATTTTGCAATCACTGTTTTGGCAATGTTTCTCTAAAAGAAGGGGATTTTGAGGGTAAAATTATCGAATTTTCAAGCAAAAATGGGCAATATTTTTGCATAGTTGAATTTGAAAAAACTTTCAGGGTAATTGCAACCATTCTAGAAATTCCAAATGTAGGGCAATCTGTAAAAATATCCAAATGTGGAATTTCAGAAGGAAATTATTTTTTTGTAGTTATTTGAATTCAGTGAATATGTACGGTGTGTCAACAGTTTGATCAAATGTCCAAATTGTTGGCAGAGATACAGTATCAATTACTCTTAGATTATGTTTTTCAATCAAAGAACTCCATCCGCCGTTTTCTAAATTTCCAGATAATTGTCGTTTTGTATGAGTACCTGCAAAAACAATACATGTGTTTTCTTTAAGATTTGAAATTGTGTTGATTTTTTCTATGATGCTTGTTGCCAAAACATCTCCACCCATTTGGGGCAAACCTCCTATGAAAAAAACAGGTTTATCTAACTTTAGTTGAGAATAATTAAACTCTAGTGCATCAGCACATTTTGGATTGAAATTCTGATTTGTAGATTTACAAATCGTTTCTTGTAATCCTACCAGTATATCGTCAATTTCAATACTGTGGGATATTTTTCCCATGATAGTTCCGCAAAAAGCAATTCTTCCATCGCCTGATCCAATATCTACCAATTCAGAATAGCCCAATTTCTTAGCAATGCTGGTCATAACATAAGCAGACATTATCCACGTTGGATAAAATGGCTGACAACTAGAACCGTGTTTAATGCTGTTTAACCAATATTCGTTAATATCCCCCTCATAGACGGTGCACATTGTTCCCTCAACATCTTCTTGATAATTGTTGAAATAGATGGGATTTTTGAGAGCAAATTCGTGAAGTTGTTGTAAATGTTGTAAAGATAATGGGAATTTTTCTGAAATTGTCGAGGGGATTACTTCTTGAATGTGTGCATTACCTGGATAACTTTTGGCAAAATTCTGTTTTAGATCAACCAAATTTTTTACAAATTCATCCAACATAATTTTTTACAATGATTGGGTTTGATAAACTCATTGTATTTTTTTAGAATTTTTAGATATCAAAAAAGCAATTTCTTGTTCTATTTTTTTAATTTGATCTATTGTAATTGTTTGTAATTTCTCTATATTTTTAATATCATTTTCAGAAGGATCCATCACTAGTTCAAAATCCAAATGCTTCAATGTATTTAGATACAGATTCCTTTGTTCTAGGAGTTTTTCTATTATTATCTCAGATTCAACCATTACACAAAATATCTATTTTCAAGATTTTAAAAGGTTAAGATGATTATGACACCTACATAATATTTTGATGAGTTATCGTATGGCAACCTCGACTATTCATAAGGTAATTTTTGATCATTTCTTATCATTTCTCTCAAAAAAGGAATGTATCCTCACTGACTCACCCTGACCAATCAGTAATTGAGTGGTGATTAGTCCTCTTAAACAGAATAGCAGGTATACGCCATTCTGTACATCTTCGATATGATACATGATGGAATAATGAGAATGTGATTAAAGATACCTGAATGTCATAAATCAATTTGACAGATCGAAGTTTTTGCGTATTGGAATTTAGTATAAATCGTTCATCTTGTTTATATTTTAGAATTACAACTCACATTCGTCATGAGCTATTCTGGCAATGCAAAAGACGACGAAAATGATTTCGATGATGATGACTATGACTCGGAATCAGACTATGAGGATTAGTAGTCCTCTCTCTTTTTATTTTAATAACGGCTATCGTCCATACATCTATTCTTTCTTGTGTTTGGCCTTTATCTTGACAACTATCTCAATTTAACACATGAACTCTTGTGGTGCAATCATCTTCTGTGAGCATCTTTGCATGGATGTTACAAAATCTCACGATACACTGCAAATGGTTGTCGGATTCCCTTCTCAAAATAATAGTGCATTGCCTGAGTAAATGCCTCCGAATCACATCCTAGCATATTGCAAATCAAGGAGGCATCTAGCATCATCTGAGCCTAAAAATGATGGTTATTGTGAAATGCATACGATCTTAAATACAAATTTCGTTATACTAGATTAGTGTAAGTGAGAGAAAAGTGCGTCGAGACGTCATTCTCTCCTTTGACACGGGTTTTTGAAATGCATGATTTTCCGTATAATTTCTACGTCGTGGTTAAATACAAATGTTATATGATGAATTTATGCTTCAGTTAAAAAATAAAATAAACATATTCAAAAAAATTCAAAATAGATGGAGCCAATTAGAAAATCCAGTTGAAGAATGGGTACGTTTAGAAGAATAACCCATATTGAACATAAATCTTAGAATCTAATCATCATCATATTTTTCACGACCTTTGCCTTTTTCTTTATCATTATGATTTTCATGTTCTTTTCCTTTTTTGTCATGTGTCTTTGCCTAGTGTGAAATACTCTGAGACTATTTCACTAAATGTCTTAGAGTATGTTGCATTGGTAAATGCATCTAAAATTCTCATGCTTTTCACAACTAATTTTTTTACAGTCAGGTTTTGTCTGTATAAATTCCCCTAGTGTCAATGTTTCATTCATTAGAGAATTTGTTTAATTTATCATTAATAGGAAACAATAAGATAACTTATTTCAACAGTTATTGTATAATTACCTGCTTTACTATACCTAATAGACTAACAAATGCCAGTGAGATCAAAATATTCCTCATTAGTGGTTACAAAGCAAAAAGAGGATGAAAAACCAATGACAAATAATCAAAGAACCGCAAGAACACGCAGACAGAGGGGGTACCAATGGGAAGATACAATCGTAAAGAGATTCAATGGTGCAGATAATTGGAAGGCATTTAGACTAGGTTCTCCTAGCATTGCACTACCTGATGTTTTGGCTGTAAATACGGACAATAGCACAATATTCACAATTGAAGCAAAATCTGGCACTAGTACATCCTTACCCGTACCAGCTGATCAAATTGAACGATGTTTGGCATGGATTAAAACATTTGATATTTACAAAAAAAGAAATGTCCTGCTGGCATTCAAATTTTTATCAAAAAAGAGACTAGGAATTGGGATATATGAAAGTCGAGAATTACGAGAATACTTTAAGATCTGGGATGAATCTCTTGAAATTACTGACTGTGTATGTACATATGAAGGCAAATTTTTTGCAAAAGTAGACGGGTCTAGAAAAGAAATTTTTCTCAAAGAGTGCAAAATGCCATTTAAAACTAAACAGAGAACTAGTGCCAAATTGAATTAATTCTTCAAATCGTTTTTAAGGATAAGATGTCATGTATATGTATGTCTGAAGAGAACAATACAGAATCTTCTGAAAATAATGTAGAATCTTTACTTGAAACAGTTTCAGATGCCGAAGTAAATTCAAGAGTTAGTTTTGAAGAATTTACGGATGAAAGAATGTTGATCAGCTATGATGCATTTGGAAAAAAACAGATGAAGATCAAAGTATTAGAAGTCTCAGATGAAAATCCTGTTCTAAAATGGAAATTTGGTGATCGTGTAAAAGTTACAAAAATCATGGTAACTATCAAGCATCTTACAACACAGCAGGTAGAAGAGGCAGAATTTGATATTGAATCCATCGAAAGAGAACTAGCTGAAAAAAGACACTATTCATCTACAAATAGATGGATCCCTGCAGAAGATATCAAAAATGGTTATGTGGTAGGTTCAAAACACACCAGACTAATCAGTGATGCCTCAGCACTGGATTACATAGTATTCTGATTACCCATCCAACATATGATCAATTTGGATGAAAACGTTATAAACAAAAGATATTGAAAAAACATTATGAGTTCAAAAGAATTTGCAGTGAATGGGACTGATTACAAAATAGTATTAACTGAACAGGTAATTGGCCATGTAAATAATCTAAAAGATCTTTACAATGCTGCATATGAAGATCCAGAAAGCTTTGAAGATGTAAGTTCCGAAATTTCAAATACCATTACAGAAATTGCAAGCACCATAGAACCAGAAGCTGAAGATAGTGATTTGGATGGAATAATTCAAGAAATTATAAAAGCAGTAGATCATAAAGCCGATGAAATCAAAAAAGAATTAGAAGATAAACCAGTAAAAAAGACAAAATCTAAAAAATAGTTTTGTTTTGAGCTTAAACTCATAAAAAATTGGGGGATAAATTATATTCTAAATAATACAATCAAAATCATGTCAAATAGTTGCGAATGCGGAATTTGTGGACATCATAGTGAGGCCGAATGCCGTGAAAAAGAATGCAAATGTTGTTTAAACTTTCATGAAAGATCAGGCCCTAAACGAAAATAACTATTTTAAAATTAATTCTCATCATCATAACAACTACATTTTTTTGAGATGTGTCGATTACATCCCAAAAGTTTATGATCACGGCATCCACACAAAATGCATTTTTTTCCGTTAATCATAGGTCTCCTACCAAATCCCTCATATTTTCTATCATTTGCTTGTCTTCCAACGCTTCAATGATTTTTAATCTCATGTTTTTTATTCTGTGAATATCATCTGAATATAAGGGGGCCATAGTTTCAATCTCCTTTTCAAAAAAATAATTTTCCAAATAATGTTCTAATTTCACTTTTAATTTTTTAAAATCAGACAAAGTTATCTTATATTCGTCAATGTTATTTGTAGTCACTTTGAGGAATCCGTTGATTTTTAGCATTTCTTTCTTTATGTAATCCAGATCACCGGGCTTATCTTGAATTTCTTTAAGATTGTTGTATGAATCAAGAGTTTGTGAAAGAATTTTCTTTAGATGTTCATTATAGGTAACCACAGATAGAATCAAAACACGTCCAATCTAAAGTTTAGCAAAAACAGCTCAACTCAAACAATGTTTACAGTATTTCCTTTAAATTATCACTGATTATCTGTAATTATGATGAAAGGTGACGCATATCTAAAATGTATTGATCCACAATGTGGATTGGAATACCCAATTGAGAATACAAATGTTCAATGTGAGAAAGGCCACCTATTAGATGTAAAATATAAAAATATCCCATCCCCAGAACTCAAAGAAGTTTTTTACCAGAGACGAAATTCTGAAGGAAGCATTTTCAATGAAAGTGGAGTGTGGCGATTTAGAGAATTGTTAAATTTTTGTCAAATCGACACTGAAAATATCGAAGAGTGTTCAAAATATCTTGTATCTCTAGATGGGGCAGAAGGAAGACAATCCAAGCCATATCACATGTCAAAAGCTGCAGAATTTATCGGAATTTCAAATAATAATTTATGGTTGCAACCTGAAGGATACAATCCCAGTGGTTCATTCAAGGATAATGGGATGGCAACAGCTGTCACTCATGCAAAAATGGTGGGTGCAAAGAAAATTGTTTGTGCATCAACTGGAAACACTTCTGCAGCAGCAGGAATGTTTGCAGCAAATGAAGGAATACAATGTGATGTGTATATCCCTGCAGGTCAAATAGCTCCAGGTAAACTTAGTCAAGCATACCAATTTGGAGCACAAATTGTAGAAGTAGATGGCAATTTTGATGATGCATTAAAACAATCATTAGATGATGCACAAAATCATGATGGATATACGGTAAATTCCATAAATCCATTTAGAATCGAGGGACAGAAAACAATTCCATTCCGAGCTTTAGAATATTTGGAATGGGAAGCACCAGATTGGATTGTGTATCCTGGTGGAGCTTTAGGAAATACATCTAGCTGTGGTAAAGCATTAATGGAATTATATGAATGGGGATGGATTAAAAAAATACCTAGAATTGCAGTTATCAATTCTGAAGGTGCAAGTACATTATCTGATTTGTATAATGGTAAATTTGAAAATGAAGAATTACGATGGAACAAAGGTAATCCAAACACAGAACTAATTTCTAGATATTATGATCATCTAGATAAAGAAGGATTAAGACCAAAAACCAAAGCTACTGCAATTCAAATTGGAAGACCTGCAAATATTTTGAAGGGTTTACGTGCATTAGAATTTACAAATGGAGTAGTGACAACTGTGACAGATTCTGAAATGCTAGACGGTATGTCTGTTGTTGGATTAAATGGATTTGATTGTGAAATGGCATCTGGAGCAACAGTAGTGGGAATTAAAAAATTGGTTAACGAAGGAATCATCAAAAAAGACGATGTGGTGGTAGGAATTCTCACAGGCAGACAAAAAGATGCCATGATACCTGTAGATTACCACAGAAATCCGGAGAACAGATTTGCCATTCCACCTAAAAATTAGCCTTAATTAGCCTCAGGAAAGATTCATCTTTAACTTTAAATCCATGGTTTGTAAAAAAATTACAACCAAAAGATGGTGTCAAAAAACTAAATGTGTATTTGTTACAAATGGGCTAATGTATTTTCAAGGAGAATATGATGGTGGATTTATGGATTGAGATTACAGTACTATCTGTTCTTATTGGATTATCTGGATTTTTCAGCGGGTTAGAAGTTGCTTTAGTTGGAACAAGAAATTCAAAAGTGAATCAACTAAGAAAACAAAAAGTAAAAGGCGCTGAAGCACTATACAAATTAAAACATAATCCTGGATGGATGATGTCTAGTGTAAATCTTGGAAACAACCTAGTAAATGTAGGATCATCAGCATTTGCCACAAGTATTGCAATGAGAATTTTTGGAAATGATGGGTTAGGAATCGCAGTTGGGATAATGACATTTCTGATATTAGTTTTTGGTGAAATTACGCCAAAAACATATTGTAATGCAAATGCTACAAAAATTGCTTTACGGTTTGCACGAGTGTTGCTTGTGTTTAGTTATGCATTATGGCCAATAGTGAAATTGTTTGAAATCATTACAAGAAGCATGGTAAAATTAACTGGTAGTAGTTACACCTCACCCCCAATTACAGAGGAAGAGATCAAAGGAATTGTCGAACAAGGTTTAGCAGATAAAGCATTAGAAAAAGATGAAAGTGATCTTGTTCACAGTGCATTAGAATTTGATGATACTGTGATTCGAACTGTAATGACCCCGAGAACTAAGATGGTCATACTCCCTGCAAAAATGTTATTGTTTGAAGCATTACCGTTAATCAATCAAAACGTCCATTCACGAATCCCGATTTTTGGAGAGACAAATGACGATATTGTTGGGTTTATTCATGTCAAAGATGTTCTAAAAGAGTTGGAATCAGAGGGTAAAATGAAATCTCTTCAAGAAATTTCAAGAGAGCCAGTATTTGTATCTCAAGAAAAAATGGTAAGTTCATTGCTAAAAGAAATGAAAGGTAGGAAAACACATCTTGCTATCGTAATTGATGAGCATGGCGGGGTTGAAGGATTAGTCACATTAGAAGATCTCATTGAAGAAATAATTGGCGACATTGAAGATGAGACTGATGCAACTCCCAAGGCAGATCATTATGTGATTGATAAAGATACAATTGAAACAGATGGGGAAATTGAAATTGAAAAGATCAATAAAATTTTCAAATCCGAATTACCCGAAGGTGACGATTATAGTAAATTAAACGGTTTACTTCATGAAAGATTACAAGATATTCCGCAAGAGGGAGATAAACTAGAGATTGACAACGTAAGAATAGTTGTTGAAAAAGTAACAAAAAACATTCCAGAAAAAATAAGAATAGAGAGAATTAAAAAATAAGATTATTTTTTACTGAAATATTCTTGTAGTTTTTGTTTTTTCTCCATCATGTGAAATATAGATTCAGTGTGAGCAAATGCATCTTTGTAAGATTTTTGAAACAACATTGCTTGCATAAGCATGTGATTTTCAGGAATGACAATTCCAGTTTGATCATCAGAATACATCATTTGTACTGTGTCGCCAATAGATGTAGTCATATTTGCATGAATATGGATCATGTTGGTATCTGTAAAATTAAAGCCCATATTTTGCGCACAATCTCGCACATCTTTGGTCCCCTTTGCAGTCCATAATGTTGCAACTCCAAATTCATTTGCAAATATTTCATGGATTTCTGATGGTTTTGGTGCCGTATCTTTGAATCTGATATCCATTATGTGTAAGTGCATTTGTCTGGTAGGAACTTTGATGGCACGAACATACAAGGGTGCATCTTTTCCAAAATACAGTTTAACATCATCACCATGGTGTGGTTTTTCAGTCATTTCAATGGTGTCTGAGAGTTTTTTTTCAGTTTGTTCAATATCTGCCCATCGTCTTACAAGAGTAACATCAAATCTTACTAATTGATCACCGAATTTATCACGCAAAGGCTCCAATATTTTCCCCATCCCTGTAACATTACAACTCCCTTGCATTACATGGTATTTTCCTAATGCTTGATCATAGTTTGCTCTAGAGCTAAATAATAAATCAGATACGGCTTCAGAACCAATCGTAGATTCTCCACCCTGATAAATTGCAGGAATATTTTTTGGCTCATAAAGGGATTTTTTATTTTTATAACCATGTCCACCAGGGGCCGCATCAATAACAAAATCAGATTTATCTAATGCTGATTCAATAGAACCTGAAATTTTATAATTTGAAAATTCATCTAATTTAGATTCTGGAACATATACATCAATTCCTTTCTTTATTGCTTCATTTACTTTATTATCAGGGGAATATTTTCCAACACCTACAACAGTAATTTCAGGATCATCTTTTAGAAATGAAACAATTCTACTTCCAATAGAGCCATACCCGTTAACAAAGACTTTCTTCACAAATTTGATGTGTTGGACCCATTTATTTAGATTAGTGTAATCCAGAATCCTTAAGTTCATAATTCTTACAAGAAATTAGTGGAAGGTTCAGAAATAGCAAAACGGGATCATCAGAGAAATAAATCTGAAATCGTAAAATTAGTGAAAGAAATGTTCAATTTAGAAAAATGGGGCGATGAAGAATATGAGAAAAAAATACAAGAATTAGTCATCAAAGATGAAGAATTAGTTAGAGATGTGATTCGAAAAATTAAATTAGAAAAAGGCATGAAATAAAACTTGTAATAATTGAAACAGTCATAATCTTAAGTGGTATCTGGCAATACAAGATACAGAGATAGTCATGTCAGAGATACGAACCCCTGAACAAAGAATGAAAAAAATGATAAAGGAAGAAAGGACAGTAATTGATTTACAAATGGCAATAAAAAAAGAACAATTCAGAAACTACCTAATTACAAGACCTAAATTCCATGAAAGATATGGAAAATCAGACACGCCAGAACACGATTGTTGGGTATTTACCTAGGATTGGAATATTTCATCGTACATTTAAAAATGAAATTTTTAACTTCATAATCCTTAAGTTTGTAATTCTCGTAAAAAATCTATGAGTTTTAGAGCAAGTGTTTTTTCAAAAAAAGAAGGATTCATAATTGTTGGCGTTTCAATTATTGTTTCATCGATATTGTATATCATGTATGTTACAGGCAGGTAACAGTATTCTAAACTCTAAAATATAAAATATCCAAACAGGGAACTTTATTTTAACTGGGATTTTCATCATAAAATATGGAAGAAGTTTTTGTCTATTGTACAACATGTAAGAATAAAGTAAAAGCCATAATACTGACAAAACATCCCAAAGATCCAAATAGTCCCAAGAGAGAAGGCATGGTTAGAATTTTACAACACAATGTGTGGTTTAGAAAAAACTGCGATAACACATCCCAGATCAAGGCATTAATTGAATCAGATACCAAAGACGACAAAGGTGTTTTGAATTAAACATATCCATTATTCCAGATTCAGATAAATCGGTATTGAGATTAACCAGAATTGATGAACGTTTTGGAGTTGGAGGTCATCATCTCTACTGCTTTAATGGAGATATTTTCTTTTTTTGAAATATCTAGCATTTCATCATGATGTACGCTCAAATGCTTTAGGAACTCTTCTTCTTCAATATTGCTTCGTTTGAAACTACAGGATGGAAAGACACAGTTAAAAATCAATAATATCATTTTAGTTGGTTCAGTAGTTCCTAATTAATTAAATTCTAAACTTTTTTGAGAATTATCAACATGCTTAAGTCCACATGAAAATTCTAAAAATCATGAATTGTGTTGTTTGCTCAAAAGAGAAAAAAGATTTTGAAGTATGGAGTAATAAAACGATCATTGCTGCAACACATGATTCAGAATTACAAAACCACGAATCAATACGTAAAATGACTGAAAAATCAGTAATTTGTCACGACTGTATGCAATCAATAATCAACAAAGTTCATCAAAACAGAAAATAACGTGAAAGCAAATCAATACGCTTATGTTTTGAACGTTTCATAGTAAATTATGGTAAAATCTTTGGGTGACTACAATAAAGAAATGTCATCTTCAACAGATGTCAAAAACATCACATGGACTCAAAAAAATCCAACGGATCCTGATAAACCAAGAAATAAAAACAAAAAGAAAATTTCACCATTGAACATCCTCCCTTCAATTAATAATAAAACATCAAAAACACTCGAAAGAATTTACAAAATTGAAGAAATATCAAATGACGATAAAACAAAAAGTGAAATGCATGATAGAAAGTTTCTAAAGTCTTCTGCATCCAACTGCATAATAAAACCAGGCTTTAAAAGACCTGCAAGATAATTTTACAAAATAAGCAATTGAAAGGATACATCAATACTCTTAAGTTCATTATATGATTAATAAAAACATGGCTGATGAGAAATTTTTTATATGTAAAAATTGTGGAACAGAATTCCCATCAAAGGAGATAAGACTTTACTGTAAAGTTTGTAAATCAAATTTGGGTAAAACAGGAAATTTGCCAAAAATATAATACTTAAAACCACAACAATACACGATAATTTGATCAAAGATATGTCATCATTTATGAAAATATCTATAGCAATTGTTTTAGTTGCATTCATCATTGTTTTTGTAACTCTTTAATCTTAGAATCAATGAAAAACATGTGGGTTTTTTATCCAATTTTAAAAAAGATATTCAATTGGCAAAAAAAGAGAAAATAGCACAAATGAATGGAAATCATCTCAAAGGATTATTAAAAAAATTCAAGGAAGAAAGAGATAGAATTGAAAAAGAAATGGAGTTAGGCCTCAAATTGATAACAGTACTCAGATGTTTATGCAAAAAATCCTAAATGTTTGGATTGATAAAGGCAAAAATATTGATGAAGAGAAATTTTGGAGAGAAGTTGATCATTTTAGGCAATTCAGCCATCCTGTAGAATATTATGAAATTTATAGGGAACACTAAAGATTTTAGATAAAAACACTCTTTCATAATTTTGCGCAAAAAAATAGACTGAAAGGAAAAATTTCATGACGCACTAACATATAATCATAAATCATGTTTTAATAATTATTAAAATTGAACAAAAATTTCATCATTTTAAAACTAGCAGATGCTATAGAACAATCAAAAGGAGATGAGGGGAGAAATCAGTACCTCTTAGAAAGACTCAGGCAAAACAGAGAGATTACAAATTCAGATAAAAACTATTTGGAGAGAATTCTAGATTTAAAAATTTCAAATATTTATGATGATACAATTAAAAAAAATAAAATAATTCAAAAAAAGAACAAATCTATTTTCTTAAATCCAAAAATGATAAAATGTAATTCATGTAAAACAGATATCAAACTTGATGAAAAATCCTCAAGATTTCAAAATAATTGGTATCATGAATTTTGTGCAAAACCAATTTTAAATAAAAATAAACCAAAAATTACTGAAAATATAAAAATTTCAAAAAATAAACTCGATTTGATTCAAGTTGGATTAACAGTTACAATTGTCGTGTTTCTTGTAACCAGTGTTTTTTTCATTTTAGGTCCACTCAGCATGATTGCTATGGGGATTGGTGGGATAATTACATTGTATCATGTGGTGGGGGCAACAGGCAAACTATACTCAAAAAATGTATCAGCTAAACGAGCGCCATCTGTGTTTCTTGTATTTCTTTTAGGTTCGCCTTTTATCATAGGTACAATGATTGCATATGAAGGATATACATTATTGGAATCTCCAGTAAGGATAATTTTGTTATGGGCATTAACTATATCATTTTGGTCTACAATGTTGTTTGTTCCCATGGCTGTTGTAAGTAAGTATAGAGAAGATACACAAAAAGATGTTAAATCATTTCCAAAAATTTCAATTATAATTCCTGCATATAATGAAGAAAAAGTCATTGCAAATACGATTGAAGGATTGTTAGAAACAAAATATCCAAATAAAGAAATAATTTTTGTTGATGATGGCAGTAAAGATTCTACATTATCTGTAGCATCTAGATACAAAAATCAAATCCGCATATTACATAAAGAAAATGGTGGTAAATCTACGGCGCTAAATTACGGCATGGTGTATGCTAAAGGAGAAATCATCGTAATTGTTGATGCAGATACCATCATTGGGAGAAATTCTTTAAAAGAAATTGTAAAAGGATTTGAAGTGAATGACCATGTGGCAGCTGTGGCTGGAAACATCAAAGTTAGAAATAGAATGAATCTGTTGACAAAATGTCAAGCTTTAGAATACATTACAGGAATTCAAATTATAAGAAGGGCATTTGACATATTTGGTTCAATCACCATAGTTCCAGGAGCATTAGGCGCATTTAGAAAATCATTTTTGTTAGAAGCTGGAGCTTATGGAAAAGATACCATTGTAGAAGACTTTGATCAAACAATAAAGCTACTCAAAGCAGGGTTGATTACACAAGGAAGTAGTAAAGCTACAGCATATACGGAAGCACCAAACACGTTGAAAGATTTTGTTGCACAAAGGAAGAGATGGTATAGAGGAAACATACAAGTTCTAAAAAGGCATTCAGATGCACTAACAAATCCTAGATTTGGTTATTTGCAAAGATTGTCATTACCTTATCTGTTCTTAGGCATGGTGGTAACTCCAATAATTGGATTTATTGCCACAGCAAACGCCATCATGGGAGTTATTTTGGGAGATGGGTTGTATATTTTACAAATTTCACTAATTTTCATAGTGGTTCACTTTTTGATGACTGCCTTGGCATTAAGAATAGATGAAGAAGATCCAAAATTGTTGTGGTATACAATATTCTTAGTGTATGGATTCAAGCAAATTATAGACTTTTTGCTACTAAAAGCAATTATAGAACAATTAAGAAATAAAAAAGCTACTTGGACAAGCGCAAAAAGAATTGGAGTGTAAAGTAAACGTGAATAAAATTTCATCAGTATTTTTATTCATATTTATGATTGGGATTGTAATTTGCTTTCAAAATGTATATGCAGAAGAAAATCAAACTATAGAAATTGATGTAAAATATACCAACGGAGATTTAGCAGATTATAGTTCAATGAAAATTTTAGTTTATCAAGATTTTCAGAAAGAACCAATTTTAGAAAACAAACTTAGCAGTAATTCAGATTTCATCATAGTTCCCATAAATCATAGATATAAAATTGAAGTTTATGCCGATGGAATGTATGCTGATGTAGGATATGTTCAGCTAAAAGACAATCCTGAAAAAATTACAATCAACATTCCCTTATCTGGAGGTTTACAATTTCAGATATTTTATAAAAATGGCGAAATTCCAATTAGAGGAGCCACAGTAGTGCTAAAATCCAACGATAATTCCGAATTAAGGCGAACAACAACTAATGATGATGGCGAAACAGCTAGGTATTGGCTTCAATCAACGACATTACAAGATGATCATTATGTGGCAGATGTTTATTTAGAAGATATATTTCTCACATCATTTTCACCTATAAAATTACAACCAGGAATTGCAACTGATCAAAAAATTGTAACACCAATTCCAGAAACGATTGAAGAATTAGTTACAATTAACCTTTTTTCAGGAAGTAAATTGATTACTTCAAATGATGGAACATACAAAGTAATTTTATCGGATTTAGATTGGAATGATATCGTAACATCCGATGTAAATTTTAGAGGCAATGCCCAGTTTGACAATTTAAAATCTGGATCATATGTTGTAAAAATCAATTCGCAAAGTAATCTTGAAAATCTACTATGGCCAAAAACAATTATTCATGTTACAGGAGATGTGAATAAATTCAATATTTATAAAAATCAAAATAAGTTTAATTTTAAAGATAATCCACTATTATCATGCAACTGTGTGTCATTCAGGCTAGACGACATACAAGATTATTGGTTATCAGATACACAAATAGATATAATCAATTTATTTGCAGAAAAAGAAATCCCCCTAACAGTCGGAATAATAGGAAAAACAATTGGAACCGATGAGAAACTTATATCAGCGATTAAAAACAATTTAAAAGAAAATAATATAGAGATAGCAAATCACAGTTGGGACAACGATGTCCTAACAAATGTAAATGAAAAAGAACAAGAGCAAAAAATTATAGACACTAATAAAAAATTATTTGAAATATTTGGAATCAATTCTAAAATATTCATACCTCCTCAAAACTTGTATGATTCTACAACTATTGATATTTTAAAGAAAAATAATTTTTCGTATTTAACATCACATGTAAATGATAATGATGCCATATTCATCGAGGGGGATTTATTTTACAATATTCCAGCTACAACTGAAACAGGTTTACTAGTAAAAACAACAGATTGGAATATGCGAGATAAAGAGGATATTAAAAATAAAGTTATTGAGAATCTCAATACTAAAGGTTATGCAATGATCATGATTCACCCACAAGAATTTGCATTAAACAGTAATGGGAAATATGATGCTCCAAATCAAGAATCACTATCAAATCTCAGTGAGTTATTAGATGAAATTGTTGAACTGGACTCAAATATTGTGAAAATTAGTGAAATTAAGCCCATAGAAGAAGTCCCAATAGAAAATGTAGTTGTTGAAGAAACTATTGATTCGTGTAATTGTATAGCCTTTAGATTAGATGGAGTTCAAGATTACTGGTTAAACAAAGTACAAATGAAAATTATGGAGACATTTGCAGATAACAACACCCCTCTAACGATAGGAGTGATTGCAAATGCATTTGGGAATGATCCAAAAATTACAGAATTTGTCAATATTCATCTAAAAGATAATCAATCAAAACTGGAAATAGCAACAAAAGGTAGTGGATTAACCCCATTTACAAATTTAGATAAAGAAGAACAAAATGAAAATTTAAAAAATTCAATTAAAATAATTAAAACACATACTAACATTGCACCTAAAATATTCATACCGCCAGACAATAAATTCAATTCAGACACACTAGATATTCTGAAAGAAAATAACATCACACATATCAGTGCAAGTTTAGTGAATGGTGATTCACCACCATTTCTATTTACAGGAGAAGATACTTACAGATTCCCTCAGACGTCATCTACAGGTAAATTTAATCCTTCAAAAAATATTTTTGAAGGGGTAGAAAATCAACAAGTAATTTTAGAAAGTATTCGCAGCATAGACAATTATGGATTTGCAGTAATTTCCATTCAGGCTCAAGAATTTTCAAAGGTAGAAAATTCAACATATGTGAATGATGTCAACAGTGAACAAATTATCCAATTAAAACAACTTATTGATGAATTTAATGATAAAGGATACAAAATAGTTTCAATTGGTAAAATCAATTCTAACCTTGTTGTAACAGTACCCGAATGGATTAAAAATAATGCAAAATGGTGGGCAGAAGGCTCAATCGATGATAAAACATTCGTGCAGGGAATAGAGTATTTGATAACAGAGAAAATAATTAATGTTAGTGAAGAATCTCAAACCTCAAAAACCATACAAAACATCCCCAAGTGGATTAAAAATAATGCAAAATGGTGGGCAGAAGGCTCAATCGATGATAAAACATTCGTGCAGGGAATAGAGTATCTAGTTAAAAATGGAATTATTTTGTATTGATAACCTTGTAATTCATGCTTGATTTCCACCGTGCTTCTTCTAATTTGAATTTATTTTCACATTTCAAACAAATGTAACTTGTAGAAATTTCAGGGAAAAATTCACTGCAATCATTACAAATGTAATGATTTTGCATAATTCTGTAATCAACACCTAATGCTTTAATTTCTTTTTTACAGTTTGGACACAGGTCATTTTGATATGTGTTTTCTTCAGTGATATTACCACAATCATAATGTTCAATCAATTTTCCTAATTTAAAATTTGAATTTTTGCAATTAGGACAATAGAAAACTTGTGATGTGCGTATATCATCACATTGATTGCAGGCAATTTCTTTTTTATTAGCTAATGGAATAATTTTTCCTTCAGTTTCTAATTTGTTTAAATAAGATTTAATGAAATCATTTGAAAATCCTAGGATCTGTATAATTTTATTTAAACTGATTTGATTAGTAGTGTTTAAAATAAAATCAATATGTTCAATAATTTTTTCTTCATCAATATCATCATCCTCTAGAAGATTATTGTGATGGGATTTTTTCTCCAAGTAAGATTCTTCTTCTTCCAATATTGTGATGATTTTTTCGACTTCATTGAAATGAATTGGTTTTTGAAGATAGTGATATGCACCCAATCCTATTACTTCCTTTATGGTGTCCTCTTCTTTGCCATTTGCTGTTTCAATGATAATTTTTGTAAAAGGCTTAATCGGCAAAATTTGAGACATGATAGAATTTGCAGTACTATCAGGAAGATTATAATCCAAAAATATCAAAGGAGTAATATCTTTTTCAACAAACTGTTTGAAAAGAGACATTCCAGCATGTCCAGATTCGGCAGTTTTGATATCAGTGTATCCTAATTTTCTCATGAATTCAGCTAACAACATACCAACAGCAGGACTATCTTCGATGATTAGTACCGAATTTTTGGAACTCATTATGATTTACCAGATATACTAAAATAAAAATTGTCTATAAAAGACTAAATGTGCCAAAAAAAATAAACATTATTGATTCATGGTCCTTCTCTAGCAATAGGAGCTGCAATAGCATCTATTGTAATGGTCATCATATTTTTTGGATTTAACAATATTTCAAATCAAGTAGAACTTGAAATTGTCCCTACACCTACTACTCAACAAGTAGGTCCAGCAAAAATAACAATAGACACGTTTCTCGCAAATGGTTCCCCCATTCTTGGAAATCCAGCAGCAGCAGTCACACTAATTGAATTTGGGGACTATCAATGTCACTTTTGCAATGTTTTCTTTCATTCTACAGAAGATGATATTTTGAAAAAATATGTTGAAACAGGCAAAGTAAAGATGATTTTCAAAGATTACAACATAATTGGTCCAGACTCCATCAATGCATCACATGGAGCCCATTGTGCAAATGATCAAGGATTGTTTTGGGAATATCATGATATTTTGTACTCTAATTGGACAGGGGAAAATAATGGTTGGGCATCATCGGAAAATTTAGGAAGATTTGCTCAGGAAATTGGATTAGATATGGATGTGTGGTCGGATTGTATGTTAAATGGAAAGCATTCACAAACTATTCTTGCAAGTAATCAAGATGCAAAAAGTTTAGAATTGACTGGAACCCCCGCATTTTTTGTGATAGGTCCTGATGGAAAAACTTCCAGATTATTTGGAGCACAGCCTTTAGAAACATTTGAGAAAGTTTTAGATGCAGAACTAGGGAAATAACGATCAGCGATCATTTTATTCATAAATAATCAAAAAATTATTAAAATTCCCTTCCTAGTTACTTAGAATTTACCCAATATCCTTATTAATGAAATTCCGGGAGCTAGCTTATGGCAGCTGGAATAGATGACATTGCAATTTACATACCAAGATTGTATATTGATGCAGCAGATTTTGCAAAGAATAGAGGGCTAGACCCAGTAAAATTACAAAAAGGTCTAGGAGTTTCACAAATGGCAATTGTTGATGCCAATCAAGACCCGGCTTGTCTTGCAGCTAACGCATGTTTACGAATTATGCAAAAAAATAAACTTTCACCAGACGATATTGGTAGACTATACATTTCAACTGAATCTGCATTTGATGAATCGAAGGCAATGAATTCCTATGTGATTGGAATGCTAGAGCAAGTTTACGGCCAAGGTGCGTTTGAGCATTGTGGAGGTGTTGAAACAAAATTTGCCTGTGTTAGTGGTTCATATGCACTTTATGATAACACCAATTGGATTAGAGCAGGAGAAGCAGAAGGAAAACAAGCACTAGTAGTGGTTTCAGATATTGCCAAATATGATATGGGGTCCAGTGGAGAAATGACTCAAGGTGCAGGAGCAGTAGTTATGCTTCTAAATGATAACCCAAGATTATTGGCATTTGATCCTAAAGTTACATCAACATCAATTAAAGATGAATATGATTTTTACAGACCTTTTGGAAAAGAAACGCCTATTGTTCATGGACAATATTCAAATTTACTATACATGATTCAAGTTAGAAAAGCACTTGAATCATACAAGAAGAAAGTCGTTTCATCAGGGTTAATCAAGATGGAAGAAGGCGAAACAATTTTGGATCATATGGATTACATCAACATGCATTTGCCCTACAGTAACATGGGAAAGAAAGCTTTGGCATATTTAGTAAGACATGAATGGAGACAACTCCCCAGATGGAAGAACATATTGCAAGAAATTGGAATGGATGAACCAATACCAAAAGACCCACGTGGAACAATTGAATCAGTATTGGGTGATGAGGAATTTATGGCAAAAGATCATGAATTTACCAAATTATTTACAAAAACTCAAGCTTACCAAGAAGTTTATGAATCAAAACTATCTAGTTCATTAATTGCATCTACTATGATTGGCAACTTGTATACTGCATCACTTTATTTGGGATTCCGAAGCAGTTTAGAATTTGAATATCAAAAAGGTATTGATTTAGAAGGAAAACGAGTTGGATTTGGATCTTACGGAAGTGGAAGTAGTGCAATGGTGTTTAGCGGTGTTGTTCAACCAGGTTACAAAGAAATAGTAAAAGACATGAATTTGGAAGTAGAGATCGGAGATCGAAAAAGATTGACATGGGACGAATATGAAGAATTACATGAAAATAAACTAGCACCAGAAGAATCAATGGTTCATTCAAAAAAAGAATTTGTTCTAGTGCATGTGGATACTGAAAAAGAATCCAGAGGCGAAAGACGCTACATTTACAACGAATGATTATAAAAGTAATAAATTAAAAATAATTTTAAAATTGTAAATTTTTAGGGTATTTTGAATTAAATTCACTTAATTTTTCTAAAATTCGCCCCATAGCAGATTCAGAAAATTTAAAGTTTTTAGTTCTAATTTTTAGGATTGGATTTGAATTTAATGTGTTAAAAAAATCATTAGTTGGAACTATTCCAAAATGTACAAATTCAAAATTATCAGCAATTGTTTCAACAGCAAATTCAAAAAATAGTATAAACATCTCCTCATATTGATCTACATGAACAAAAACATGGCTAAATTCAGATTTTTTTATTTGATCAAATGTTTCACTGTGTACATCGTTGATTGTAACTGTTTCAGAATTAATCGAGTATAATGAAAAAATCTCTATAGGTATTTTAGATTCACTTTGAATTATCCACGGGATTTTTTCTAAATCTTTAATTTCTTTACCATTATCCGATACTTTATCAACTATTTCAATTAGATCCCCGACGACAACCATTAACCATCAAGGCATAGACTGCTTTTTAAAATCATCTAAGAAAAATTTTATAAAAAGAATGACAGAATTTGTTAAGAGATGGAAGAAGAATCAAACCCAATAAAGGAATATCTATTTGAATACATAAAAAATTCAGAAAACATCCTCCGATGGATTGAGGAAAAGAAATTTGATCAAATCATCAATGATATAGTAAAGAATTGTTATGATCAAATTCTAACAATGGGGGAAAAAGATGAAGCAGTGGGGGTGTTAGCTACAGGATTATTACATTATTTGCTTACAAATGCACTAATTACAAGTCAAAGAAAAGTATTGCATAAAGAAAACGAATTAGACATAGTGGTTCCAGATACAAAAACATTAGAAAATGATCCAAAAAAGACACTGTTAATCTACATAGCAAAATCTTCAGACCTTGAAATAATAAATGAAAAAATTGCCACACTGGAGGAAATTCAGCCTGAAAAAGAAAACATATGGTTAGTACTATCAGAAAATATTCAGACGGGAAAAAGATCATTCATATTAAATAAAGAAGACAATACATTCTCAAAGATAATCTATGAAATTGCAAAATTTAGCAATGTTAGCGGCTCAAATAAATTTAAAATTTTAAGAGTTTAAATTTTATTTTAATAATAATTTAAAATTTAGATTTTTCTTAAAAATATCATACAGTGAAGAGTCACTTAAATCATCAATAAATGGAATTGAACCTAAAATGGGAATCTTTAAGACGTTTTTAAGATCACGAGACAACTCTTTTGTTTTATATCCATCTGAATCAAAATCATTAATGACAATACCTTTAATTGGAATTTTGTATTTCTCACACATCTTAACTGTCATTATTGTATGATTTACTGTTCCAATCTTAGTTCTTGTAACAATAACAGCGGAAATATTCATATTTTTAATTAAATTAGCAACATAGTAGTCATCAGTAATAGGAGTCATTATCCCGCCCATACCTTCAACAAGAATCATTTTATGAATTTTTGATAATTTTTTAAAATTAGAAAGAATAGTTGCTGTTTTTGGTTTTATTTTCAAAGTTTTCCATGCAGTGTATGGAGATGCAGGAATTGGAAAAAATTGTGGATTGACTAGACTTTCAGGATCGTTAACTTGTGCAGCATTTGAAAGGATTTCCACATCTTCGGACTTGAATCCTTTTTTCTGAGCAGTGCCTGCTGCAAAAGGTTTCATAATTCCTACATCTACACCCATTTTACGAAGTACGACAGCAAGTCCTGCAGTGATGTAAGTTTTACCAACATCCGTATCAGTACCAGTTATGAAGAGTGAATTCAATAAAAAATATCGTAATCAATGATTGATTAATCTTGTCGTTCAATTTTTATGAACAACAGTTTTACAAACACTGCTTGAAGAATACTAGTTTTGTATGGCATCCAAACACCCAGATGAAAGAATGGGGCAAATTCACACAAATCACGCATGGAAAAGGGGTGTGGCTTACTGATTCACAAGGTCATAAAATGATTGATGCAGTGGCCTCTATGTGGTGTAATGTATGGGGTCATTCAAACCCACAACTAGTCAAGGCAATCACAAATCAAAGTAAAAAATTACAGCATTCATCCATGTTTAATTTAACAAATGAGCCTGCAGAAAAATTGGCAAAATATCTAGTAAAAATATCGCCTGGAATGTACAAGGTATTTTATTCAGACAATGGATCATCTGCAATGGAAATTGCATTAAAACTTGCATTACAGTATTGGAAAAATATCGGAAACAAAAAGAAAACAAAAATTGCAACGGTACAAAACGGATATCATGGAGACACATTTGGAGCAATGTCCGTAGGATATGTGCCTGAATTTTTTGGTAAATTTAAACAGCAGTTATTTTCAACCATTCAATTTCCAGTACCAAACAAATACAGAATACCAAAAGGACATACAATTTTAGATTATCAAAATCATTGTTTAGATAAAATTGAAAAAAGATTTGCAAAAAAAGATGACATTGCAGCATTTGTAATGGAAAGTGGGGCTCAAATGGCAGGCGGAGTTATAATTTATCCAAAAGGATTTCAGAAAAAAATCAGTCAGTTATGTAAAAAATATGATATTTTATTTGTACTAGATGAAATAGCTACTGGATTTGGACGATTAGGAACAATGTTGCAATATGAAGAACAGCAAAGTAAACCAGACATCGTAGCATATGGAAAAATGTTAACAGGTGGATACATTACCATGGCTGCAACTCTTGCAAATAAAAAAATTTATGATTCTTTCTTGGGGGAATTTAATGAATGGAGGCATCTTTTTCATGGACATACCTATACAGGAAATCCTTTGGCAGCATCCGTAGCATATGAAAATCTACAAATGTATAAAGAAAATAATCTAATTAAAAAAATACAAGATACATCCAAAGTTTTTGAAAAATTCTACGATGAAATATCTGAAATAGACATTGTAGGAGATATCCGACACAAAGGAATGCTTATGGGTATTGAACTAGTCAAAAATAAACAAAAAAAGATTCCAATAACTCCAAAGAAATCAATAAACAAGATATTTTTCGATGAAGGAAAAAAGAATGGAATTTACCTTAGAACCCTTGGGAACATAGTCATGATTGTTCCACCACTGGCAATATCTGAAAAAGAATTAGAATTACTCCTGAATAGGACAATCACCACAATCAAAAATGCCAAACCAAAGGTAATCTGACCGTTAACCCCACAACCAAAAGCAGTTAACCTTTCCATTATTGTTATAAATGGAATAATTTCAAACTAAACAATGAATACGTTGGAATTCATTAAAGAATGTCAAGAAAAAGTATTTTCAGGGATAGGCATTTCATCTGAAGATGTAAAAGAATTGTTTAACATTCCAGATCAACATCTTCATTATTTAGCAAAATGTGCAAATGAGATAACTCATGATTTTAATGGAAAAAAGGTTGACGTTGAACAATTAAACAACATTAAAAAAAATGCATGCAGTGAAGACTGTACATTTTGTGGACAATCTGCATTCTTTGATACTGGAATAGAGACATATCAATTGCCATCCCCAGAAGATGTGGTTATTAAAGCACAAAAAGCAAAGGAGGATGGTGCAGAATCATATTGTCTTGTAGCTGCATGGAGAGAACCATCATCAAAAGATTTTGAAAAAGTTTGTGAAATTATTTCTCAAATTAATAAAAAAGTTGGAATTAGTGTAGAATGCAGTTTAGGCTTTCTAACAATAGAACAGGCAAAAAAATTAAAAGAACTCAAAGTAAAAAGATATAACCATAATTTAGAAACTGCAAAATCAAAATTCTCAGAAATATGTACAACCCACACTTATGAAGATAGACTAAAGACATTGGGGATTGCAAGAGATGCAGGATTAGAACTTTGTACAGGGGGGATTATCGGACTGGGGGAAACACGAGAACAAAGGTTAGAACTTGCACTTGAACTAGGAAGATTGTTTCCAGAAGAAGTTACAATAAACATTCTTGTTCCAATGCCTGGAACCCCATTAGAATTACAAACAGAACTTCCAAATACAGAAATAGTTAGAATTTTTTCTGTCATTAGATTTCTATTACCAGAATCAGTGATCAAAATTTCAGGAGGACGAGAATCAAGGTTGTCGGATTCAGGTGAAGAACTACTACAAAGTGGGGCAAATGGCATAATTACAGAAGGATATCTCACCATGGGCGGAAATGAGGCTGAAAAGGACCGTGAGTTAATAGAGAGAATTGGTCTCAAAACATAAACTAAATTTTGTAGATTCAGAGATAGCAAATCTAAAACAAAATAATCTTTACAGAAAATTACGATATGGAAAAACAAATGGTTCAACAATTACTATCAATGACAAAAAACTAGTAAATTTATGCTCAAATGATTATTTAGGAATTCCTACAACTAAAATTCAAATCAAACAATTACAATCAAGTTCCAGACTAGTATCAGGAAATGATGAAGCATACAAGAAATTGGAAGACACACTGGCAAAACACAAATCACATCAGAATTCTTTAATTTATCCAACTGGATACATGGCAAATCTAGGTGCAATTTCAGCTATTGCAAAAAAAGGAGATTTAATTCTAAGTGATGAATTAAACCATGCAAGTATTATTGAGTCATGCAAATTAACAGATGCTAAAATTTCAATTTACAAACATAATGACATGCAGGATTTAAATAAAAAAATAAAGCAAAAAGGGAAAAATAAATTCATAATCACTGAAGGAATTTTTAGCATGGATGGTGATTTATCATCATTAAAACAGATTACCGAAATTTCAAACAAATCAGATGCAATTACAATAGTAGATGATGCACATGGGGATTTTGTTATAGGTAAAGATGGAAAGGGAACACCAGATCATTTCAAAGTCGCAAAAAAAATTGATTTGTATGTAAGTAGTCTAAGTAAAGGATTAGGATCATTTGGAGGATATGTTTCATCTTACAACAATGTAATTGATCTGTGTATCAATAAATCAAAATCGTTTATCTATACTTCTGCCTTACCATCTTTTTTGGTAGAATATTCATTTAAAAGATTTCAGTCAAACAGAGAAAAACAAAAAAGAAAACTAATATCAAACACAAAGCAATTCACAAAAGGACTCAAAGAATCAGGTTATGAAATAAACTCTACAACTCAAATCATACCAATAATTATCGGTGATGAAAAAAAGGCAATGGAGTTTGGTAAATTTTTGTTTGACAACGGTATTTTTGCTCAACCCATAAGATACCCAACTGTTCCAAAAAACCAAGCAAGGTTAAGAATTTCAATTACTGCGTGGTTATCAGTCACAGATATTGAAAATGCACTTGAAATATTTGAAAAAGCACATAAAAAATTTTACAATTAACGCATTGCATCAAAGCCACCAATTGCAGGTGAGCCAATAATCACTGCCAGAGCAACGATAATTCCCAAGGCTATTCCAACAATAATAAATCGCTTATTCATATCAAAATTATCCATAACCTAGTTAAAAACGGATAGTAAGCAGAATTGGAAGAAAGCTTTAAAGGAAAAATTGTAATATTATGATATGGCAGATCCCACTATTCTTGTAGCATTACTTGCAGGTTTGAGTTCCTTTATTGCACCTTGTATTTTACCAATGATTCCAGCTTTTCTCGCATACATATCTGGAACAACGGTGACAGAATTAGGTTCCAAGAATGGAACAGTCCTATCCATTAACAGAGCAAACATTGTTCTAAATACAATATTTTTTGTATTGGGATTTTCTGTAGTGTTTTCTGTATTAGGGGTTTTAATCAACAGTGTTCTTTCTAGCGCAGCAAGTGAGTTTACAGAAAGTCTAAACATGGTGGGAGGAATCATCATTGTTGCATTTGGATTGTTTTTACTATTATCTACAAAAATTCGTTCATTAAATGTAGAGAAGAAGTTTTTTCCTAAAAATCTAAAATCAAGTTATCCTATGTCCTTTGTATTTGGATTAGCATTTGCAGTAGGATGGACTCCATGTGTCGGACCCATATTAGGAACAATTCTTACTTTAGCTGCAACAACACCGTCAATTTCATTTAGTTTGCTACTTGCATATTCGTTAGGGTTGGGAATTCCGTTTATTTTGATTGGAGTGTTTTTCTCAAGAGCCACGAAAATTATTCGCTCAATGTCAAAACACCTAAAATATTATAATGTAATTTTAGGAGCGTTCATTATTTTTTTAGGCATCCTAGTGTTTACAAATCAACTTGCACATATTGCAAATTTTCCACTTCTTAACGAGTTGGTACTGCTAGGGTGATATGATGAATTCGGAAATTAAAACAGGGTTAATCTTTGGAGCGATAATAGCTTCAGGACTAGGCGTTGTTGGAGTTATATTCTCATCACTTGATCAAGATGTACAATCATCAACCACATTTACAGATGTTAGTTCTCTCTCAAAAATTGATAAATCAGGATTCAAAAAAGCTCCAGAATTAGTAGGCATAGCCGATTATCTAAACACCACACCTGAAGAATTGAAAAAGGAAATCAAGGGTAAAGTTGTACTGTATGATGTTTGGACATACAGTTGCATTAATTGCATCAGGACATTGCCATACATCACTGCATGGAGTGATAAATATTCAGAAGAAGGGTTATTGGTAATTGGAATTCATTCACCAGAATTTGAATTTGAAAAATATCCTGAGAATGTAAAAATGGCAATTGAAAAACATGGCATCAATTATCCAGTGGTATTGGACAATGACATGGAAACTTGGAAAGCATTTGAAAATAGATATTGGCCAAGAAAATACATTGCAGACCATGAAGGATACATCAGATATGATCACATTGGAGAAGGAGGATATCAGGAAACCGAGAAAATTATTCAGAAATTACTAGAAGAAAGATCCACATCATTGGGAATTCAGTTACCATCAACATCGTCTCTTGTAGATGTTGAAGAATTTCAGCATTCATTGTTTAGAACCCCTGAATTGTATTTTGGTTACAAATTTGCACAAAATCGAAATCAATTAGGTAGTGAAGAAGGATTTCAACCTGGAAAAACTATTTCCTATTTAGAACCAGAAAACATAGATTTGCATAAATTCTATCCAATAGGAGATTGGAAAAATTATGATGACAGCATGGAACTAGTTTCTGAAACTGGCACTATCAAATTGCTATACAATGCCAAAGAGGTAAACATAGTTACTGAAAATATTGCAGAATTAGAAATATTTCTAGACGGCAAACCCCTGCCATCAGAATATTCAGGAAAAGACATCACAGGTGACAATATTCTGCAAGTAAAGGAACCGGGTTTGTACAATATCATCAATAGTGATACGAGTTCATCTCACCTTGTAGAGATTAAAGTAAAAGGAGAAGGCTTTCAGATATTCACATTTACCTTTGGATAGTGTAACTACTCACTATTGTAACTCCAGTGACACTACCTGGAGGGACAACCCTGTTTAAAACAAAAAAAACAACTACAATTAGGAATTCAAAGCATGATCAGCAACTCTTGGAACAAAACAGAAGGAGAAAGTATATCTCAAAAAGTAATGGGTAAAGTAAGACCAGATGAACCACTAAAAAATAAGATTGATTTTGCCCAAAAAAAATTACAATTTCAAATTTCAAAATTAGAGGGAATTAACATAAAATTACAAGCTAAACACGATATGATTTTTGAAAAAATAGTAAACGCACAAAGAAACAACAAACCTAGTTACGCTCAAGCATATGCAGGAGAATTAACTCAAGTCAGAAAAATGAAGAACATGGTTAGCGGTGCAAAACTATCTATGGAACAAGTTAAACTCAGATTAGATACAGTTTCAGAATTAGGAGATGTTGTAGTTACACTCAGCCCATGTATGGCAATAATCAAAGGATTAAGTCCATCATTAAGTGGAATTATGCCAGAAGCAAATGCATCAATGCAGGATTTGTCAGAAATACTCGGAGATGTAATGTCGGGTTCATCTGTAGGTATCGGGGACAGCATGAGCATGGTACCTGAAACCAATGCAGACACATTAGCAATTCTAGAAGAAGCACACAGTGTAATTGCAGGACAAACAAAATCTACAATTCCTGACGTTCCAGATTCACTCAAACAACAAATCGCTCAAAAAAGAACGGATATCTTTATCTAAAATAATAGATTAAGAATCATTTAGATTTCTTTTTACTTTTTTGTATCAAGATTTTCTTTATTCTAGAAATTGTAGGATAGCTATAACCACGTCTACGATAATTTGCAATCATCATCTTCCAATTTTTTAATCTCCACTGGGCCTGTTCAGAAGTAACTGAATGAACTTCTTTCTGAACAATACTTTTTCTTCCAACCTTTAGTGTGCCAGCATCTTTTGCAGACCATCTATTTTTTGCAAATTTCAACCCTGTAAGAATTTCACCTACAGGCATTTCTTTAAAATAATCTTTGAGTTTCTTTAATTCTGCATCCGTAGGTTTTATTGAAATTGGTAATTCAATTGTAGGTTTTACCATAAAAAATAATCAGATTCATGCTTTAAGAGAATCGTGCTAAAGCAGAATTAACTAAAACAGAGAATTATGTAAAGAAATTAGAGATCTAGCAGTTGAGTGGGATGTTTGAATTTTTACAGATCGTCATATACATGCCAAATCCAAGAATAATTGCAGCAAAGAGTGCCAAAGGAACTAGAAGAAGAAAATTTGTTTTTCGACCCATGAATGAAATTAACATATTGAGTATAAAATTGTCACAGTATTATTCAATAATAATAGTAAATGTGCCAATAGTTTTAGGATCTTGAAGCAGTAACACCATACTCCTAGGTAACAAGTCAGATGCTTTGTCACACTTTATTGCCAGTGTTCGAGGGCAAATAAAATCACTTTTTCTAATTACTATGTCTTCATTGTGAGATAAAATAAGATCAGGATGTCCCCTTCCCTCTATTACGAACTCTTCATCTCCAGCTTTAATTAAAAAAATTACTTTGGAATCAGAGTTTTTTAGTTTGTTTTTTAGTTCTTCAGGCAAATCAGCACAACTAGATTTTGCATTAACACCAACTATGCAATCGCCCCTAGGAGTCAAATGAGACTCTTTGGTAATCTCCAATGTCATTTGATGATTGGAACGAATATTCTCATGTCCTGAAAATTTAATTTCAAACTCCACAAATCCATCACAATCCGAGTTTCAAATTAAGGTTTGATTTACAATAGTCCTTTTGAGATTAGGCTCCGATCAAACTAGTAATTACTATCAATTGTGGGCATGGTTTAAATTGAATAATCAAAGCATTGCAATCAAATGCTTCCTGCACAACAAGGTTACGATAGAGCAATTACAGTATTCTCTCCAGACGGCAGACTATACCAAGTAGAATACGCCATTGAAACCGTAAGAAGAGGGACAATCGCAGTCGGTGTAAAATGTAAAGATGGAATTATTATTGCAGTCGAAGAAAAACCAAGAAAATTACAAATTTCAACTACAGCTCAAAAGATTTTTCAAATTGATGATCATGTTGGAGTTGCAGCTGCAGGATACATTCCAGATGCAAGAAGTCAAGTAGACAATGCCAGATTCTTTTCACAAAGTAACAAGATGATTTATGATGAACCAGTTGAAGTTGAAACAATTGCCAAACATTTAGCTGATCAATGTCAACAATATACACAATATGCAGGTGTAAGACCATACGGTGTTGCACTAATTCTCGGCGGAGTTGTAAATAACACCCCACAGTTGTATCTAACAGATCCTAGTGGAACATACATCTCATATGATGCAATTGCAATAGGTTCAGGTTCTGATCAAGTAACAGACTTTTTGGAGAAAACATACAAAGAAGATCTTTCACTAGATGATGCTGCAATATTAGCTTCTGCAGGAATTTATCTTTCAAGTGAAGACAAAGAAGGAACAAGTCACATCAGAATGGCACACATCAAAAAAGAAACCGGATTGTATGAATTAGTTTCTGAAGAACAAATCACAAAATATGCAAATGATGCTAAAACAAAATATCCACACGAACAAAAATAATTATTTTAGGACCTGAGAGATTAAATTACATTGAAATTATCTGTTGCAATACCAGAGTCTGCTTTATCAGATGAGTCACTTAAAATCGATAAGACTAGAAAAATATCTATTCTAGCTAGGGCTTGTGCAATTTTTAAAATTGATACAATTTATGTCTATCATGAAGGAAATAAAAAAACAGATCCTGGATTAATGATAATGATTCTGAAATATTTAGAAACACCGCAATTTTTGAGAAGAAGATTATTTCCAAAAATGAATGATTTAAAATTTGCAGGAGTACTACACCCATTAAAAATTCCAAGTCACGTTACACCAGTAAATTCTAAGAAAATCATGGCAGGAGACATTAGAGAAGGGATCGTAGTAAGTCAAAAAGGTAAAAAGTTTGTAGATGTTGGAATAAATCAACTAATCCAGTATTACGGAGAAACTCCAAATGGAAAAAGAGTGACAGTAAAATTCAAAGAAGGGTATCCTAAACTATCAGTAAAAGACATTGACAAAAGTGAAGTCCCAATGTATTGGGGATATTCAGTTAAAGAAAGAGCAAACTTGTTTTCAGTATTATCAGAATGGAAAGGAAACATCATCATAACATCAAGAAAAGGAAAGCCAGTGAACAATGTACAGTTATCAAAATATGTGAAATCAGATGAACCAATACTTGTTGTATTTGGATCTCCGGAAAAAGGAGTGCATGAGATCATCGGAGGTAAAATGAACAAGGTTCAAAATGCAAAATCATTAAATTTTTTCCCAAATCAAGCTACTGAAACAGTACGTCTTGAGGAAGCACTACTTGGAACATTATCGATACTTAATGCTCAAAGTAACTCGTAGCATGGCAGAACGAAAAAATTTCTTATTATTTGCCATCGGGTTGGGAGTTTTTGGGATCATAGTAGGTGGAATTACAATATGGAATTCTGTTTCAGAATTATTTTCTCCGTGACAAATTACGCATAGATGGTTAACCTAATAAAAATAAGTGGTTAACGATACCTCACATGGTTTAATAGAGGGAAATCGATGATGCGATTTAGTCATGGGAGCTCGAAAACGACACCAACCACGTAGAGGAAGTCTTGCATATTCACGTAGAGTACGCGCAAAAAGCATGGAAGCAAGAATTAGATCTTGGCCAAGTAGATCAGATTCTGAAGAACCAAAAATTTTAGCGCATTGTGGATTCAAAGCAGGATGTGTTCAGATTGTTAGTATTGATGATCGTGACAAAGTACCAAACGCAGGAAAACAACTAGTTAGTTTGGGAACAGTGTTAGTTACACCACCAGTATTGATTTTAGGAATTAGAGGATATTCAAAAGATCATGATGGAAAACATGCGGAGTTTGATGTTTATGCTGAAGATATTCCAAAAAGCATTGCAAAAGAAATTACAATTAAAAATATTGCAGGTTCAATTGAAAATGCAGAATCACGATTAAAAAAGATTAAAGAAATTTTTGCAATTGTTGCAGTTTCTCCAAGAGCTGCCGGATTAGAAATGAAAAAACCATATATTTTTGAAGCAATGGTTAGCGGTGGAGATATTGCAAAACAATTTGCACATGTAAAAGAGTCTCTTGGAAAAGAAATTAAAATCGATCAAATTTTTGAAACTGGTTCAACTGTAGATGTTGCAGCAATTACAAAAGGTCATGGATGGCAAGGAGTAATGAGAAGATGGGGAGTTAAAAAGAAACAACACAAATCAAGAAAAACAGTTAGAGAAGTGGGTTCATTAGGACCTATTTCACCACAAAGTGTCATGTACACAGTTCCAAGAGCAGGTCAAACTGGATTCCATCAAAGAGTAGAATATGATAAAAGAATTATGATTATGGGAAATACTGAATCAGATAAAATTAAAATTAATCCAGATGGAGGATACAAGCACTTTGGTTTAGTCAAAGGAGACTTTATCATTCTAAAAGGCTCAGTTCCAGGAACTTACAAGAGATTAATCAAACTAAGAAGTCAAATTAGAAACGCACCAGACAAAATCATCAAACCAAACATTTTGGAGGTAGTTATCTAATGAAAATATCATCATATACAACTACTGGAACAAAAGATACTGAAATTGAGTTACCAATGATTTTCTCAACTCCATATAGAAGAGATTTGATTCACAAGGCTGTTACCAATTTAACATCCCATAAATTCCAAAGACAGGGAAGAAAACCAATGGCAGGTATGGACGTAGTTGCAGATTCAAACGATCCGCCAACAGGTCAAGGTGTTTCTCGTGTAGCAAGAATGCAAGGAGGAGGCGGTGGAAGACAAGGACAGGGAGCTGAAGTAGCATCTACAAGAGGAGGAAGACAAGCACATCCACCAATTGTCGAGAAGGTAATTTATAAAAAATTAAACAAAAAAGAAAACAAACTAGCATTATGTTCTGCAATTGCAGCTACAGCATCAAAAGATCTTGTAGAATTAAGAGGTCATAAAGTTGAAGGCATAGAATCATTTCCAATCATAGTATCAGATGACATTGAATCTATTGCTAAAACAAGTGAGATTACCAAAGTTTTAGACGCATTGAAATTAACACAAGATGTAGAAAGACTGAATGCAAGAAAACCACGTTCTGGACAATCAAGACTCAGAGGTAGAAGTAAAAAAGTAGGAAAGAGCGTTTTGTTTGTAACTGCTGATTCATCAAATCTTTCACAAGCAACAGGGGCAATACCAGGTGTAGAAGTAAGAAATGTCAAAGACTTGAGCGTTTTAGATTTAGCCCCAGGCTCTGATCCAATTAGATTAACAGTATATTCCAAGTCTGCAATAGAGGAGATTGGAAAGATAAAATCAAGACATCTCGAAGTAATGGTGAAAAGACAATGAATGTAGATCAAGCAATGAAAATCATCATCAAACCATACATTACAGAAAAGACATTTGCAATGATTGAAAATGAAAGTAAAATTTGTTTCATTGTAGAGATATCTGCAAATAAATCAGAAATTTCAGAAGCAGTAAAGACCCTTTACAATCAAAATGTTAGAAAAGTAAACACTGCAAGAACAATTTATGGCAAAAAAGCATTTGTTCAGTTTGAAAATACCGAAAAGGCCAGAGATTTGGCAACAAAGATAGGAATGCTATAATATGGACCATGGAAATCGAACACTAACAGAGGAGAATAGAATTGGTTAAAGAATTTTTATACAGAGGCATTCCGAAAGAGGAGTTAGATAGCCTATCGCTAGAAAAATTATTCTTATTATTTAATTCCAGACAAAGACGATCACTTACCAGAGGGATTACAGACGGAAAAAGAAAATTGATTGAAGAAATTAAATCTGCAAAAGCAGGTAAATTAAAAAATCCCATCAAAACACATGTTAGAGATTTGATTGTTCTACCATACATGGTAGGAGTTACAGTAAACACATTCTCCGGAAAAGAATTCCGACCAGTTACAATAACAACTGAGATGGTTGGACATTATTTGGGAGAATATGTAATAACGAACAAAAAGGTTTCACATGGTGCACCAGGTGTTGGTGCGTCAAGATCCAGCCTTTACGTGCCATTAAAGTGATTATTATGGGTAGATTCAATTACGCTTTCCAAAATTATGACCCAACAAGACATGTACGTGCTTCATTAAGAGAAAAAGACATCTCCCACAAACATGCACGTGAAGTGGCAGTATCACTCAAAGGATTATCAATTGAAAAAGCAAGAGACTATCTCATTGCAGTGGTTGCCAAAAAAAGAGCAGTTCCATTTAGAAGATATAAAAATCAAGTAGCTCACAGAGCAGACCCAGGTGTGATGTCAGGACGTTATCCACAAAAAACTGCAAAAGAGTTTATCAAAGTTTTAGATAATTTAGAATCAAATGCAGAATACAAAGGAATGGATTTAGATAGATTGAGAATCATAAACGCAACTGTTCACAAAGGAGTGATTGTAAAAAGATTCATCCCTAGAGCAATGGGAAGAGCAACTCCAAAGAACAACGTATTGACTCATGTAGAATTGGTGGCAAAGGAGATTTAGAAATGTCAGCTGTGAAAAACGTAATCAAAGACAACTACAATATGATGTTACTCAAAGATTATCTCAGAGATGCAATTAAAGACGCAGGTTTCTCTCATGCAGAAATTTCAAAAACACCGGTAGGAACTAGAGTTGCATTACATGTAACAAGACCTGGAATCGTAATCGGTAGAAAAGGTTCTGGCATTAGAGCACTAACTGAGAAACTTGCACTGGACTTTGGATTAAAAAACCCACAAATTTCAGTAGTGGAAATTGAAAAGCCAGAATTAGCACCAAGTGTAATGTGTAATAGAATGGCATCACATTTGGAAAGAGGAACTGCATTTAGAAGGGCAACCATGTGGACACTAAAACAAATCATGGAAGGGGGTGCAATGGGTGTTCAAATAACAATTTCAGGAAAACTTAGAGGCGACCGTTCAGCATTTGAGAAACATACACAAGGAATTTTACCAAGGGCAGGTCATCACGCAGAAATCATAGTTGATGAAGACATTGCACACGTAAAAACAGCAATGGGATTAATTGGAGTTAGAATTAGAATTGCTAAAAAAGAAAAACTCATTCCAGAATTTGAAATGAGAGCAGATAAAACAAAGAAGGGAAAATCAAACGACAAACCAAAAATCAAAGTAGAAGAAATAGATGTCGAAGGTTCAAAAATCGAGGTTGTCAAAGTAGAAGGCAAAAAAGATATTGCAAAATCAGAATCTGAAAGAATCGCACTTGAAGCAAAGAAAATGGAATCACTTGAGACATTAGAAGAAGAGGAGGCCAAATTGAAATGACCAGACTCAGCATGAAGACAATTAAACAGTTAAACGAAAAAGATCTAAAAAGTAAAGTTCAAGAAACACGTAGTGAGCTATCTAAACTTAGAATTGATGGTTCCAAAGGAACTTTGAGAAAAGAAAGTGGAAAACTAAAACCATTACGACATGACATTGCAAGAATGCTCACAAGATTAAACGAGATGAGGAGAGAAAAATGATCACTGCAGACAACATAGCATCACATGAATTCATCGGATTAAATACTGAGATCATCAAATCCACCAATCCACAAGTAGTAGGATTAAATGGAAGAATTATCAATGAAACAAAATCAATGTTTACAATAAACACCGAAAACGGATCTAAATCCATTGCAAAGTCAACCAATAGTTGGAAATTCTCAATTCAAGGAAAAGACATAGTGGTAGAGGGTAACAAAATTGTAAAAAGACCTTTTGATAGAATTGGAGGAAAAGCATGACCCACAATATAGGACTAAAAGTCAAAGAACCAACAAGAGAATGCATAGACAAACACTGTCCATTCCATGGCGGTTTATCAATAAGAGGAAAATTATTTGACGGTAAAGTTACAGGAAGCAAAGCAAAACAAACCATCACATTACAAAAAGATGCACCAATTTACTTTAGCAAATTTAAGAGATATGCCAGAGGTACAAGTACTATTCACGCACATGTTCCCGGTTGTATTGATGTTGAAGCAGGAGATCATGTATTGACTGCAGAATGCAGACCAATTTCAAAATCAGTCTCATATGTTGTTGTGGAGGTTAAAGCATAATGGCAAAGCAAGCAGGCAAAGGCGTAGAAGAGTTCAGACCATACGTAACCAAAGTAATTCCAATTGGGGCAAATATTGTGTGTGCAGATAATTCAGGTGCTAAAATTTTAGAAGTAATCAATGTTCCAAGACACCATACAACATCATCAAGACTCGCATCAGCATCAGTCGGAGACTTTTGTAATGTCGTAGTTAAGAAAGGACCGGCAGAATTAAGAAAACAAGTTTACGGTGCAGTGATAATTAGACAAAAATATGCAGTTAGAAGATTAAACGGTGTAAGGGTTTGTTTTGAAGATAACGCAGCGGTACTTATCACTCCAGAAGGAGAAACCAAAGGAACAGACATCAAAGGACCGGTTGCAGCAGAAGCTACAGAAAAATGGCCAAGAGTAGCTAACTTGGCATCCATGGTGGTATAATAAAATGAAACCAACTAAAATGCGCAATCTGATGATTTACCAGGCAACATACAAAACTAAAAGTAAACAGCTTGGAAGTGCACTTTCAAAAGATCTTCATAAAAAATACGGTAAAAGAAGTGTAAGAGTAGTTGAAGGAGACAGTGTTACAATACTAAGAGGGGAATTCAAAGGAGTGGATGGTAAAATATCCAAAATATCCATACCAAAAAGCAGTGTTGCAATTGAAGGAGTAAAGAAAGAGAAAACTAAAGGGGATAAATTTGACGTTTACATTCACACATCTAATCTTGTAGTTACTTCGCTTAGCACAGAAGACAAATGGAGAATTGCTAAACTAGAAGGAAAAGATCCTAGAAAACAACCAAAAACAGAAAAAGTGAAAGAACAAACAAAATCAGAACCAATCAAAGAAGCCCCTAAAGAAACAAAAGGAGCAGAAAAAGTCAAAAAAGAGGAAGATGAGAAATAATGGTAAGTATTGCAGGTAGTAAAAAACTCAAACGTCAAATGGCCCCACAATTTTGGGGAATTGGTAGAAAAGACAAGAGATTTGTAATTACAGTAAAACCAGGCCCACATAAAAAAAGTGATTCAATACCAACTGCAGTATTTCTTAGAGATATGCTGACTATCGTTACCAGTCTAAGAGAAGCAAAATCTGCAATTTATTCTGGAAGAGTAAAGATTGACGGAGTTGTAAGAAAATCACTTCACCATGCAATTGGATTAATGGATGTTGTAGAATTACAGGACGTTCCAGAAATTTATCGTCTAGTCCCAACTGAAAATAAACTACTAGAGCCAATCAAAATTAATGAATCAGAAAAATCTAAAAAACTTGTCAGAGTTACTACTAAAACCACACTAAACAAAGGAAAATTACAAATTGGATTCCACGATGGTCGTTCAATAATTTCAGATACCAAAGTAAGTATTGGAGATACTTGTCTGATTCAAATTCCAGAAGTAAAAATTCTCGAAGTAATTAAATTAGAAACAGGTTGTCAAGGACTGGTTACACGAGGAAGTAACGCAGGTAGAATTGGGAAAATTGAAACCATTGAAGAAGGAACATTCATCCTCCCAAAAAGAGTCATTGTTGCATTAGGTGATAGAAAAATTGAAATTCCTGCAGATATTATTATGCCAATTGGAAAAGAGGAGCCAATAATTCAATTAAAGTGATCATATGTCTCAAATAACAGAAACCCCCATGAAGAAAATATCTTTAGAGAAAGTTGTACTAAACATGGGTTTAGGAAAATCAGGAGATGTAATCAGTATTGCAAAAGTTGCACTGGAACAAATTTCTGGGAAAAAACCATCTACACGTAATGCAAAAGAAGCACACAGAGACTGGGGAGTTAGAAAAGGAGAGCCAATAGGAGTCGCAGTAACGATTCGTGGCGATGATGCAACAGCATTATTGAAAAGATTACTTGAATCTAAAGGCAATACAGTAAACGGTAAATCATTTGATAATTTTGGAAACTTTTCATTTGGAATTAATGAACACATAGACATCCCAGGAGTAAAATATGATCCGCAAGTAGGAATTTTAGGACTAGGGATTTCAATTACATTATCAAGACCAGGATATGGAATCAGAACTCGAAGTAAACACAAAGCAAGAGTGGGTAAAAAACATGTTATTAAAAGTCAAGAAGCAAAGGATTATCTAACAAAAGAATTTGGAGTGACCGTAACATAATGAAAGACAGATCATATGAGGCAACCGGAAGAAAAAAACATGACTTTGGAAGAGGCTCTAAATGGTGCAAAAGATGTGGAGATTACACAGCAGTTATTCAAAAATACGATTTAATGTTATGCAGACGATGCTTCAGAGAAGTAGCAACATCTTTAGGGTTCAGGAAAAATAAGTGATATAACATGCCTGCAACAAACATCTTAGCAAATCTATTTGTCACACTTTACAACAATGAAGCTAGAAGAAAATCAGATTGTCTTATACTCCCAACATCAAAACTAGGTATTGAAGTTCTAAAGACACTTCAAAAAGACGGATACATTGGAGAGTTCGAACACATAGATGATAAAAGAGGAGGAAAATTCAAAATTAAACTATTAGCAAAGATAACAAAATGTGGAGCAATATCCCCAAGATTCAAAGTAAAAACAGATGAATACAACAGTTGGGAGCAACAATATTTGCCCGCATATGATAGAGGAATGCTTGTGGTTACAACCAATCAAGGAGTAATGTCCCATCATGAAGCAATAAAGAAAGGAATTGGAGGATTTTTGATAGGTTATGTCTACTGAGCAACTAGAAAAATTCCAAGATCAGGTAGATATTCCTGAAGGGGTTACAGTCACACTGAAGAAACACATGTTGCATTTTGTAGGACCGCTAGGTAAAACTCACAAAAGCTTTAGATCAATTCCAGTAAATATTGAGATAAAAGAAGGAAAAATTCTCTTAACTTCAATAGAACAGAAGAAGAGAGATTATGCAATATTGCACACTGCAAGATCAATTATTAGAAATATTTGTGAAGGTCTGGTTACAGGATATACAATTAAAATGAAAGTTGTATTCTCTCACTTTCCAATTACGGTCAAAGTAGAAGGAAAGAATGTTTTGATTGAAAACTTCCAAGGAGAACGTGCACCAAGAATAACACACATTGTTGGCAACACCAAAGTGGTTCCAAAAGGAGAAGATGTTTTACTTACAGGTGAAGTTTGGACAGACATCACACAGACAGCTGCCAACATAGAACTAAAATCCAAAGTAAAGAACAAAGATCATAGAGTTTTCCTTGACGGCATCTATGCATTTGAAAAGAAAAAAGGCATAGAAAAATAAAATTCTAGTTTAACAAATGACCCTTGATCCTGAATTTTCAAAACAAACAATTGATTTAATCGTCCAAACGTTAGAACTATACAAATCGGCAGGAGCATCCCCAAGAATTAGTGAGACGTGGGATTGTGGAAACATAGGTGATTTTTTGTGCGGGTTTTTTGTAGGGGAAATGGTAGGTTCAGCACTTAGTGCATTTCAAATCGTACATCAAAGAGAACCAACAGCTGGTGAACACTTGGAAATTATCGAACTAGTAGAAAGCCATGCAAAAGAAATCAAAGAATTTTTTGTCAAATTTAACTAAAGATTTTCAGATTTTAGTGGATTATGCATAGTCGCAAAGATTAAATCACTTTTGCCAAGGTACAATCGTGTGCCTCCCTAGCTCAGCGTGGTAGAGCAACCGGCTGTTAACCGGTTGGTCACCAGTTCAAGTCTGGTGGGAGGCGCTCTTCTTTCTAAACTCGAGTTTTGAAATATTCTATTTCTACAATAACAGCATAATCAAAGTATAGAATTCAACATATTTCTAAATTCGAATTTAGAAATATTGATCGGTTGTTAGTAATTGGTTTACACAATTAGACAATATAGATCTAATAGATGATCGCATACTTAGAATGATGCAGGAGGTTTACATTGGTCAGAACTAGAAGGGCCAACAGATATTGTGTGGATTGCGGAGCAAGACTAGTGTATTATCCAAGATTGTCAAATCCAAAAGCCCCCAATGAACATAGAGTGTTAGTTTATGCATGTCCAGATTGCACAGAGGACTTTGAAAAACCAAAAATGTTCTCAATTAAACGCAATCAAGTCGAAGATCCTTTGGAAACAGTAGAAATTGAGATTACCCAATTACAGAAAAAATCAATAGTAGCAAAATAATGGTAAACTATAATGTCATACCCAGAAAAACCTAGAAGTAATTGGTGGTATATTCTACCAATTCTATTTGGATTAATTCCGGGGGGATTAGTTGCATATTTTCTACTAAAAAATGAGTCACCGATTAAAGCCAAAACTTGTTTATGTATTTCAATTGTAGGTTTAGGTGTTATTGGCGGAGTGATTTGTTATTTTATTTTGAGAAAAGTTCATCCAATAAGAGCCAAATTATTTGTATATATCGGAATTTTGGTATCAATTGTAAGTATTGTGATATCTATAATTTTTGAATTGACAGAAAAAGTCAATCCTGGCTTCAATGTTAACGTCTAGATAATAATTTCTTGTTTTCCAGGCAAAGATAACTCATATGTCTAAACTCGAATTTAGAAACATTCTAAATTTAGCACAGCAATCATTTAGATTTAGAATCATATAGAACTTATTTGAAAGACTTTCCATGAGTGCATCCAGGATGAGAGACAATGTGGAGAGATGGGTAATTCATGAAGGGTTGTCATTTGAAGAGGTAAAAAATCCTGAAAACAATTTTCAGATTCTTCTAAAACATGCAGGACCATACGGCATACCTGTTGAAGTATTTGAACCAAAAAAGCAACCAGGAATTCTAGTAATTGGTGCCAAAGTTGTAATGAAAAATAGCCAAATTGCAAGATATTTGGGATTCAATGCAGAAGAGAAAGAGAAATTTGAGAGTAAAGTGAACGATTTCTGTAATTCCATACAGGTAATTAACAAAATTTTCACTGAAGATGGAAAGCAAAAAGTCGGAGTCTATGTAGTAATGGATGATAAGGAAAATATCAACCAGCAATCAATGCTTGAGGCAGTAGATAGCGTTTCTGAAAAATACGATAAAACATCCAGATTTTTACTAAAGACATTTTAGAAAAATAGATGATTTATCAGTTCTACGCGGACCTTATATCAATAATTCACCAGAACATAGTATGAAAACAACATTTCTTACAAGAAATAACACAAAAAAACATAGTTCAAAAGCAAATTTTTTAGAAAACCAGATTTTGAAATTAAGGGCTTCAAAGAATAAAGTATTCATTTTGACAGCAATTGCAACGGTAATGGTGTTTGTAAAATGAACAGATTCAATGTTTTATTCAGACATGCAACAAAAAACTTTGAGATTAATGTTAGCATCAATGTTAGCAAAATCCAACTTGAAAATACAACAAAATGGGAGTTGATTCAGAATTGAATCTCTTTAAAATGATAGATGAAATTCTCGATTCCTATGAGAAACAAGAGGTCCAAGCCCATGAGTAATTTCTTCAAAATTATGGGAATTGCGCTAGCAGTACACTTTATTGTAAAAACAGTTCAAAAAGAATTAAAACAGTAGATTGCTAATCAATTAAGACATAATTCTGCAGATCAACACCATTGCTCCTCTAAACCCCCCTTATTTGACATAAAATGTGTGTTCAAAAATGCACACATATAGTAAAATCAAATTTTTTCTAAAATGATTAGTGAAAAAGACACCATTACAGATAGATGAATCTGCAATAAATGAAACATTTGCATCTACAAATAATGTCTTTGATGAATTCAGAGAGTTCACATCAAGTCTTTTTTTGCAAGTTTTTGATTGGATCACATCAATTACTGAAAATTTGATTAAATGACTTAATCTACAAAATTAAGGCTAGGCGTTAAACCCCCCTTGAAAATTAGCATGTTTAGTCACATTATGAAATTTTCAAAAACAGGCATTTGTAGGGGGGGTGCAACACTTGTGCCTAGATACAACATGCAACCATAATTCCACCAAGCTCTCCCAGCTAAACATGCCCAAACTATTAGTGTCGTGCGTAAAAGCTCAACCCCCTAATTTTTGATAAAAAATAAAGAAAAAGAAGATGGGTTATCCATCAATATCAACTTGAGTTCCACGATTAAGAGAATTTCCTAATACTCTTAATCCAGATTCGCAATCATCATCAGCATTTACTGTGAAAGATGTTGCAAGGTCAAGGCCATCAAAGTTTGCTCCAGATTGTTTCAAAGGAGTATTTACTTTCATGGTGTCACCTTTAATTTGAATTCCTGCTTGAGTTGTTCCTAACTCAGAGATACAGAAATTTGGTGGGACTGCTTGTGTTGGGTGTGGGACAAGTGTAACACTGAGAATGCCATGCATGGGGATTTTGATTAGAATCATCAAATGTAGGATGTATTGCTGTAACAAAACCACTAATTTCATCACCTCTCAAGTCACCATTGTCATCAAATGCGTCCAGCCAAGCATAACCTACAACAACTTTGGAAGGACTAACTTCTACGGTTGGAAAATCTTTTGGAATTACATCATCTGCAGTAACTGTCAAGTTAAGGGAATTTCCCTTTGTTGACTTTGTTGCAGAATCAAGATCTTTCCATAGATCAAGGTGGTTTGCTTCGACAGCACTTGGTACTGCAAACAATAATCCAGCAGATAATGCTAGAATTGCTGCAATAGTAACTGTTTTAGTCATTGGTACAAGTCTCAAACATGAGAAATAAAAGAATACCTGCGCGTCAGATGAAATTATGACAAACATAACTAGATCGCAAAAAAGAACAACCCTCAAGAAGTAATTAATGACTAAAACAGTCTCAAGGCTTGTTCAATATTACTATAATGAATTAGTAGATAATCATGTGTTTGTCTTTGATGTAACAAAATACTGGAAAACATACCCAATTTCACTCAAAATAGGCATGTTTTTGACATTATTTTGTGCGTTTCAACTATATACCAAAATTATCAAAGTAAACAACATGGCAGGACTTGGAATTGTAATTGTAATTGGGGCAATTATTGCTTCGATGGGAGCTGCAATGTTCATGTATACTCAATATGAGACAAATTTCATTGAATCAAGTGTAGGAAATGCGGTAATTGTAGGACCTGTAGAATATGTCATAACATTTGAGGGAACACATAACGGAGATAAAGAAAATGTACCAGAAAATACGTTTGTAATGATTGGAATTACTGCAAAAAACATCAGTGACAAAAAAACAGTGATTTCTGGAGGGCAATTTTACATCGTAGATGAAAAAGATCAAAAACACGAAGCAGTTTTTGGAGAATTCTCAGCAAATGATTTGTTTTTGGAAGCACTTGAACCAAACAAACCAATTCAAAGAACAACACAGTTTGATATTCCGTTTGATGAAGAAAAACAATACAAAATAATTATTCGTCCACAAAAAGATCAATCAACTGTTGATACAGCTGTTGTTTGTCTTACAAATTGTTGATCGGAAAATAAAAAATGTGTCAAATTTTTCGATATTAAGCGTAGTAATGTGTGACTTTTACCATATAACACCGATGATTTTTGAAAAAAGTTATGGTAACATCTAAAGCAACAAGAGCTGAAGCAGCTAAAAAAGCAGCAAGAACTCGAAAGAGGAATGCAGCATTAGCAGAAGCAACAGCACTAAAAGCAGCAGCAGCTCGTAAAAGAAAGGCAGCAGCAACTCGAAGGAAAAATGCAGCATCCGCAGCACCTAAGAGAAAAGCAGCTCCTAAAAGAAAAGCAGCGGCTAAAAGAAAAGCAGCTCCAAAGAGAAAGGCAGCACCAAAACGCAGAGCCGCTCCAAAGAGAAAGGCAGCTAAAAAAGCAGCTCCAAAGAGAAGAACTGCAGCTAAAAAAGCAGCTCCAAAGAGAAAGGCAGCACCAAAACGCAGAGCCGCTCCAAAGAGAAAGGCAGCTAAACGTCGACGTTAAGCTGTCCTGCTACCTTTTTTCTAATCTGACATACTGAATCTATTATGTTTCTAAACTCGAATTTAGAAACATTTTAAATTATTACTCGCTCATCTTTAATTCAGGTAAGACGAAAACCTTGTTTGGTTTTATTTTCAGTATGACTCTTTTTTCATCATCACGTTTGAATGGATAATGTTCACGCCCCATGTATTGTAAAGTCAGTTTGTCTGCATGTTTGTATTCATAGTCTGGAATTAATTCCTCCACGGTTCCACGAATTGTTGTCATGTCAAGTGGATTGTCTTTTGACACAACAGAGACTGCAACTCTAGGATCACGTAAAACATTTTTGTGTTTTATTCTGCCTTCTGCAGTGTTTACCAAAACATACCCATTTTCATAATTTGCCCATACAGGAGAAACCTGAGGTGAACCGTCTTTCATTACAGTTGCAATAAATACCAGGTTTTTTTCTGAAAATAGATCAACAGCTTTCTTATCCATCAATTTTCACTTTTCCTTACTGTTGCAGATGTCTTTCCAACTTTATCCATTACAAACGTATTTTCCAGATATTTTTTGCACATTTTTGGTCCCAATACAAAATTTGAATTGATCGGCTTTAGATGATTAATCATTTCAAACTCATCGATTATTTTTCACTAGATTTTTCAAGAACATTAGTCATTGCCCTATTCATAATCTCCATTACCAAATATTGCGAATAGTCCTCAGATTTTTTTCCCTTTGATTTGGGAGTTTTTGGAGTTAGTCCTTTGAGGATTTTTTCAATTTTTGTCGATGTGTTATTAATGATTTTTGAATATGTGGAATCAAAATCAACAGGAGTTTGAAAGTCTAACAATTTTGTAGATGTGCTGTAGAATTTTGTGATGGCTCCACGAGATTCCTCAATTCTTGCAATTTCAATCAGTCCAGAAGTTTTTAGAATTTCCAAATGATGACGTACAGTGGTCAGTGCTTTTTTGTATCCTGTCTTTTTTAGAGCAGTAGAAATCTGATCAGCTGATAATGTTTGATGATATAGAATTTCAACGATTTTTGCTCGTGCAGGGTCGTCAATTGCACGTGCGTGTCCAATATTTGTCGTAACAATACGATTAACTTTGATTTGCTTTTCTAGTAACGTAGACATACAGAATTACCTTTCAAAACCGATCTAAAAGATCCGCGTATCATATTTTTTTGTCTAATCGCATCAATTTTTGTTTACTTTAATGAATGTTAGACTGCTATGATATTGATACTAACCAGTACAAGAACAATTGTAATGCAACAAATAATATCAATAGCGCTACAATCAATATAATATCAGTAGAATAATTGTTGTAACGGTTTCAGAAATTTTAAAAAATATCAAAAAGCCCAGATCCTGGGAAACATGTTGCCATATCACCCAACAGGACGGCATGGGGCAAGGAGCCAAAAATAAAATTCGAGTTGTACAGTATGGTGTAGGAGTAAATTCAGACTAGGAGTTTGATGAGAACACTATTGCTTGTTTGATATCTGCAAGTCGGTCATCAAATATTTCAGAAATAGAGTTCATCATTTGAAAAGTGGATTCAGCGTTTGTAATTTGTTCAGTGTCAATGAACTTGTTTTTCATGTATTCAGTAGATTTTGCAACAAATGAATGATACACCATACCGAATATACAATCATCATGGTTTACATCCCAGTTTGTGGAATTTACCATATTTGTGTAAGATGGAATTTGGTTGATTACAATATTCAGTAAAGCTTCAAGCTCTTGTTTGTCTTCTAGAGGCACCATATTTTATCATAAGAATGAGGACTAAAGAGTATTTCCAGTTAACTTCTCATATGCAAGCACATATCGCTCAGTCATTTTTGAAATTATTTCTTGCGGAATATCAGGAGCTACAGGTTCATTGCCGGCATCACGTGCATCATCGAATTGTTTCTGATATCCATTTTCAGTCAACCAATCACGCAAGAGTTGTTTGTCGTATGCCTCCTGTATTTTTCCAACCTTAAAGGAATCTTTAGGCCACAGACGATATTCATCAGGACCAATAGAATCGCCTAATGTGATTTTACCATCCAATAATCCAAATTCCAATTTTAAATCAGCCAAAATAAAACCAACATTATCAGCAATTTTTGCCATCTTTTGGTAAATGTCAACAGATGTTTTCTCCAACCAATTGTATTGTTCTTCTGTAACTAAATTCATCTCAAGTGCCTTAGCTTTGTTTATCGGAACATCATGTTCAGATTTGGTGGTAGGATCAAATATTGGCTCAGGCAATTTTGCAGCTAGTGTCGTGTCAGTACCTTCAGGCAACATCACCTCGCCTTTTTTCCATCTGCTAACTAGACTGCCATAGAAATAACCTCTAACAACACATTCTATTGGAAGCATTTTCATCTTTTTTACAACAATCTCCGTATCAGATGCTCGCCTGATGAAATGATTAGGTGCTGACAATTCATTAAACCAAAATTCTGCAAATTTGCACAAAACCTCCCCCTTTCGTGGGATGTCTTGCCTGAACTTTACATCATATGCTGAAACTCTGTCTGAGAATTTGAATAAAATACTAGATTCATCTACATCGTACAGATCCTTTACCTTGCCACTAGTGAGAAACTTCAACAAATTATGACTGATTTTAATATAATTTAACTTCTAGGAGTATATTCAATAAGAAAGATACCAGTTTAGAGACAAGTTAGGATATGAGCAATCTTGATGAATCAATAGGAAAACTGCTTTTGGATCTTCAAAAGGATGACCCTGACACGTTCAAAAAATTAATGAAGAAAGCTCAAGTGGAAAATCCAGAGATTTTTGAAGACATTGATGAAGAAAATAAAGCGATTGATGAATATAATCGCAAAGTAGACGAGTACAACAATAAAGTCGATGAGGATTAAATCACATTCATCATAATAAAAGAATTTTTAATTAACTATATAGATATTGTAAAAAACAGGTTTCGCACACCCAAGTCATATGTTCTCTTACAATATAAAAATAACATGAAAATGTATGATTTTGATTTCATCGAATGTTATGATGATGACGATTATGACTATGATGACGAATGATAACTATCAAAAACGAATTTTTTTTACAACAATTAAGAGTATAAGGGATTTGAATTATTTGATCTTCATGCAGTCTTTTAGAAGATCATTTATCACACTTGAAAAACTCACAGATGCAGTGCTATTTTGAATCATTTTTGATTGCTTAACTCGGAGTTTCTTTATCAAATCGTCCTGCAATACAATGGTAATTCTTTTCGACATTCTTAATGTATGTAATTAAGAAATTTTATATAAAATTAACATGCCAATTGCGGTATGGTTATTATTAGTGATGAAAGGATTCCCAATCTTTTATCTTACAAATATTATATTCGAAAAGAAGCATCTAAACGATATGGGGGAAAACAGTCAAAATCTAAACATCATCAAAATGTTCAAAATATTTTAAAAATTCTAGCACTTTATGGCCCCATGACCACATGGGAGATGGCAAAAGTGCCATTAATTACAGATAATGAAAAGGTCAGGGTGAAGGAAAAAGAATTCAGAAGATTGCTAATAGGGCGAACAGACAGGAAAAAGTACTCAGAAGGGATCCTAAATCTGAATCTAATTTTAATTGACAGTAAATCGACCAAAAGGAACCCAGGAAACAGGTATAGACTATCTCTTTTCGGAATTTTGTTTTGTTTGGATTCATTGGATTTGAGCAATACCGAAATAGATCAAATGGCTAAAAATTATGAGTTAATTCTTCCCAAAATTTTTGGCAGATGGGATTTTTTGAAAAAAATGACAGGAGAAAATGTCTACAACCTCAAACTGCTTGGAAAAGGCCTATTGTTTGACAATCCCAACATTATTGACGTAAAGAATTCAAAATTTTTTGAATTGATTTCTTTTTTTAACATAAAATCAAACAGTCTGTCTCAATCAATGAATGAAAAAATCATGGGCAATATGATCTCCTATTGGTATTTCATTACTTTATTGTATTTACCAAATTTACACATGGATAAAAAAACAGAAAAATCTAAAAAAATGCTAAATCGTGTATTGGTCAATGATGTAGACATCCAAAAATGGTTTTCATCTTTCGTTTTAGAAGCACAGATATTTTACAAGGAACGCTCAGAAATACTACAAAGGATTTCAGTTGAAGGCATATGAGTAAAAGAAGGAGGTTCAGATGACCAAAGGTTCAATTCTCGTAGTAGACGATGATGAAGCAGTTCTAGACACCACATCCACGCTTTTGGAATTTTTTGGCTATTCAGTAATCAAGGCAAGAAATGGAATTGAGGGCATATCAAAATACAGAGAAGAAAAACCAGGGCTGATATTTTTAGATGTAAAAATGCCCAAAAAAGACGGGTATGATACATTCTTTGAATTAAAAAAAGAATTTCCAGATGTCAAAGTCATCCTTATGACTGCCCACGCAGATTATTCAAAATGGGCAAAGGCAAAAAAAAGTAATGCGTTGGATTTGATTGAAAAACCATATAGCGCTGAAAAGTTAAAAAAATTAGCAGGAAAGTTTTATCCTAAAAAATCATGATTTTGGCAGATAAATGAAAAACCTCGTAGGATTATTTAGGACTTCGATAGTTCCCCCATGTTGTTCAATTATTCTTCTACAACTTGCCAATCCAAGTCCAGTACCATGCATTTTTGTTGTAAAAAGAGGTTCAAAAAGATGAGGAAAAACATCTGAAGGAATGCCAGAACCAGAATCAGTAAAAGTTAGAAGTACATCATCAAGCCCATCGGTCAATTTAATGGAAATGCTACCCTCGCCATCAATAGAATCAATTGAATTTTTAATTAAATTTGAAATTACAGATTGAATTTTAATTCTGTCAACTTTAATTTTAGAGTCATTTTTAGGAATTTTAATTTCAATACTACTAGGTATTTTAATTTCATCTATACTGTTTTTAATAATCTCCAATAATCCAACTTCTTTCAGATCAAGATTTGGCATTCTTGCAAAATCCAAGATATCATTACTCAGATATGATATATCATCAACAGATTGAGAAATTTTTGCAAATTGTTTTTCTTCTAATTCAGATAAAGGTTTATCTTTTTTTAATTTTAAAATGTCTATAGAGCCTTTAATCACAGTTAAAGGATTTCTAAGATCATGTGAAATACTTGCACCAAATTTTCCAATTATTGCAAATTTTTCTAATTTAATTTTTTCTTCAGACTCTTTCTTTAAAATTCCAAAAATGAAATTTAAAAGCAATACATGAACAAGTGAATTTATCACAAGAAAGCCCATCTGTAAATTAATTGACAAAGTATCTATCTTTTGTAAAAACATAGAGATTTTCGATGTTAGAATGCCAGAGCTAGTCAACAAAGTTTTATAATTCAAATCAATTACAGCATGTCTTTCAACAGTATTTCCACCAGGAGAATTATATTCTTCAATATTTTTTTCTAATATTTCTAGATCAAATAATACATCTTCCCAATAAGGCACAAGTTCATCAGGAAGTGGCTTAATTTTTTCATTATTTATTATGCCACCATATTTTAATAGATATACATTTTCTCTCAGAGAATTAAGAGATGGAGAACGATCTCCAAAAGAGTGATTGTAAGATGAATGTAAATCCAACATTACATTTGCAGACAAAAATCTATTCAAACCGGCCTGATTTATAGAATTTCCAAGAACAAGCCATTCCTGCTCAATGTAAACCAGAACTAGAAAGCTAGAGATAATCAAAAGTACCTGTAATGAAATAATTAAAACAATTTTTTCTTTTAAATTCAACAATAATTCAAGAATTGAATTCTTTTTTACTCTTTATATCCAAAGTATAATTTCTGAAATTAAAATGAGTTATTTCTTACAACTTTCGCAGCTGCATTCAAACATGCCGGCCTTTTCCATGCATTGATCATGGTGTTCATTGTAACATTTGTTACAAATGACCACTAGACGATAACCTTCTTCAGGTGGGTTTTTTCATGAATCAATACTTTATCAAAAGTATCCGAATATCCATCCCAATGAAATGTGCATTCTCTGCAATTGTATTTCATTTTATTTTGACTTTTCCTCGTGTTTCTTTTCAGACTCTTTGAATGCATTAACATCGTCTGCTGTTTTGGTTTTACATACACCAAATTTCAATTTTCCAAGTATTTTTTTAAACATACTCTTTCTAGATTATGGTAAATATATACCGGCTTAATTTGTAGATTTTGTGCCTGATATTCTATATATTCATAGGATATTCTATAAATTGTTAAGCAAAAATAGATATTCTCGATAAATTACTATATAGTTATGCCAGGATATTTAGGAAATAGGTCAGAAGGAATAGTCCACCATTTAGCAGCAATGACACCGCATTGTAAAATCGTTGAAATTAAAAAATTAGACAAAATTTACTTTGTTCCAGATACACTCGAACAAGCAATTACGGAAAAATTTACACAGTGCAATCACTGCATCAAAAATTGAGCATAGTAGAAATGCAAATAAAAAATAATTGTAATTTAGATCATACGTCAATAAACAAATATCACATTGGTTCTAATAATTAAAATGAATTATTAATCAACAAAATAATTATTGTATTTCAACACCATTCCAAAAAGCCACCATTCCTTTGATCTTAGAGGCAGCATCATTTGGTTCGGCATAATACCAGGCACAATCTTTGTTGGTTTCTCCATTTACAATAACTGAATAGTAATTTGCCGTTCCCTTCCATCCACACACGGTAGTCAATTCAGTTTTTTTAAAATATTCTTGCTTGATGGAATCAAACGGAAAATAATGATTTCCTTCTACTTCGACAGTATCACTGCTTTCTGCAATGACCACATCATTCCAAATTGCTTTCATAAGTATGGAATATTTTAAACCATATTTAATTAAATCTGCAAATAAACTGATTTTAGGTCGTAGCCTTGACTTGCTCACGTTTAGAAAAATCAGGTTTTATTCCCAATGAATCATAATTTCCAGAAGAACAAGTAAAACACATGGACTCTTTTGGCATTCCAACTGCGTCAGCTAGATTTTCAGCATCATTATACCCTAAAAAGTCAACACCGATACTTTTTCTAACCATTTCAGTAATCTCGTCACTAGTCATTGTTTTTCCATCAGTAAATGTAGCAAGTTCCTCTTGAGATGGAAAATCAATTCCAGCATAGCAAGGATAGTTAATTTGAGGATATGTGATCAACATGCTGATTTTTTTAGCACCTGCACGACGAAGAGCCTTGATGATAGCCTTGGAGCTGGTACCTCGGACGAGACTATCATCAATTACAACCACATGTTTATCCTTAATTATTTCACTAATTGGGATTATCCATCGATTTATTTCAACACGGTCACTTTGATGAGGTTCAATAAAACTTCGCAATGGACCTTTCTTGCTATATCTGTCTTTTAGTAAACCTTCATCAAAAGACACACCGAGTTCTTGAGCATATCCTAATGCTGCAGGTCTTGCAGAATCAGGTACTGGAATTACCAGATCGGCATCTTTGATTGGAAATTTCTTTGCCATGAATTGTCCAATTTTTTTTCTTGAAACGTAAATGTTGTGTCCTTCCATATTGCTTGAAGGGTGTGCAAAATAAGTAAATTCAAAAGAGCAATGTGCACGAGAAGGATCAGTTGAGAAGAGTTCAGTCTCCAAACCGTTTTTACTTAATTTAATTAATTCGCCAGGAACCACATCTCTTTGAAGTGTTGCTCCAACTGCAGTAACAGCAGCTGATTCAGAAGTTACAATGTATGTGTCATCAGATTCCTTGTGCCCTAAAACCATTGGGCGGAATCCTTTAGGATCACGTGCAGCATAGACAGAATTATCATCAGAGATGAATGTAAAACAATAAGAGCCAACCATCTCATTTTTGAGGATAGATAGTGCTTTTCCCATTCCACCATTTTCAGAAATCAATGCTACAAGCCTTTGTGCTGCAACAAGTGTGTCACTTGCATTTTGAGGAGTGAAAGAGCATCCTCCAACTAAATTAGATAGTTCCTGAGCATTTGCAATTGTGCCGTTATGTGCAATGCATAGATCTTTTACTTTCAAAGGTTGCGCATTTTCTAGTGTGCTAGTACCCATTGTAGAATACCTAACATGTCCAATAACACAGGGGGATGCATATTCTTGAGAAATTTTTTTAAAATCAGATGAAGAATGTGAAACTAATCCTACTTTTTTAAATGGAGGTTTGTTTGGAACTGCAAATCCCCAAGCTTCTTGTCCTCTGTGTTGTAAAGCTCGTAATGCATCAAAGACCATTGGAACAACATTTGTTCCAGATAAACTGTAAATTCCAACAACACCACAGTTTTCTTTGACTTTAGGCAAATCTATGCCAACCCCTTGGGCAAATACATCATCAAAAGGCTCGAAAAAGTGTAAAACTTAGCTGAAAAATCAGTTAACGCCTTCATTCCCTGATCCATAACTAACTTTGAACAATAAAAATGCTGATCAGTTTTAGCGATCAGAGATTATTGATAAGACCAGATAGCTCATTCATAATTTACCATGTAAATCAAAGTAAATGATGAAATAACATAATTATTTTTAAAGTAAAATGTAATGGAATTTAGAAGATAAAGAGAAATTTATTGATAAATGAAAATTACTACGAAATAGTTTTTTTACCATGCAAAACTAAATTTGGAAGTGCATGTAGCCAAATATTGTGTGCTTTTTTCAAATCAAGATCAATAATTAATTTTGAAGCATTTGTGAATTGAATTTGCTCACCGCCAAACTGACCGATTTGTTTGAATGAAACTTTGTTCTTTTTGAGAATGTCTTCAATCTTTGAGGTGTTTTTCTTGTCAAATGATAAAAGATATCTAGAATGACTTTCAGAAAATAAAATTCTGTCAACATCTAGTTTTTCAGCAGGAACTTTATCCAATGAAATTTTGCAACCAATTTGATTAGTCATACAAATTTCAGACACTGCAATTGCCAATCCCCCTTTAGAGCAATCATGTGCAGATTTGATGAGATTTTTATCGATTATATCAAGAACAGATGTCATATGTTTCTTTGAATCCTCAAAGTTAACTGCAGGACATTTTCCTCCAATAAATTTGTGAACATATTCAAAGTATTCAGAACCACCAAGCTCATCTTTAGTATCACCAACAATCAACAAACAATCACCTTTTAAGATTCTCTGAGGTACAGATGGTTTCTTGTCAATTAGTCCTATAACACCAATAACAGGAGTTGGTTTTATTGAGCCTGCAGGAGTCTCATTGTAAAGACTGACTTTTCCTCCCACACATGGAATTTCAAAAGATTTGGCAAAATCAGTCAGGCCCTTTAGAGATTCTAAAAATGTCCAAAAGATTTCAGGATCATTTGGATTTCCAAATTGAAGATGATCAAGCATTCCAATTGGTCTAGCTCCAGTACATACAACATTTCTGCATGCTTCCTCAAAGCATCCAATTGCACCCTCTCGAGGATTAATGTAGCATTGTTTTGGATTGCCATCAATTTTTGCAGAGAGGTATTTTCCGTTATCTAATCGCAGTACAGCCGCATCAGTTCCAGGTTTTACTACAGTTCTAATACCGACTTCATGATCATATTGTCCGTAAACCCAAATCTTGCTTGCAATGTTTGGTGACGCAAGTAACTTCATCATGAGTTTAGAGTAATCAGAAATAGGTTTGAATTTCTTTTCATTCTCAATTGTTTTCAAATAAGATGGCTCTTTTGATGGCAAATCAAGTAGTGTCGCATTAGCTACAACATCAGCAGCCAAATTAGCAACTGTCTTTTTCCCTTTTTTGATATGAACTTGATTATCAAACTTTACCAAGCCAATTACAGAGCATCCTATACGAAATTTTTTACAAATTTCTTCTAGTTTTTTCAATTTAGTCTTACTAGTAACAATCAACATTCTTTCTTGAGATTCAGACACCATAATTTCATCTGGATGCATATCAGATTCACGAGTATGAACTTTGTCCACATCCATCTCTATTCCAATATCTAGTGCATCAGCAGTTTCAGAAATTGCACAGGACAAACCACCGCCACCAAGATCCTTCATAGCGTGAATCAAACCGTCATTTCTAGCCTGCAAAACAGCCTCGATAATCAATTTTTCAATAAAAGGATCAGGAATTTGAACAGCTGAACGATCTTCAGATTCTAGCGAATCAGATGCAAATTGAGAGCCACCAATGCCATCCCTACCAGTCGCGCCACCCATCAACACAACAATGTCATCTTTCTTTGCATGATTTTTAATCAAATTTTCTTTTTTACCAAAACCTAATGCAGCAACATCAACTAATGCATAGTTTTCATAGCATTCATCAAATTCAACTTCACCACCAATAGTCGGAATGCCTAAACAGTTTCCATAATCAGCAATTCCAGTTACTGCATTTTTAAAAAGCCATCTTGCTTGCAAATCTTTTTCAATGTCTCCAAATCTCAACCCATCAAAAATTGCAATAGGTCTTGTTCCAGCAGATAAAATATCTCGAATTACTCCTCCGACACCAGTTGCAGCACCACCGTATGGCTCTACAGCAGATGGATGGTTATGACTTTCAATGTGTGCAGTAACAACATACCCATCACCAACATCTAAAACTCCAGAATCATATCCTTTTTCATTAATTACCAGAGGTCCATCCATAGGCAACATTTTCAAATGTTTTTTTGAAGATTTGTAAGAACAGTGTTCAGACCATTCAGCAGCTACAATTTGGAGTTCGGTAGAAGTTGGGGCCCTACCAATTTTTGATTTTAACTCAGATAATTCTCGCTCTTCAAGACTCATTTACTAACACCCATTTCCACCATCAATGATTCAAAGATAAGAGATGAGGGTTTGTTATCAATTGGATTAATATCAGATTCAACTGCCCTTTCTGGATGAGGCATCATTCCAACAACATTTCCAGCCTCATTACATACACCTGCAATTCTATTGGATGAGCCGTTTACAACCTCACTGTATCTAAAAACAATCTGATTATTCTTTTTTAATTTCTTCATAGTTTCATCATCAACATAATATCTGCCCTCACCATTAGCTATAGGGATTGGAATTTTCTCATTTAATTTGAATTTGTTTGTAAATGGAGTGGTGTTGTTTTCTACAATCAAATTAGTCCATTCACACATAAAATTAAGAGACTCATTTTTGAGCAATACTCCTGGGAGTAATCCCGATTCTACAAGAATTTGAAATCCATTGCATACACCCAAAACAGGAATTCCTTTTTCAGCCATTTTTTTAACGTCTTTAATAATTGGACTGTGAGCTGCAATGACGCCAGCTCTTAGTCTATCACCATAAGAGAATCCACCTGGAAGAATTACAGCATCTATATTTTTTGGCAATTCTTTTTCATGCCAATAATATTCTGCATCTAAATGAAATACGTCAGTCAATACATGATACATATCACGATCACAATTACTGCCTGGAAAAACTATAACTCCAACTTTCACAATTCTTCAAACATTCAGAGATATTTAATTTGAATTAATCAGAGTAAATTCTTATGTAAAGAAACCACTTGATCGCTATGACTCAAGTAAGGGACATCATGGAAAAAATGTAATCACCATAGATCATAACAAAACAGCACTTAATGCATCACTCATTCTAAAAGACAAAGAGATCAGTTTTCTTGTAATCATGAATGAAGAAAAAACCGTAGGAATTGTTTCAGAAAGCGACATCGTAAGAAAAATTACAGCGAAAGATCTCAATTCATCAAAAATTCAATTAGAGAACATAATGTCTAAAAATTTCAAATGGGTCAAACCAGATTCAGAAATAGAAGATGCTGTTCAAAAGATGCTAAACGACAATATCAGACGTTTAATCGTGCTTGAAAATGAAAAACTGGTAGGAGTGATAACTCAGACAAATTTAGCAGAGTTTCTCAGAAGTAAATTGCTGATTAACGCCACAATGGATAACATAAATTCAGAATAGAGTCAAGTTTCAAAAACATCCATTGTAACTATACTTACCATAGGATTGTAAATTCTCAATTCATCACAAATTTCCTGCACTTTGGCTTGGGCAGATTTTTTATCTTTTTCTTTGATTGTAAATTTTAGCATCTTTGCAGTTTTTATATTTGAAACAGTTTTGTGAGTTCCTTTTAGAACTAAATCATTTAGAATGGTTTGGCCTTCAGGATCACTAATTCCAGGTTTATTTTCAATAGTTACATTAACTTGGAAAAGTGCCATTTGTAAATTAAAAAATTAAATCGAGGTTAATCTATCTTCCGAATAATTTTGTGCTTTTATAGTTATTTTGAAATAGATGTCAGGTATCCGGGTTTGAGGACTTGTGTTGTCAAGATATCACCAGGCCAGATCCGGTTACTTTGAATTCATTTTTTCCTTAACATATTCTGCATAAATTCTGTAAAGGCCAGATTGATAGTTTGGATTTTCAACAATCATTGAATTATTTTTCAAAGATTCTTTTGATAGATACATGCCTTTCTCAAAAATTCCTCTATCGTCTAGCGTTATGCAAATATCTTGCCATGCAAAAACTTCTTTTGGATTTCTATTAGCAGTAGCATAATACACATACAATAATCGAAGTTTATTGTATTCATCTAGAGTCATCTCTTTTCCAAGTATGTAATTTCTTTTCAAAGTTTGAAAGTAGATCAATCCATCTGCAGTCAATACAAAATCAAATAGATTTGGATAATCATCAAGGTCTACAGGATACAGGGGGTTTTTTTGGTCTATCACATAGTGATTATGTGAATTTGCTATAAAAGAAGACAAAAAATTGCCCAGTCACATAGAGATGGAATTTATATCAGAATAATTTACAATATTTCATAATGGCAAAAGGCAGAATGAGATACTGGAAAATCACATCTGAGGAATTGGCAGGTTATGCATATGATGAGAAAAATTTGCTAAACTGGGAAATCAAATGCATTAGAGAACCAGAAGATGAGGCTCATTTTATCGGTGTTTTCATGTATAGAAATGGAACAGCATATGATTATGAATCAGTTAAAGGAATATGTTATTTTTACAACAATATAGATAGAAAAGAATTACCAGAAATTACCAAATTCCTTCAAGGAAAATACAATGGTAAAGAGATGGAAAAAGGAGATAGGATAATCCTCAAAGGCTCTAAAGAAATCTATTCTGCCACAGACATTTCAAATTTGGCAAAAGAGATGGAATCTAAATTTAATGTAAAGGCAGTCATATCATTAGAATTTGGAGGAATTACTGCCGATGCACTCAAAGAAGCAGGACTTCCAGAAGCAAAATTATTGCCAATCCCGACATAATTATTATAGTTTAAGATTAATGATAACAAATGTCCGAAGAACTAGACGGGATTAATGAACATCTTAATGAATTAAGAAAAAGACTTGTTAGAATAGTTTTAGTGATAGGAGGAATTTCTGCATTTCTTTTAATGGTTCATGCAGAACCAATTCAGATTAACCAATTCACATTGTATTATCCCACACTTGAACCAACTCACAATATGGCAGCACAGATAACAAATCACATGAGAATAAATTTAGTTCCAGAAAGCGTGCAATTAATTCAAACAGCGCCAGGTCAAGCATTCTTTGCTCAAATGTATGTTGCAGCTCTTGTCGGAGTTGTTGTAGGAATGCCAGTTATCATCCGAGAATTGGTAGGATTCATCAAACCGGCATTAAAAGAAAACGAGATTAATGTTAGCAGAAGCATCTCATTACCGGCATTAGGATTATTTGTGGCAGGATGTGTATTCTCATATAATTTTGTAATTCCATACATGTTGGAATTTTTGTATAAATACGGAGAGGGTGCAGGTCTAGTTACTTTTCTAAATGTGATGGAATTTGTAACATTCGTGTTACAATTTTTGTTAGCTTTTGGTTTTTCATTTCAACTACCTCTTGTGATGTATGCAATAGCAGCATCAGGGATTGTCGATGCAGACTTTTGGAGAAAAAATATCAGATATGCAATAGTAATCATAGTGATCTTCGGAGCAGTGATCACACCAGATGGAACAGGAGTGACAATGATGTTTGTTGCAGGCCCAATGGTTGCACTGTATGCTGCAGGCATGATAATCATTGAACGTAAAGATCGAAAAAAGTCGAACACTTAAATCTTAAATCAAGAATATTTTGTAATATGCTAGGAAGCACAGAGATCATCATATTAGTAGTAGTCATCGGCGTATTGATTTTTGGTGCAAAAAAGATTCCAGAACTGGCCAAAACATTTGGTAAAGCCAAAGGTGAATTTGAGAAAGGAAAAATCGAGGCAGATAAAGATCTAAAAGAATTCAAAGAAGAGATAGAAAGTAGTTCCAAGGATAAAGAAGCAAAATCAGACTAGTTCTCAGCAAGTTTTACAAAATCATCCAATATTTTATCATAATCTTGTTTGAAATTATTTTTTCCAAACATGACTGAGATCTTCATTTTTCCTTTAAATTTCAAATCAACATCCACTAGGACTCGGGTTACATTTTCAAGTTCAATGAATTCTTGCTTGATTCTACTTCCCTTTGCATCACCACCAATTACAATCATTTCATGCAAGATTGGTTTTTGAGAAACATGTTTTGTCATAATTAATAATTCCATTTCCCCTAAAATCAAATGTTCTTCAACTACAGATACATCTCCACGCATTGAACGAACGCGAACTGATGGATAATGTTGCGGAATTATTCTTTGATAGTTTTCAAAATTTGAGAAAATTTCAAAAACATTGTCCCGATTGCTGTTGACAATTTTTTCTAAAGAAAATTTAGGCAATGGTAGTTTAGAGAGTGCCCCATCGAGGGTATAAGTTGTGCTCTATGTCAAACTGGTCTAAACATTTCCCAACACCATGATTTACAATATCATCAATTGATTTGGGTTTTGTATAAAATTCAGTTACAGGAGGTAAAATTACAATACCCAATCGGGCAAGCTTTAGCATGTTCTCCAAATGGATTGCAGAAAGAGGAGTCTCCCTCACCATAAGAATTAATTTTCTAGATTCTTTGATTGTAACTCCAGCTGCTCGAGCTACCAAAGTATCATCATAACCATTTGCAATTGCAGCTAGGGTTTTCATACTGCAAGGGGCAACAATCATCCCATCAATTCTATGAGTGCCACTAGAAACGCTTGAAGCCATATTTTTTTCATCAGAGATATTTGTTGCAAGGGATTTTACATAATCAGTAGTAAAATCAGTTTCCATCGAAATGCATTTTTCGCCCCATTCAGAGAGTATCAAATGAGTCTCAATGTTTAATTTTTTGAGGGTTTCAAGCATTCTAATTCCATAGATTACACCAGTACTTCCAGTAATTCCAATTACAAGTTTCAATAATTAATCAATCAAAGTCACAGTATTTTATGTATTAGATAGGAAGAGGAAAATAACACTAGATATTTGCAGAATCTGTATTTTCAACATCAGATAATTCTTGGTTTGATTTTCTTCGTTTAAACCACATGAAAATACCGGCAGCAATCATTGCAGGAATGAGAAGAACTCCAAGCATTTGGAGTTCAAAATTATACAGCATATGAAGTATCAAACATTAATCGAAAAAAGTCTATTGATCAACCGATCTAAATAATCAAAAATTAGCTATATTAGATACCAATATGCAGGCACAATGTGATTAAAAGTTCCGAGATTAAGAAAATTGTCAATGATTATTCTGATGTAAAAATTGGCGTTCTTGGGAGTCACTCAGCACTAGAAATAATGGACGGTGCAAAAGATGAAGATTTTCAAACCAGAGTTTTTTGTCAAAAAGGAAGGGAAGGCCCATACCAAAGATTTGGCCGCATTGCAGATGAGATTACAGTTTTAGATAAATTCAAAGACATGGCATCTGCCAAATATCAAAAAGAACTGCGAGATTCTAGTACAATCATAGTTCCACACAGATCACTGACAGTATACTTGGGATACAAAACTATAGAAAATTCATTCAAAGTTCCAATTTTTGGAAACAGAAAATTATTTCAAGCAGAAGAAAGAACTGCTAAAAAAGGACAATACTATCTTTTAGAAAAAGCCAGAATAAAATATCCAAAATTATTCAAAGATCCTAAACGAATCAACAAGCCATGTATTGTCAAAGTTCAAGAAAAAAAGAGACCCCTAGAAAGAGCATTCTTTACAGTTTCATCATACAAAGACTATGTGACAAAATCTGAAGAAAAAATCAAGCAAGGTGTGATTGCAAGAAAGGATCTCGAAAAATCAAGTATTGAAGAATTGGCAATAGGAACATATATGAATTTTAATTTCTTTCACACCCCGATTTCAAACCAAGTGGATTTTATTGGAATTGAGAGGAGACTGCAGACTAACATTCATGATTACAATGCACTTCCAGCAAAAGAGCAATTAGAAATGGACGTTGATTTACAAAATATCGAAGTAGGACACACTCCTGCAAGCATTAGGGAATCACTTCTTGAAAAGGTACTCAAAATGGGAGACAAATTTGTAGCAGCAGTAAAGAAGGAATATGCTCCAGGGATAATTGGCCCGTTTTCGTTACAAAGCGTAATTACAAAAGATTTAGAGTTAATCGTGTATGATGTGTCATTAAGAGTTCCAGGAAACCCAATTGTTGCAACAACTAGTCCTTATACAAAATATCAATACGGTCAAACATTTGGTGTTGGCAGAAGAATTGCAATGGAGATTAAACGGGCTCAAGAAGAAGACAGGTTGGATGAGATTGTCACATAGTAATTTTTCTAAAATTAATCAATATTTTGCCAAAAATTACGCCTAAAATTAAGAAATTTGCAGGCAAAATAAAATAAATGATTTTAAAAAATTTAAAAAAAGTGCTCATCCCAAATTTAATGGGATTGAAACACTACCAAAGGATTCACTGCCTCTAAAGTAGTAGTCTTTTCCGGAATCATATTCAAATGTAGTTCCGCCACCGCCAATATTTGGTCCAAAGAACATGTTGAATATTTTGGACTCACCAGGTTTTAGAATGATCTGACCATTTGTGAAATCCATTCCTGAATACTTGAAGTCAGTGTCACCGTTTGTTACATCATAGTTGCAGATTGCAGGTCCAGTACAAAACAATGATTCTTGACTAGAACCAGTATTTTCAACTAGAATACGTAGTCTCAGCATTGCTTGACCTGAAGAAGTAATCTCGAGACTATTTCCATCAGTTCCCAATCCAGCCCAGTAGAAAGTCACAGGTCCTGCAGGATATGATTCTGCAACCATTTTGTAGTGATATGCAGTGATGTCATATTTGGCGGATCTCTCACAGTTGAGTCGATCATAGGATTTTTTGATTTCTGAACATCTATCCAACTGGGCTTCTAGTAAACCTAATTCTGAACTATCAGAAATTACAGATTTATCTTCTATAGGAGTGGTTTGAGATGGGGGGAGATTGATTATTCCAACTGACATTAAATGTTGAATTGCATTTACAAATTCACCATCAGTGATAGTTCCGTCAGCCCACCATCCTGCATTGTTTTTTACCCAAGCAGGAACACCGTCAGATGTTTCAGAGGATACGGCTGTTGGAGGCACTACGATTATTCCATCAGTTATTAAAAATTTTATACCTGAAATAAATTCAGATTCAGTGATAGTCCCATCAGCCCACCATCCTGCATTGTTTTTTACCCAACTAGGTACTTCTGCATATGCAGACGATATAGTTGAGGTTACTACTAAAAGTAGAGCAATTGTCGAAATTGCAGTAATTATTGTTTTCATGTTGATTTTTTTCACTTCCTATATTTAACCTAGTGATAAGATCACATTCTAGTGGTAATTTATGAAATAATCATAAAACATAGTGGTAAAGTGAAAAAACATGTTTCCTGTTTATATGTAAATTAGAAAGATCTTGAAAAGTGAAAGAAAAACAAGCAAATGTCAGTACCCCTGTACAAAAATTAACTGAGAAAGACATCAAGGAATATGTAATTGAGCGTTTTAAAGAGTTAAAAAAATCAAATAAAATAAAAGATCTAGATTCATTTCAAGCGATGAATAAACACATGATTATGGCTCATAACCAAGATGAATTAAAAATTCTAGGGAATATTGTTGCCAGTAATAAAAAAATTAAATTCTCAGAGATATTGGAAGAGTATGAAAAGCATCTAAAAATAGCCTTAGAGACAGAACCCACCACCAAGACACATAGTAATGTAATATTACACATATTTGGATTTTTTTCAAATAATTTTAATCAGCAAGAGAAAGAGAAATTTTTTGAATTGTTGGCAAATTTTAAGGATGAAAAAATTTCAATTGGAGAAGTTCTTTCTGAAATTAATCCTATAATATATCGATTCAACAATACATATCTTGCAAGTCAAACATATTTTTTACTATATTCAAATCAAGAAGACAGAAATTTGTTTAAAATATTACAGTCACTGAAACTATCTAATTAGAATAATCACCAAAATAACATGTGTCAAAAATATCTAAATCAAATTAAAATACCAAGTGATTTTACATAGTTAATGAATAAAATTAGCACTAGAAATAATATTTATCAGCAGGTTAAATATGAGTATACAGACAAACTATTATGAGTCAAAGTTACAATAGTTTCTTAGCAGAAATTTACAGTGAGTTTACTTCATTAACAAATGCAAAAGAAACAGACGTCACTGATCATAACATACTGTGGACATTAGAGGAATGGATGGATGCAGGCCATGTGCGATTCACTACTTCAAGAAAAGAATTGTACAGAATCAGCATCTTACTTGAAAATTATGCGGTTAAGCATAACACCCCATTGTTAGCTACTTTTGAGACAGAAAAGAGATTCAAATATGTAGAAGACAGATACATCGAAATTCTAGAGAAAATTCCAAAAGCATGGATAATTGGAAACTTCAACAATCCATTTTTACAACCTCAACCACCTAAAGGAGCTGAAGTGATTAGTTGTGATGGAACAAATATTTCAGATATGTGGATAGTTGTAACAAAGGGTCCTAACGGCCCATTTGGTTTAGTAGCAGAGGAAATGGGAAACGGTAAATTTTCAGGATTCTTCTCAATTAGCCCACAGGTGATTCAAAAAGCAATAGACATCATAAATAAAAATCTAAGATCACAGATTGATTTTGCATGATAGTTTGTGATTACCAAAAAAATAAAATTATTTTAATTTGTAATCCGGTGATAAACATTATAAAAATTATTGAAGCGTAAAATTTGTTCCTAGAATTTTACTCATCTTACTAACTGCATGTCTACATACATTAGGATTGAGGGTGAAAAATCCTCTAAATTTGCCACTTTCATACTCTTCAGCTATCAAGCCAAATGGACCATAAGGGCCTCTAGTAATCACACTCCAGACATCAATCAATGATGTATCCTTACAATTAATCACGTTAATTTTTGGCGGAGTATCAATCTGAGTTTTACCATAATCTGCAACAACTGTTATTTTTGGTATCTGTTCAATCATTTTTTGATATCTTTTTTCAACAAATTTGTATCGAGAAATTTTTTCAAAGGTTGCAAGTAAGGGCTGACTGTTTTCTTGAGCATAATTTTCAATTAGTTTACTGATATGGAATAATTGCTTTCTTTCTGCATGAAAATTATGATAGCCAGCTTCGATAAATTTGTCCATACTCCACATTGAGAGAAGGGAGGGATCATCATCATGCCATTCTGCAAGTTGTGGAAAATCCTTCCAAACTTCACCAACAAACCCAGCATATTTTCCTAGCATAATGAACATCATCTCAAAATAAGATATAAGTTAATCTTTCAATCGAAGTAATTTGGCATCAACAAATTGTTTTTATTCTCTAAAATCACATCATATCCATGGGAAGATATGAGAAAGTTCTCAACATGTTAATGGATTACGATGAATCCATTAGACTTGCAATTATCAGCAATACATCAGGAGACATATTATGGAATTCCAAAAGATCAGATACAAAACTTCAAGTCCCAATTGCTGAAACTAAAAAAGCATTAAAACGTGAATCAGATGATTGGGTGGATAGATGTAAGGCAGCAGACCGTACAGCACTTGGGGCCCCTTTATATCACATCACAGCTTTTGAGAAAACCAAAAGAGTGACACTTCCAATTGATGCATTTCATCTGCTATTTCTAAGTGTAGATAATACACCTATGAAAAATACAAAAAAGAAAAGCTATGGGCGAATGGTTGAAATGGGAAAAATACTATCCATTGTGGATTTTGTAAATACATTTGAATAGAATTTCAATAGAGTTAACAAAACAATCTTAAATTAATTTTGACACTAGAAAAATAATCTAGAATATTTATTAACAGAAATGATTTAGATTATTTGTGGATAAATACGAAAAATTACTCAACATGATTATGGATTTTGATGATACAGTTAGATTTGCAGCAGTAACGGATGAAAAGGGGGAAATTTTATGGAACAGTCAGCGAGCAGGATTAAAAAATATTGTTCCAGTAAATGAAACCAAACAAACTATTTTGAGAGCATTACATGCGTGGAGAGAAAACACAGGTGTTAAGAAGAACATAGGTTCAGGATTATACTCAATTGCATCATATGAAAAAATTAAAAGAATTACAGTTCCTTTAGATAATGGCAAATTATTATTTTGTAGTGTAAATAATGACCCACTAAAATCATCAATTAATAAAAGAAAAAGCTACGGTCATCTTGCAGACATGGGTAAAATACTATCTATTGTTGATTTTATCAAGTCTCAAAAATAAACTAGATAAATTCACGAAGTTTTTTAATAATTATTTCTAATTAAATTTAATGAGGGATTTTGTTACCCTATGTAGAAAATACAAATTTAAAATTATGATTTCTAACCAAGTTCAAAGTGTGGATTTATAATTATATCAAGGTATGAAAAGCAATGTACATCTTAAGAGAATAATTGGGAATTGATTTTATCATGTAGTTTATCATAAATTCTAATGCAACACGATTGTAGGATTTACAAAAAGAGATTTTAAAACATAAATGTGATAAAAAAGAATTCAATTATAATAAAATATAGAATAATTGAATTTTAAAAAACAGCATTATTCATCTACCCAAATTAGATCGGTTTGCCCTTATACTGATAATCTATTACTTTATGAAATAAATTATGAGACGACATCACAGTTAAAGATACAAAAAAGAGTCCGATGAAATTTCTAATGGTCATCAATTCATTAGGCTCTGAAGCAATCAGTGAAGTTTGAAATACAACATAGAAATTATCAAACAACCAAAATGCCAAAGTGACCCATGACAAGATACCTGCCATAAAGTAACCCAAACGAGTCTTATTCCGTATGAAAATCAAAGATACAAAGATGACAGAGTACCAAAGAAAAGAACCAATTAACCACAGAGGTTGATAAACATCAGATCTATCATCCAGCCAATAATAAGAAGTTCCAACAACAGCCAAAGCCAATAATGAAATTTGGATTAATTTTTGGTTAATTTTAAAACCAGTTTTTTCCTCTCTAATTTTAGATGTGGGAGGAGATGAATTCATTTCTTTAGTAGCAATATCAATTGATTCACGAACAGATTTCAATTTCATTGGAATGATTTTTGTGATTTTGTCATCAGTTACAACGGTATCATGTACAAGACTATCAATTAGTGGCCTTGCAAGTGAAGCCTTAACAGGAGTGATAAGATCCACCCAATAAGATGAGAGCCTAGTAGTCAAAAAAGGAATCTGTAGAACAAACAAATTCCTATTCAAATATGCAGAATAGATTCTCATTAATTCCTCATATGTCATTTTATCAGGACCACCAATTTCAAAAATTTGACCCATAGTTTCAGGCTTGGAAAGACATTCAGCCAAATAGAAAACTACATCATCAACAGCAATAGGCTGAGCCAATGATTTAACCCAGGAAGGACAAACCATTACAGGTAATCGCTCGACAAGATAACGTAACATTGCATATGAGCCACCCTGTGCACCAATAATTAAGGATGCACGAAATTCAGTTACAGGAATAGAACCAGAGCGAAGTATATCACCTACATCCTTACGACTTTTCATATGGGGAGACAATTCAAGGCTGTCATTTACCAATCCTCCCAAATAGATTATTCTTTTTACACCTGCTTTTGTTGCAGCTTCAAGAAAATTCTGAGCTTGTACTTTTTCACGATTTGCAAATTCTTGCCATTCGTTTTTACTTCCCTCCATAGAATGAAGCAGGTAGTAAGCAACTTCAATTCCTTGCATAGATTTTATCAGTTGATCTTTGTCAAAAACATCTGCCTGTACATATTTGGCATTGTTAGTGTCATCTAATTTTTTTCTACTTAATCCTGTAACAGTGTAACCATTTGATGAAAGTAAAGACAGTAATCGAGATCCGATAAAACCAGTCACGCCAGTAACCATGATGGAAAAAGGAGAAGTTTGATTAATTTTTTCATTCAAGAGTGATTGATTTATCATTTTAGTCTACCACAAAATAATAATGAATAGCAAAGGATAAAACTCTTAGAACATTGTTTTTCCATATTGTGCATTTTAATTCAGAATATTTAAACTAGGGATAATTAATCCATCTAGTGGTAATTTCAGAGTATTCATTTACAAACAGTCATAAAAAAGACATAAAAAAAGGATTAATTGGCACTATATGACTAAATTAGCACCAGTTAAATACTATTTTTAAAAATATAAACTATGGTCTACATCAGAGCTAAGAAAGTAAAATCTGATCAATATCTCTACCTAGTCAAAAGTGTCTGGGATTCAAAGAAAAGTACATCCAAGCAAGAAATTGTAAAATATCTAGGTAAAGCATCAGAAGTAGTAAAAGACGACATCCCAATAGAGTATAGAGACAATCCCAAGGTCCTCTCAGTACTTGCATCTTACAATCCAAAAGACATAAAGAAAAGGGAAGAATCCACACAAAAATCAAAACGACAACTTTATAAAAAATTGACAGAAGGCAACATAGAAGAATGCGTGAAAATATATCAAGACTATACAAAAATTTTTAACGCGTCTGATTTTTTTGATAAAATTCTAAAACAAGTAATGTATGATATTGGAGAAGATTGGGCAAATAACAAAATAAGTATCGCAACAGAACATGTCGCAAGCAACATTGCACAAACATTAGTTAAAATTATTATGGATAGTGTTTCAGGATCATCAAACAAGAAAAAAATTCTAATATGTGTTCCTTTAGGAGAGGAGCACCATTTGGGATGTGATGTTTTAGAAACTTATCTTTCAATAAAAGGATTCAAAGTATACAATATTGGAACGTCGATTCCAACAGAATCCATAATTAGTTTTATCGATAACAATAAGCCAGACATGGTATTTGTATCAATTACATTACCAGACAATATTTCAGCCGGTCAAAGATTAGTAAGAAAAATTAATGACGAATGTAAGATTCCAATTCTAATTGGAGGATATGCCATGCAAACTAAAAATATTCCAAAGTTTGATGCAAAGATTATTTCAGAAGTTAATTTGGAAGAATTACCAAAAATCATCAGAAATGCTCAATAAAAATATCAGCATTTCAAATAAGATTCGATTTTAGGATGACAAAGAATTGAACTGTGTGCAGCTGAATCAGTCCCAATGCCATAACTTACAGTTGAATCTCCAACAAAAAACAATCCATTAATTCCAGGAATTTGATGAGGCATTTTCGATTTCCAAACTTTTCCGGGCTCCTTGACTACCGATTCGACTAATTTCCAGGCCATAGGTCGCTCCCAAATCAATTCAGATTCAAATTTTGGATAAATTGAGGCAATCTCACTCCTCATTTTATCAACAATGCCCTTGATAGCATTTGGATCATCAGTTATCGCAGGATTTACAGGAGTTCCTGCAATAATCAAATGTTCGCCAGGAGGAGAAACTGAGGGAGTGATATTAGAAATAAAAAATATTCCTTTGGTAGTATAGTCACTACCTACAGGAAATACAACCTGTCGTGAATCAATTTTTGATTTAAGTGCAAAGTGAACTTCAACCACAGATGTAGTCTTGTTTAATTTGTTAATTTTTTGAATAAATTTATCATCAATCATATTTTTGTCAAATAATTGATTTAATGCATCGTATGCGGGATATGATACAACAACACAATTTGTAGGAATGAGTTGTTCAACTCCTTGCAAGCCCTTAACGATTATACCAGTTACATTTGAATTTTCAATAATAATTTTTTTAACAGATTGCCCTGTATCCACTTCGCCATTTTTTGATAAAATATAATCAGATAAAACATGTGAAATTGAATCATACCCACCATCATCAGGATACGCAAATTCACTTGTTCCCCCCTTAAACGGATTTGCTCTAATCATGGTGCGAGTGAATTCACCAAGCGATATATGATCCGCAGTGTCTGCAAATGCCAACATGCAAACAGATTCAAAAAATGCATTTGTATCAGAATCCAAATTATTAGTGATATCAGTTAAAGGAACATCATCCCATAATTCAGTCTTTTTTAAAGAAGTGAATGCCAAAGGAAATAATATTCTTAAAAGTTTGACCCTACTTTTGAAGGGCAATAACGAAAGTCGGAGTAAATCCAAGATACCTTTAGGATAACCATGAAATCCATCAGTAGAATAAAATGAAATATCATTTACTTTTGCAAGTTTCAAATTAGTGTCAATCTTTAATTTTTTAAGAACAGTGAAAATTGCAGATTTTTTATAAAATGGCATTATATGAAATCCATTATCAAGTATGTGATTTCTAAATTTTATAGAAGCAGTTCTCCCTCCCAATTTTGAAGACTTTTCTAAAACTCGAACGTTGTGTCCTTCAGATGACAATAGGGCGGCAGTAGTTAATCCCCCCACTCCTGCACCAATCACAATTATAGGCGTATTCATGAATGGCTTATCGAAATATAATATATATACTGGTGCCAATTATGTGTGATAGTGCTAACTCATTGGCAATTTGTTTTCAATATAATATTTTTCTGCACAATTGATGAATTCAAGCATCACAGGACTCATTTTTTTCCTAAGAATATTCTCAATAAACGGAATGAATTTTAGAAGCCCATTTATTTTTAAATTTACAGAAATTAAAATAAGAGTGCCAGAAGAAGACTCTTCATAGTACTCAATAAAAGAAGTTCCTTTTAATGGACCTGTCAAAATGAAAACTTTGTGTACGTTTGGAGGTAAAACTAAATGTTTTGTTTTAACATTTACAGATTGTCCTAAAAAATTTATTTTTTCTAAAACAACAATACCAGATTCATCCTCACTAAGTATATCTAATGATTTAAAATAATTAGGCATGATATTGTGAAAATTTTTTACATCAGTGCTAATACTAAAAACAGATTCACGATTTAGCAAAGACTTGCCAGATAAGTGAAAAATAGTCATTGGACTACTTCCTCTTCAATATACTCCCAGAGATTTGATTTTGTGACAACCAAACTAGAATCAAATTTTTTCATTTGTAGATAAACTAAAGATAGCGATTTCTTAACAGAGTCTGTTTTTTCAGGATCCGTTAAAGGCAGTAATCTAATAGTTGTCTTTTTAAGACTGGTAGATATTCGAATAAAGAATTCCTGATGTAATTCATCAATTACAACTACATGTAACAATGCAGTGAATCCATTATTTTCAACATAAATACTCGAAATTCGAATAAGAGGAGATTTTTGAAAATACGGTACAAAGAATTTTGAAAATTCTAAAAGATCCACATGTTGATTTAGTACAATATGAGGCATTTGTGATTATTCTGATTTCATTTTATTTATAGAAAATTAGAAAAATAATCTAGTGCCAAAAATAATCGAAATATGATAAACTGAAGTTTATTTTAGCACTAGATTTGAAAATATAGGCGCCTTAAATAATTTAAAGCAGCATTTGGAGTATGTCAACTCAATTAGTACATCAAAAAAATTGCAAAAAAGATAACATGATTACAGATGCAAATACAGGTGAAATAGCATGCAGTAATTGTGGGGCCGTTTCATTAGAACAAATAATTGATGCGGCTGCAGAATTCAGCGGATTTAGTTCTGAGGACTATCAAAATAATTCCAGAGTAGGTATGAAGACATCACTAAAGATGGCAGACAGAGGATTATCCACAATCATGGAATCTCAAGATAAAGATTCTTCAGGTAAAAGGTTATCAAATGAAAATCGTAGAATGTTTTACCGCCTCAGAATGTGGGATAGAAACAGTCGCTCATCAATTTCCGTTAAATCATTTCAAAAGGCATTCACATTGCTAGATGGAATTAGCTCAAAATTAGCATTGCCAGAATCTGTGGTAGAAGAGACGGCATACTTGTTTAGAAAAATAGCTGCAAAGAAAATCCTTGCAGGAAGATCAACATCAGCCGTATTATGTGCCACAACATACATGACTTGCAGATTGACAGACACCCCAAGAACTCTACAAGACATAGCCAATGCAGGAAATCTAAAGAAAAAGAATTTGCAACGAGTTTACAGATTCATAATGAAAGAGTTGGAATTATATCCTGAAACATATAATCCGATGGAATTTGTTACACGTGTTGCAAAAGCAGTAGGACTGTCAGAGAAAACTGAAAGATTGGCTTTTAAAATATTGACTATTTGTGAAAAGAACAATATTTCAACTAGCAAAAATCCAATGGCAATGGCGGCTGCTGCAATAAATCTTGCATCTGGAATAAATAGTGAAAAAGTCACCCAGCTAAAAATTTCAGAAGCATCAGGCATTAGTGCAGTGACCATTAGAGATAGATCAAAAGAGATCAAAGAAAAAATTGGAGGTGAAATCTATGGGTAGAACATGCAATAATATTTGTGAAAGATACAAGGCAGAGCCAGCTCCAAACAGAATCAGGTATGAAATAGGACAAAAAAGATGCACGTTTTGTGGAATTTTTGTATTATCAGATAATGCCAGATGTATGTGCTGTAAGGCCGTTTTAAGAACAAAGCCAAGGTCCAGGAAAGCCAAATGAGGGTTTGGGACATTCCGGTTGAAAAACTATGCAGAAACCACCTACTAGGGGAGCACAGGGAATTACATGCCATGTGGTCTGTAATTACCCAAAACAAGAAAGGATATTCAAAACATCCTGAAACTATCAGATGGGTTGGAAAATTGAAGGCATTGTATCTTAGACATAATCAACAGGTTAATGAAATGAAAAGCAGAGGATATAACCACCAAAGTCCATTGGATGCAAAAAATGCAGTAGGCAAATCAAAGCAGGATGTGTATATAGATACAATATCAAAACAAATCAAAATTTTAAAACAGAAAGGATGTAATTGTAAAATATGATTTAAATTAATTATAAAAAATAAATTTATTTATGCTTCAGTAATTTTTTTCTGAATATTATCAATGTTGGAACAATGACAAATCCCATTAAAATCAAAATAGATATTGTAATAGAATTATAATCATTTACAAATAATTTTGTGTCTATCCAGGCTTTGGGTAAAATAGTAAAAAAATCAACAAGAGAAAAATCCTCAATCGTTCCAATAGCTAAACTGTATTTACCACTTTGATTTTTTTCATCCATTACCACAAGAAAATATGTCCCATCCGCCGGAATTTCTGTTTTAAATTCCTGCCTTTCCCAATAGGTGATCTGGCCAAATGGCTCATAGAATTCAACGCCAGGAAAATCTTTTTCATAGTTGATTTTTTTCTTTCCAAAATTTTCATCACCCACTAAGACAAGAGTCGGAGAATATTTTTCTAAACCAGCAATTTTAGGAACAACAATACTGGCATAAAATGAATCGCCCTCACTGGCTTCAAAAGTGTAAAACTTTGCTTCATTTTCTCCTAAATTTTCATAAATTGCCCAAGATACCCTATGATCCGGAATTTTAAGGGCAGATTCAAAATTTCTATGAGTGTCATCATGGCTGATTAATTTGTGCCCATATGCAGGATTTAATGAAACAAGAATTATAAAAAATAAAAACAATATTTTTTTCACAAATAGAATTTGGAAAGTATGTATTTTAACTACAAGTGATTTTATCCATATTGGCACTAGATTGAATTAAAGATGTTATTCATATAGCAAGAAATCCAATTCGACTCATGAAAAGATTTGAAATTCAAAAATGTATCAAGTGTGGAAAAGAATTTCATGAATGGTCTTGTGACTATTGCTATGCCAAAATTGTCAGAAATCAAGTTGAGGATTTATTATGCAACAAATAGAAAGAGTCCAAGTGGATCAAACTATTTTAGATGCAAAAATTCCAATAAGAATAGCTTTTGTAAAACCAGATGGAACACCTGGCATCATGTCATTGTGGTATGAGCAGATTGGGGATAAAATTTATTGTGCAACAAAACGATCAGCTAAAATTGTTTCGTATCTTCAAAACAATCCAAAATGTGGTTTTGAGATAGCAGCTGACATACCACCATACAAAGGCACCCGAGGAACTGGGCATGTAAAAATAGTAGAAAACAAAGGACCAGAAATTCTTAAAATTTTAATGAAGAAATATTTAGGAAATAAAGAGTCGACATTATCAAGGTATTTGAACGATAATTTAGAAGACGAAGTGGCATTAGAAATTTCACCTCAAAGTGTTTTCAATTATGATTATTCAAAGAGAATGAAGGATGTTTAAGTTATGATTGATGATGGGTGTCCCACATGCGGATCAAAGAAATATGGATTATCAAAATCAGAGGATGGGCAGGGTAATGGCATTCAGTTTTTACGATGTCAAAAATGTAAAAAAATTTGGACACCTTAAATTATTGGCACTAGTCAAAATGTTAGCCCTAGATTAAATATCATGAAGCGCTAATAGTATTGAAAGGAAATGCAACAAACAACAAGCAAAAAAACACCACAACTTAAATTTCTAGCAATTGTGGCCGTAGCTACTTCAGTGATACTAGTTTTCACAATAGCTCCCTGGAACATTCTTCCAGTATCAGTCTCTGAAGAAGTGACAGTTATCGCTGTAACAGATTATGGTTGTGTAGGTGAGTCAAGTCTTGGAAGATCAGTTGTTGTTTCAAACTGCGATGCAATTGTTGGAGATATTGTATCTGCGACATTTTACATTCCAGCAGGAGAGACAAACGGATACTTGGAAGAACTTGAAAGAAGACAAAACCCAATGGTAGATGCATGGGACAGCAGTGTCAACGGTAAAGGGTTCTCACCATAATTTTTTTTATTTTTCTAAAAATACATTATTTCTGTAAAGAAAACAAAAAGGCGCAAACCCCTAACTGCAGAACTCTGAGAGATTTCCTCTCGTGGTCAAACGTCTAAACGCCTGATTGCCTTTTTCGTTCTGCGGGGCAGCGCGGTCTAATCGCCAGATTTTACAACTAACGACATCACATAGTATAGAACAAACAACTATTTAAGATTTAGCATGAATAATTACATAAAATATAAGAAATTTATATAAATTATAATATGCTTTTCACAATTACATTATCAGTCATTAAATGACATAGTAAATTGCAACTAGAAGAAAACATGCCACGAGAATACAGAACACCAGCAATAATCTCATCATAAAGTGAGTAACAATAATTATTGATGATAGTTTAAATTAAAAAATAAGGCAATCTCAAGACAAGGTATTGCAAAGAGAAAATTTGACATATAGTTGTTCAAGAGCAATAAATGATCAGATTAAGAACACCTCATAGATTTACAAAAACATATTTTTAAGAAAAACTACAAAAAAGAGTTAATTGGTTAGATTGGAAATATACTGAATACCATTCGTTCTAATTTTGAATGATTAAAGCGGTTTGACATTCAAAATGGAATGCTGATACCAATTAACAATACAATTCTTTAGTGACAGTTGTAAACCACCAAACATGGGAAAATCAATCTTCATCAAGGAAATAATCACCATTTTAAAAGAACCCAGACTGTGTCCCACATGTCAAAAAGAAGACAGATTAGAAAAAGATGTCGTCAGAGAAGGGCGTTCAAATGGAAAGACCATATTATGCTCCAGATGTGAGGCTTTAATTGTAATTACAAATCACAATCTCAAACAAGTGGATTTATCCTCAACTAGAGATGACATAATTATGCTAAAAGAACCTCATTTGATCAGAAAAGTAGGTTATTAATTATCATTATTTTTTACTGTAAGGTTTTCTCGTCGCAGGTTTTTTTGTTGCAGGTTTTGACGGTGCATGTATTCTCTGTGTTGCTTTTTTTCTAGGCTCTTTCCTTCCACTAGCAGGGGCCAGTCGGGTAGACAATAATCCTTTTTTATCTTCAAGAAGTAGCGCAATTATACGAGGCCTAATACATCTAGCAACCTCCCAATCTTTCAAATCAGCTTTGCGAGATTCCTCTTTAATTATCAAGCCTGCCAATCCGTCACTCCAAATATGACGTTTGGTATCATATACTTCGATAATTTTTCCATGTTTAGTAATTTTAATTGCACCATGACATCTTTGAATTATTTGCAATGCCACCATTTGGTAGACTTTTTCAAAATTTGCCACATCAAAATTACATCACATCATATCAAAAAGGTTATGATTTTTGACATTGAATAATATACCATAGAAATCACAAGAAAAAGTGCTGATGATTAATCAACCTTCTAAGCTATAACTGATAGATGATGAGATTGCCGAATTATGAAGCATGTTTTAATTAATCACATTTGTCGTTCATGTACATTCACGGTCATGGATAATGGGGGAGACAAAGCAGAGGGATTATCAATACTCTCCCAAACAAACACCTGAATGCGGTATATTCCAGATTCAGCAGGGATCCAAGATTGTGCAGGAGAAAATGATTGTCTAGGAGATAATGAACCAGTCAGCCAAGATAATGAAATTACAACATCATCATTATTTCTCACTTGTGTAATATATGCAAAGTTTTGTTGTGTGTCTTGATTATTTGAAATATCAGCCATTAACATAATTTGTTCATCTACAAAATGAATTTTATCTTCAGATGAGGTCTGCGCAGTGACAGGATCACCAAAAGCAACACCCATGCCAGAAATTAAAATCAATAAAGAAAACATCATAATTTTCATAACCAGTATTAATAGGATGTATATTTAATCTAGCTAATGGGCGAGGAACTTCCTGAGAATTTTCCAGAATTTTCCATAATGTATAGGACATTAACAAATCAAATAAAAAAACTAGAAAAAAATAAAGAGGATACTCAAGGTAAAGAAAGAGAGGAAATTGAATTAAAAATCAAAAACTACGGATTGGAAATAATAAAAATTAAAAAAAAGTTTCCAGATAAATTTTTTGAAGAATTAAATTAATTATTCGTGTGCATGATCATGTCCACAATCACAAGAATGATCATCACTCTTCAAAGACATTAGTTCTTGAACCTTTTCATCTCTAATTTTTAGTAAATCCCCAACCTGGTCTTTCAAAGAAATAGAATCCCAATTTTCCCGATGCAATTCTCGCACTATGTCAATTATCTCAAGATCAACATTAAGTAGATTATCCATTAGTTGTTCTTGAGTATTCATAATAATTCATCATTACACTAGAAAAAAAACTATTCTAATCAATAATAATTTTATTCTGCTTCCATGCTTTCTTTTAGGAGATTTTTTCTAACAAGAATAGGGATATTGTAAAAGGCGGCTAATGCCATTGCATCTGAGGCACGATAATTTCTCAATATGAGGTCTTTCTTGCCTGTAAAATACAAATTTGCACGCAATACATTTCCACTTTCATAGATTTTGACCTTGACGAGCACCAACTCATTTTGCTCACAGATTTCTTCAATCATTTTGTAAATTGATGGTGCGGCTTCACCTTCAGTTTCACCAAAACTTGAGATATGTTTTGCAACTTCGCCAGAAAATGCTCTCATATGAAATTCTTTACCATTATCAGCTTTTAAAACAACCATGCCCTCAACGGCATATGGGTCAACGAATCCAACATAATCAATTTTTACAGAGTCATAATCAGGCTCTTGTACTTGATCGATTTCCATTGTACTACGCATAAACTTCCTCTTCAGTGCTTATAAAGATAGCAAAAAATCAAGATCAAACGCAAGTAAATTATTTTTTAACGATCATTACTCATGCGTAACCCCAAATTATTTAAAATCCCCAACTAAGGTAGCTTAATGTCAACTAATCCAGAAAAGGCAGTGTCGTATGTTCTAAGCAAGTACGTTACAAATTACATGAGCAAAGATGTATTGGTTCTCGGATTAGATACAAAAACTAGTGAAGCAGCTAGGATGCTACGCCATTATGAAACAGATGACATTATTGTTACAGATGAAAATAATTTACCAGTAGGAATCGTTACAGATGAAGACATTCTAAGCAAAGTTAGCGACGTTACAGTTTACGCAGAATCTACAACACTGAAAGACATCATGAGTACACCACTAATTACAATTAATGAAAAATCAACATTGCAAGACGCATTACATAAAATGCGAGATAATAATATTAGAAAACTGCCGGTAATATCAAAGAAAAATCAAGTGATTGGAATGATCTTCCAATCAGTAATTGCAAACGTTATCCGAGATGCAACAGCTACTGCACCTCGGCTTTTGAGTCCACCAGTAAAAGCAGTACTAGGCAATCTAGGCTTTGTATTACAGTTTGCAGGAGTATTATTACTTGTACCAGCTATCCTTGCCACAGTTCTAGAAGATACAATCATTGCAACAGGGATTTATCTGACCACAGTTCTATTACTAGTGACAGGATTCTTTCTGAATTCTTATGGTGAAAAATCCAGCCTAAATCTACAACAAGCGTCAATTTTGGTATTTGCGAGCCTATTTTTACTAACATTGTTTGGAACGGTTCCATATCTGTATGTTCTTCCAAGTGATGAAACGAGTGTAGAGGCATTTAGTAATGCATTTTTTTCAAGTGCGGCAGGATTTACGACAGGGGGGATATCATTATTTGATGAACCAGAAAAACTCTCTCAGAGTTTTACATTTTTCAGAAGCTATACTCAACTGGTAGGAGGAATGAGTTTCATTTATCTGGTAATAACTGCATTTTATCCAGAATCAAAATTGCAATCTATGCGTGGTTTCATATCCGGAAGAACACTACACATGAAAGAATTATTCCTAACCATTACTGTTATCTTTGCTATTTACATTGTAATCGTAGCATCATTGTTGTATGTATTTGGTGAAAGAAACATCATAGATAATTTCGCATTAGCTATGAGTACTCTTGCAACAGGAGGATTCATACCAAATTCAACAATTCTCGACAATTTAGTTTGGCAAGAACATGTCATCCTAATGGGGGCAATGATACTAGGTGCGCTACCATTTACATTCCACTATGCATTTGTAAGAAAAAAATTCCTTTCACCAAAACTTGGAAAAGAAGTTTTACTATACTTTGCAATTTTGGGAAGTGCGACGGTCTTGTTCGTAGGAATTAGTGGTTTAGATCCCATGATAAGTGCATTTTATTCTGTATCAGCAAGTACTACTGCAGGACTTCAACAAGAAAGTCTTGCAGGGTTAAACGGGGGGGCTCATGCAATTTTGATAATATTGATGGTCATTGGAGGGTGTGGATTTTCTACAGCAGGAGGATTGAAAATATTCAGATTATTTCACCTTAAAGATGTTAGAGCATTATTGAGCAAAGTGAAAAGAGCAAAACTCTCAAGTCAAGCAAAAAAAGAAGTCATCTCCACATTGATCATAATTGCACTATTTCCCATAATTTCAACAATCACAGGGCTGCATCTTGCAGAAATAGAAGATGTTCCATTCCAAGATGCTTTCTTTGAATCAGTAGGCGTAATCACCACAGGCGGATTATCTGCAGGAGTGATAGATTTTGACACAGACCCAGCAACAAAAATTGTCCTAGGGTTTCTAATGATTTTTGGCAGATTGGAAATAATTGCAATCATTTACATTTTTGTTCCAAAACTTAGTTAAGATGGGATTTGATTTTATATTAAAAATCATGACTGTGCAGAATAAAAATACCAATCAAGGGAAAAAACTAATCGTTTTAGGATTTGCAGCTATTGGAATTTTGTTTTTGATGTATGGAAGATATCAAGATCCTGAATTGCTAACTCCAAGTGCAATAGACACAATACAAAGAATTGCCTATGGGTTTTACATAATTCTAATTGTATCTTTTGGAGCCATTGCTTTTGGAATGTATAGATATCATAGAGAAAAGGTAGAAAACAAGGGCAAAGATCTTTCATCAATTATTGCATTGGCAACATGGAATTCAAAATCTAGAAAAATATTTGTTGTCGTATTTATCGGATATGGGATATTTTTTTCACTAGTGTCAGGAACACTAGTGTATCAACCAGAGGTAGATTTTTCATATCATTATGGGGCAACCATTCCATCAGGGTTTGTTGCACCATGCTGTGATGAGCCAGGGTATATGCCACAAGTGATCATTTACCTTACCGAGCATGTAGGATTAAACATAATACCAATCAACCTAGTGTTACAAATTATTGTTTCATATTTGGTAGGATTAAACGCAGCGATTGCAGTTAACGCATATGCAATTTCCAAAAAAGGCAGAGGTGCAAGCAGCATAGGAGCAATAGCAGGGTTATTCATTGCTTGTCCAACATGTGCAGGATCATTTTTGTCAGTCTTTATTGGAACCGCAAGTGGAATAGCATTATCAATTGCGTTAACTCAGTTACAAACACTTTTCATCGCCATTTCAATACCCATACTACTTGTAACCCCCTATATCATGGCAAAAAAATTACGAAATTCTGATGGAAGTTGTAAAATTAATTCTGGTTAGAATTTCTTTACTTCAGGAATTTTATAATTTCCAATATCATATCCGTCACGCCTCAGGAATTTTAGAGTTAGTTTGTAAATTATTTCATCATGATCTACTTTTTCTAGAATATCGGCCCATAGAACTTTACCATTATTATCAATAATTTTTTTAAAATCTGGATTCATTGATTCTGCAATATCCTTACATTGATCAAAGGTTTTTCCGTTTTTATAAGCACGAATTTGCCTATCACAACTATCCATAAACAAGACAAATCAAAATCGTAAATAAACCTAGTATGAATAACTTCAAACAAATACTAGAGTAAAGATTGTAGAATATGGCAATAAAATCAACTGCAGAATATGTCGATTTTTTTATCAATCTAAACATGGGGGAAAACGTACCACTTTTGAGCTTTGTAAACAATGAAAGAATGGTACTAAAACAAAAATTAGAATATAAGAATTTAGAAAAAGAGCCAATAAAAAAAGGAATCGAGATATTAGAGAAGTTAGTAACAGAAATTAGCGAGATGGGAGAAAAAGCAGTAATTGAAAAATATCAAAAATAAATTTTAGGAGAAAGAATGGATAAAAATTCAGAAATTATTAAAACGGAAATCATCAGAATACTAAATGAAAATGGAAAGATTAGAGGAACAGATCTTGCCAAAAGAGTGATAGAAAAAGTAGGTAATGAGAAAATAGTGTATAGAGAAATAAGCGCGCTAGTCGAAGCAGGGGAAATAGACAAAAAAGTTCACAGTAGGTCTCATATTGAATATGAGTTGATTAATCTCTCAGAATCAGTAAACAGACAACTAAAAAATCTGCACAAAGAAGTAGAAATAATATTTGAAGAAATTACAAATTTTGAAATTATTGTAAAAGATGAAGATTTTTCATATCATGAAAGATTAAGATCAATCATTCATCAAATACACATAGTTCAATCAACTGATGGAATAATGAAACTGTTGTCATATTATCCTGCTTTTAAAAAAGATAAAATGTATTCACAGATATTAAGAAAAATAAATGATTGTTGGGAATCAATAATGAACAACATAACACATCAACAAGAAGGAGATTTCCTCAATGAAGTTCTTGCAAATTTGAGAATTTCACACATTGACACAAGGAACGTAAACTAGTCTATAATTTTAACAAGGTAAATTGGTCTATCTGCCTTATCCTCATAAATGAATTCTGAAAGTTGGACATTCTTAATTTTTTTTTCTCTAAAAAAGTGGATATATGCACGATTATCAGCAGTAAGTAACTCGCAATCATTTTCTTTACAAAAAGTAGCTAAAGTTTCATCATAGTCTCTCTGTTTCAAATCTATCCCAACAACAAATATTTTATCGTAATTTTCTAGATGTTTTTTAGCATCTTCATTTACTAACCACTTACAATTTTGATCAATAAGCACATTTTTCATCAGGTATAGTGAATTTTCAACGTAACTTAAGCATTTTTTAAAACAGGTATAAAATTATCAAATAAACACTAAACAAGTTTGATAAACATTAATTGAAATTATTTTTTACTCTCTTTTTGCCTTATTCCATTACATCGGTCACAAAGTTTGTGATTTTTACCAATTCCTCTAGAACCCCTACAAGACGTTCCACATTTTTTACAAATGTAATCCATGTGTAAATCGTTTAAAATTTGGAAACTTAAGCGTATAGATTAGAATCAAATCAGTTACATTACACACAGAAAATAGACTTGTTTCAAATAATCAGACAAAGGTAAAAAATCATCAAGTACTTATTTTCATGAATGTCATAAAATGCATTGGATATAAAAAAAGAAGACACATCAGAAGAATCAAGAATAAACCACATTTCATATTATAGATCACTTGTCAAGGTAATCTCAGATATCCAAATAGAAAAAAATCAAGAAGCAGAGCCAGCAATTAAAAATCATTTAGATAATAGGATAGAGGCAATGGAGAAAGATAAAAAAAGAATCAGGGAAATGTTTCCAGATATTAGCGAGGAGGAATGGGATGGTCACACCAACTGAAAAAAATCACAACAAGCATCTAGATATGCTTCATGACTACAAAATTCACCTTGTAAAATATATTGAAATTTTAGAGAGAATGGATAAACAATCAGAATTTGCAAAAGAGTGGAATCAATCTACAATAAATGAGAGAAAGCAAGAAATTCAAGTTATCGATAAAATTTTAAAAAATCTAATTCGGTTCTAATCTAGATTTTAAGGATAAATCATATAGCGAATTACAGAAAACATTCATGTGTTCAGAAGAGACACCATCAAACCATGCTAATTCTTTATCAATACTAAATTCCTTAAAAACATATTTTAAAGTTGATTTCACATATTCAATTTCATCGTTCGCTAATTTACGAATTTCTTCTTGCATATTATCAGATAATTTATAATCACAGGTCATCAAATCGATCTGTATCAAGTAATTTCCATGGAGAGGATTTATTTTTGCCTTGATAAATGGCCTATTTTCTTGCAGACATTCTCGATAATACCTATCATATTCAAACATTTTTGAATCTCCGAAATATTTACGAAATGACATAACATCTAACAAATAAAGTTGCTAAAAAAGGCTAAAGATCAACAGTGATTTTTTTAATTTTTGTGATTAATCTGATTTTTGTACTAATGGGCATTTCAGGCTCCATTGTAAAATAAATAATATTTCGTTTTGTGTAAATAACCATCTGAGATACTTTTTCTCTTTCCACATGAACATACCTTACTTTTCCAAGAGATCTATCAAATTCTTTTCTCATAGTACGTCGTTGTGCGACTTGTTTGCAAAAATGTTCTTCTTCTTTTTGATTTTTTAAATTAGTTTTTCCAGTTTTCATTATGGCCTCACGAATATTGCCTTTAGGATCAATAATCGCTGCAAATCTCATCTTATTATCCAATTTGAGAATTTTTTGAACTACATCAAGTAAATCGACTTTTTTGACTGCCATTTCCAAATTGAAAAAACAATTTACTAAATATAAGCTATCAAGATTACAGTATGATTTACACATATTTTCTTGTTATTTATTAATCAGCAAAAATTAGTTTCAATATGAAAATGTCCATTGGAATAACAATTACAGGTATTGCCATGTTTGGAATTGGTTTGATAATGTTTTACTCAATTGAATTAGGGCAGACCGATCCAATGCTGAGATTTATCAAGAATGCAGGCACATTTATTGGCATTAGTGGGATGGGAGTAGGTCTTGCAGGAATTTTATTGTATGCAATTAGCAAAAATGAGCCGTCAATTAAAGAGCATTCTGACGTTTAAGTGAAAGATAAAAGTGGATTTTGTCAACACATGGCAATTACAATTTAGAACTCTTACAAGTGTACAAAACAACGAAATGAATTATAACAATGCATACAAATTTCAATTAGAAATGAGTGAAAAAGTTTGGCTAGGTGGAATTTATTTCAAAGACGAGGGAGGGTATGAAATCATATTGAAATCATTGAATCATTATAAAAAAAGATTAAAAACAATTCACCAGAGTCCAGAGTTAAAAGATGCAGCTGCAATGTTTGCATCCGTGTTAAACCAACAAGCAAGAAAAACAGTTCCGATAATTGATGAATTAATAGAAAAAATTCAAACCAGTCTGGAGGATATCAAAAACGTGAATAATTTACAAGAGGACATCCCATTTTTACAGAAGGCATTAACATGCTATGAATCAGATATTCATAAAGCTGAAGATACAGGACACGAGTATTTTGTAAAATTGATTGGAGATGCATCTCAAGGACGAGAGGATTTGGAAATAATCAAAACAGCATTAGAAAAAATAAATAATTTTTCAGAATAATTTACAATCCCTGCAAATACCAATCAAAATAGGGCATCAGAGCCTTGCATTGTTTCTTTTTATCTTCCTCATCCACAGAATCTAGAATTTTTTGCATTTTACCTTCCAAATAATCTGAAATCAATTTATTTTTGAAATATGGTTTAATTTGATTTAAAATTTCAAGAATTGTTTTAGATTTCGTTTGTTCAAAATCGTCTAAAATTATTTTTATTTCCTTTTCTAATGACATAATATCAATCCAATTATTGATTTATAGAATTTAAATCCTCATCATCCCATGTTAAACGAAACTTGCCAGTTACTCTGAACATATTTAATTTTCCTCCCTCCTTGAAAAGCAGTTTGTATGATTTATGAGAAGTGTCTTCGATTTCCAAACCAACGTCATTTTTTACAGTTTGAAAAACAATGGGATTATTTGAGATTTGACGCCATTCATCATCATCAAAATCCATGTAAAATTTTGTATACAATAGACCCATTTGAATATAATAAAACGACCCCGAATAAATAACTAGATGTAATGCTAAGCATTCATGGTAGTTTGAGGTAGCAGTGCACCTAAATCACTTACAACCGTAGGGAAAACGATGTCAAAATCTTTGTCTTTTCGCATTACTTCAAAAACATGATTGATCAGTTGCTGTATTGTCAAATGCTCATCGCGATATAGTGTCTTTTTAGGATTTTTTGCAGAATCTAAAAATGTAAACCCACTATCAGTGCGAAGTAAATTTTTCAACAAAGTATATGCCAAAGAAATCTTCTCATCAACATCTTTATGAGAATAGTGGGCATCTAGTTTTTTAATTTGTATCTTTAAGTCATGATATGAAGTATTGGTGTCTCTTTCAACACGGTGTTGAAGTTTTTCTTCATAATTTGCAGTAGGGGAATAAAATTTCATATTCCCACGAATAGTTACAAAGATTATTTCTTTTTCCAGTAACGAGTCCCTAGTTTTTTCAAAGGTTGTTTTTGCCATGAATTTTGGAACGATTTGTTTCAGTAACGCATTATGATGCAAATTTGGGTTATTCTGGATACTCTGAAATACAATACGTTCACGCCCATGTATTTCCAAAGTAGGCTCAATTTGACTTATCACATCTAGGTCGACCTTATGTAAACAGGTTAACTATAAATCATTTTCTGGACAATTGTCGAACTATTCATTCAAAAATTGAGAGTGAAATTCAAGATCGAAAAGGAATGGAAACATACCGTATTCACTATCACCAATTATCAACCCATCATTATCTGGAACATAAATCAAAGTTTGAAATGATTCTTGCATGTCACTAGTAAAAAGCTCAAGATTAATACCAATAATATTTACAGAAAAAGAATTTGAAAAAGGAATTGTATTTTTTACTTGAGTACCAGAAATATTTTCATAATTTTGAAGTAAATTTTCAGATATTATAATTTCAACACCACCATCACTTTTTTCCACATATGCTTCCAAAGCCAATAAAATGTCAGGATTGATATTTGTTAAAATGACTGCTTTTATTTTTTTGGCAGAAATTTTTTGGAATTCATCAATTATTTCTTGGTTAGAGTTGTATGAACTCAATGAATCAATCACAATAACACCGGTATTGCCTTCAATAAAGAAACTTGTAGAACCGTCATAATCTAGAACATTCCAAATATTTCTACCAATTTGACGAATTATTGGATATGTATCAGAATCATCAGAATATGGAATTATATCTTCAACAGTTTCTGATTCTTCATCAATCAGAATTTCTTCTTCTCCCATCAAAATTTCTTGCTCTTCTTCAAGAGGTAACTCAATCATCTCGACTATATTTTCAGAAAGTAGATTGTTAGTAATTTCAACAGACATATCATCTTGTTCATCTATTAAATTTTTAACGATTTCAGCTAATCCCAAACGTTCCCAAGTATTTGCAGCTGAATAACTCGTACAGATATTATCATGGTAAGAAAAGTGATATACCAAGATATTTCCATCTCTGCAAGTAGAATCAACATCCGAATATGTCACAGTATGTTTTGGGGCCGGAGGCGGAGCACCAGGAAATTCAGTTGGTTCAACTTTAGAATTCTCTTTTGTAGAATTTTGAGAGTTTTCTTTAATGATTTCAGCCATGCCCAATTCTACCCACCTATCAGCAGTAGATGGTTCAACGCAAACAAAATCTTTGTAAGCAAATCGATACACCAGAGTTTGAGCATCCCTACATCCTGCCTGAATGTCTTCCTGAGCTTCAGACTCTGTTGATGAATATGAGTATGGAATGGTTGCGGAAGTAAGAAGAATAAGTAATACGGGTAAAACTAGAAATTTTTTATGCATGATATGATAAGATATGGAGAGATTTTTAATATATTGTGGGTTATGTAATTTTTTTACACATACATCAGTTTTACGGTCAAATTCAGCAAAATGGATCAAAAATTCCAGTTTCAGACCAACTTTGATATTTATTCGTACAAATAATTGACTTCCAAGAGAATTTAGATTATTCATAACTCATTACTTGAAAATACATCAATTCAAACCAATTGGAAACAGAGCAAATTATTTCAAAACTCAAGGAAAGTCTTGAAAAAAACCATGGAGATTATGGCCGAACACAGTATATTATTGAAAAATTATCGTGTAACCTGCAATTACCAAAATCAGATTATTTGTATATTGACAGAATGGTAAAATTATCCGAGCCAGAAATCACAGAGTCAGATCCAGAAAAAATAATTGAGAATATTTTATTTGAGGATTTAATAAAATGTCAACGTTGTGAAATTGAAATAAGTCTTGATGAGAAATCAGTAAGAAAAAATAATTTTTGGTTTCATGACAAATGTTTTGAAAAAATTCCAACAATAAAATCAAAAAATCCACAAGAAATTGAAATCATTTCAAAACCCCGAAAGCAATCAGTTAAAATTGTTCAATCAAATGCAACTTACCCACAAATGGTATTTTCAGCGGGGTTGTTAGCATCACTGGTTGGAACCACGTATTTTTTGGCAGGAGGCATCATTGCAACAATTGCAGGGGTTTGCGGAAGCGCGCTATATTTTGCCACATACAAATCACAGATCATATCAAAGAAAAGAGAAAAACATGCAAAAGTAAAAACAGGAATTCCAGGGCTAGATTCAATATTATCAGGAGGTCTCAAAAAGAAAAGTTCGGTTGTAATTTCAGGCCCTCCAGGCAGTGGAAAGACAACATTAGGATTACAGTTCATTTATTCCGGAGCAAAAGAGTTTGATGAACCAGGAGTATACGTGACACTATCTCAAAGTATCGATGAGATTAAAAATGACTGTAAATCATTTGGGTGGGATATCGAAGAACTAGTTGCCAAAGGAAAAATATTGCTAGTAGATTTAAGAGCATTTAAAATCAAAGGCGAATTCATTGAACGAGACAATTCATTATACAGAGGAGAACAAATTCCATTTGAACATTTAACAAAATTTATTTCAAATAGCATTAAAAAAATCAAAGCAAAAAGAATAGTGATTGATTCAATCTCAATACTCGGAATGCAATATTCAGATAAATTTCATATGAGGCAAGGACTTCAAGGGATGATTCAATCATTAGAGAATTTCAACGTTACAACTATGTTAATTTCAGAATTTTCAGAAAAAAGTCAAATACCGTTAGAATGGTTTGCCACCTCAGGAATAATTCAATTAGACAATCAATTCACACATGATGAAATGAAGCGAACAATCAAAATTACAAAATTACGAGGAATAGAACACAGCAATCAAGTTCACAAATTAGAATTAAGCAGAGATGGATTGACAGTAGATAACAATTAAGATTCAGGCTCAGAATCAGAAATTGCATCAAGTTTCTTTTTTACTGCAGCTGCCACTTCTTGCTTGAGTTTATCTTCCTCTTCGACAAGTTCTTTTTTGAAGCGTTTTTCCCAGTAATTTTTTACCATTAAGATTCACACTAGTTTCAGATCAGTAAGAAATAAGGTCTTCGAAAATATTCCAAAAAAACAGGCACGATCAACATCATTCATTAAAAATCAACTACTGACAAATTGTCCATCAGGGTTAAATACAAATTTTAAAAAACAAATCACCTAACACACCGTGAAGTTTGATGAGTGATCATCAAACTTCATAAATATTTTAAAATAAAAAAGAAAAATCAATCACACTAGTTTTTCTGTGTGAAAGGAGTCATCCAAGTTTGGATAATATTTTTGTTTAATTCAGCAAAGGCATTAACGTTGTCATTGAATGTTTTGAAATTTTGTACTGTTGTATCAATAGCAGTTTTTACCATTTGGTTGTTAACTGTGCTTGCTTGAACAATTTGCTTATTGGTATCAACGATTGCAGTTTTTGCAGAATCTTGAATTTCAGTATTGATTCCGGCTTTCTTTGCAAATTCTTGTTGAATTGATACAGCAGCGTTAATTGTTTTTTGACAAGTATTCATACATTCATTTTGCAATTCTGTTGCAGATTGAAAATATTGTGGGGTTAGTTTTGAAATATTTTCAAAGTATTTCTGAACATTTTGTTTGTACATTGCAAATGCGTCGCTGGTTTGAGATTGTGTACTCATGTCATGGTATAATTTACCTGGTATATATAGTATTGGTAATGAGTGGTAATGAAAGTCAATAAACGGTAAATAGTGAGGGGTTTAGATATAAGAAAAGGTTACAAATTTGTTTGTTCAAATGAACAAACATTTCAAATTTTAGGAAAAAATAGAATTAACCTGTAAAATATGTAAAAAGATTATTCTTTATCGATAAATTCGTTAATACCAGGTGGTTCTGGTGCCAAACCTTTTCGCTTTCTAATATCAGCAACCGCAGTTGCTAGCATCGATTTTGGAACTTCAGTCCATGCCTTAAAGGAAGTATTCCAAGTTGCACGACCAGCAGTTTGACCTCTCATTGCTTCAGATAAAGTAAATGTTTCAGATGCAGGAAGTTCACCAATTACAATACTTGATGCCCCTTTTTGTGACATGTCAAGTACTTTACCACGCTTTCCAGAAAGAATGGTTGCAACATTTCCAACTAAATCAGTAGGTACACGAACTTCAATTGCCAAGGTTGGCTCTAAAACGGCAGTACCTGCAGTTAGTAATGCACCCATACATGCTCTTCTGGATGCAGGGCCCAATTGAGATAGACCTCTGTGTGCGGTGTCTTCGTGAGGAACAAAGTGCGTAAAGATAAACTTGCAATCCCTCATCTGTTCTTTACATAGAGGGCCTTCTTTCATTACTTCTTCAAATCCAGAATTAATAGAATCAGTTGATTCTTGAACGAATTGAACACCTTTTGTTCCGTTAATCAAAACATTACCACGTGAATCAAACTTCATTACTCTTTTTATTGTATCAGTGTCCCAACCTGCTTCTTTGAGTAAATCAGATACAGCCTTTTTATCTTTTAAATCACTGATTTCACCAGTTCTCAGCATATGTGCAATTGCTGGCTCTAGAGGTTCTACTTTCATGAAAATTTTGTTATGTCTATTTGGAGATTTTGCCATAATTGGTTCACATCCGCCCTTTACAGTTTCCCTATAGTTAATCAAAGGTTCAGAAGTAATAATCTCACATTTTGCATCTTGAATTCTATGTGTTGCAACATCCAAATGCAATACACCCATTCCAGCAATAATTGTCTCACCACTTTCCTCATCAATTTTCACAATTAGGTTTGGATCCTCAATTGTTAGTTGTCTTAGAATTTCTACAAGCTTAGGCAAATCTTTAGGATGTTTTGGCTCAATTGCAATTTGTACAACAGGTTCAGAGACATATTTGACACCTTCGAACATTGGAATGTCTTTTACAGAAGATAAGGTATTTCCGGCTCTACATTCAGTTAAACCCAACAATGCAGGAATATTTCCAGCTCCGAGTTCTCCAACTTGTTCTCTTTGGTTACCCATAAAGAAATTAACAGATTGAACACGTCCCTCTCTTTTTTCATCTATGATGTGAAGAGTTTGGCCGTCTTTGATAGTACCAGAAAATAATCGTCCAATAGCCACAGGTCCTGCAGCTGGATCTAAAACCATGTTTACAACCATCATAATTGTAGGGCCATCATCACTGCATGCAAGTAATGCTTTTCCAATATCAGATTCCAAATCACCTTTCCAAATTTGTGGAATTCTGTATTGAACAGCTTCATGTGGTGCAGGATGATGTTTTACAACCATTCCAAGAACAGCGTCAGCCAGTGGTGCTTTCTCAACAAGGTCTGAAACTTTTTCATTAGTATATGCATCAATTACATCTTTGAACGTAATTCCTCGTTCTTTCATAATATCAATATTGATTGCCCATCTGTCTTTTGCAGAACCAAATGTTACACTAGCGTCTTGAATGGACACTTTCCATTTTTCCCTGTATTCAGGTTCGGCATATGTATCGATTAATTGGTTAAAAGTGGTAACTACTTCTACTAACTGTTCTTGCATTTTTTCTGGAGTTAGTCTTAGTTCTTTGATGAGTCTGTCTACTTTGTTGATAAACAAAACAGGCCTCACCCTTTCTTCAAGTGCCATTCTAGTTACAGTTTCAGTTTGAGTCATGATACCTTCAACTGCATCACATACTACGACGGCACCATCAATTGCTCTAAGACTTCGAATAACCCTTCCACTAAAATCTACGTGTCCGGGAGTATCAATCATGTTGATGACATATTCTTGATCTTTTTGGTTGAAAAGCAAGGTTACGTTAGCTTGGTAAATTGTAATTCCTCTTTCTTGTTCTTCTTTATCAAAATCCATAGCAAGTGCTTTTCCAGCAGCAGAGGGGGCGATAATTCCAGAATATGCCAAAAGGCTGTCACTCATGGTTGTTTTACCATGGTCAACGTGAGCAATGACACCAAAATTACGAATATTTTTCTTATTTTTGATAATTTTCATAACCTCAGAAGTTGACTTGAATTTTGCCATATTCGCAAAACTTTGGATTCAGGTATTAAACCTTAGCCTTCTAGCAGATCATATCGTTCGAAACCTCTAGAAACTTTTTTGCGATAAAAAGAAATTACTGTTATTTTCATTTTAGTTTCGTCAATTTGGTTGTGGTATTTATTACGAGAATTTAGAAAATACTCATGGAAATTTCTGTAGGACATACCCCTGATTCAGATGACGCATTCATGTTTTATGGAATGTTTACAGGTAAAGTTCCATCTCCAGATTTCAAGGTAAATCACGTCATTGAAGATATTGAAAAATTAAATCGTAAAGCAACAAACCCAGAACTAGATGTAACTGCAGTTTCAGTTCACGCATGTGCATTCATTCCAGGATATACAATATTGAGAAGTGGTGGAAGTTTTGGAATTAATTACGGCCCAATAGTTACAGCTAGAAAACAGATGAGTATTGATGAGATTAAAAAATGTAAAATTGCAATTCCTGGAAAAATGACTTCAGCATTTCTACTATTGCAATTAATGATTGGTAAATTTGATTATGTGGAAATGAATTTTAGTGATATTCCCGAAGCCGTAAAATCAGGCAAAGTCGACGTAGGGCTTGTAATACATGAAACGCAGTTATCTTATGAGCAAGAAGGGAACGTCAAAATTTTGGATGTTGGAGAATGGTGGGATAAAACTACCAACGGTCTACCAGTTCCACTTGGAATTAATGTAATGAGAACAGACCTAGGCATGGAAACCATTGTAAAGTTTGACAAATACCTACAAGCATCAATTGAGTTTGGAATTGAACACTTTGACGATGCAATAGAATATGCAATGCAATATGCCAGAGGCAAAGAACGAAGCCTCATCGAGAAATTTGTAAAAATGTATGTAAATAAGGTCACAGTAAACATGGGAGAACCAGGCGAAGAATCAATCAGAAGATTATTTGAAATGGCAAAAGAAAAAGGACTTGTGCCAGACTTTGAAATAAGCATTGCCAGCAAGTAATTATAGAACAGAAAAAAAATAACATCATGGGCGATGGGATAGGCGGAGCAGTAATTTCAATTCTTACAAATAACGCTTTTGAATTACTAGTGAGTCACACAAGAAAGGATAATCAAGATCAATATGGAAAAGTTGAAAAAATCATTATGAGTAAGATTGACGATCCTGAACAACCACAATACGAAGAAAAAACAAAAGAAGATTTAGAACGTGCATTGAAAGGGAAATTTGTTTCATGTAATGTTCAATACAGAGATGAAAAGACGGATGCGCTAATTTGCAATGTATTTGTACAAAGACCACCTGAAGGATTTTAAAAAGTGCAAAATACCTAATATATGGTGAAACCTAATTAATTCTAGAAATGGTTCTAGTAGATAAAAAAATTCTAAGTGGAGGCATAATGATGATCAGTCTAGGAATTATTCTCACCATCATATTTGCTGAACAGCCTTTAGGTCAATCAGGTATGACTGAAGAAGAAATAATTGATTTGATGATATCTGAAGATCAAAATCAAGCTTATCAGTTATTGTCAGGAATTTTGATAGGGATTGGATTTTTACTAGTTTTGGTTAGTTTTGGAGCAAGAAGGAAAAAAGACAGTGTCAAAAGAACAGAGAAAAAGCCAGTTGAGTAATTTTTTTCAATGATACAAACCAAACTTCTTTTTACAATTACCACAAAATTTTTGTTTAGTTTTCTTGCTTTCTGTGCCTAAATCAGTCCCACATCGATCACATTTAGTTTTAATCATGATTTGATTCCAATTTACATTCAATCAGAGTATCTTGGCTTTGAATGTTGGGGATATCATCAATCGTGTTTAGAATAAATTGCGAATTAAATGTAAATTCGTACAGAAGATATTATTAATCAAAAAATGACAAATGAACCATATCATGATTCAAGCTGAGATCAGCATATATCCAATGGCTACAAGAACCACAAGTGCCAGTTTTTACATTGCAAAAGCAATTGAATCAATTCAAAAAATAGAAAATCTAAGATATGAAATTAACGCAATGGGGACAATTTTAGAATCAGACGATATGGATGTAATAAATTCTGCAACAAAACAAATGATGGAAACAGTCCATAATCTTGGAATTGCCAGAGTGGAGGCAATAATCAAAATAGATTCAAGAAGAGACAAACATTCCAAAATGGAAGAGAAATTAGAATCGATTAAAAAACAAATGAATTAGAATTTTTTTAGAATATCAAAGTGCGTGTTTCTCTGAGCTGGAATACGACCGATTTCTTTTACCATTGTTGCAAGTTCTTCGACAGAAGAGGACGTTGCTTTTCCAGCAGATTTGTATATTTCTTCAGAAAATGCAGTCCCAACCAAATCATTACCGCCGTGAGATAATGCAACTTGTGCAAGTTTTTTCCCATATGCAACCCAATAAACTGAGATGTTGTTTAAAACATTTGCAAGCATCAATCTAGATAGTGCAGTAATTTTCAAATCATATACTGAAGAGCACTCGTTATTTACTAAATGCTCTTGCTCAAGCTCAGTATTATCCAAACTGAATTTCAAAGGAATAAAAGTTAGAAATCCATTAGTTTTCTTTTGCAATTCACGAACCTTGATTAAATGATCAACAACATGTTCTGGTTTTTCTATGTGGCCATAAAGCATAGTAACATTACTTTTGATACCCATCGTATGTGCCTCTTCAATTACATCAAGCCATTGTTGTCCTGTGCATTTACCTCGGACTATTTTTCCTCTAATCTCAGGATGAAACAACTCAGCACCACCGCCAGGCATTGAATCAAGTCCAGCAGCCTTAAGACGGGACAAAATTTCTTTAGTAGAATTTTTTGTTAATTTTGACAAATAATAAATTTCAGCTGCAGTTAATGCTTTGATGTTAAGTTGAGGATGACTTTTTTTGATTGCCCTCATCATATCCTCATAATATTCTAGAGGTAGTTTTGGATGAAAACCGCCAACGATGTGAACTTCGGTGGCACCCATCTGTTCTGCAATACCAACTCTTTGTTCAATTTCTTGAGGAGTTAGAGTGTATGCATCATCTGCGCCATCTTTACGATAAAATGCGCACATTTGACAGCTGGCAGCACACACATTGGTATAGTTCATGTAGTATGATGCAGCAAATGTCACTGTGTCATTAACTAGTTTTTTCCTAGAATTATCGGCCACCGCTCCAAGTAAATGTAAATTATCATAATTCATTAATTCAAGTCCATCTTTGTACGAAAGTTCTTCTCCAGCAAGAGCACGATCTAAAGCTTGGGAATCTCCAACTAATTGTTCCAACATATGAGTTCGTTTTCCTATCATGATATATTCCTTATAGTCTCAAGAAATAAGTAGCTAGTCGTGAGAGGTACACCATGGTACTTCCACTGGTAGATGAGCACAAACCAAAATGTTACTTGTGTCATGAAGGTTTTGATAATATAGAAAAATTAAGAGAGCATCAGAATTCATCACATAGTGAATTTTTTAAAGAAAATGAAAAACAGAATAAACGAGAGCCAGCACCTGGCGATGTTACTGTATTTTAGATTTTTTTTCTTTGATTGATTGTAATAATTCCTGAGCAAGATCCTTTGAAATGCTTGCTAAATCATAATGTTTGTCAATAGATAATGCCTTTTTGAAATGTTTGATTGCATCTTGAAGATCACCCATTTCCCCCAACGAGAGACCCTTGTATGCAAGAGCCATTGTACATTTTTTATCAATTTTTAAAGCAGCATCATAACATTGAATAGCTTCAAGGTATTTTTCATCTGAATGCAATGATGCGCCTTTGTTTAGTAACGCATCTATATTTCCAGGAGAAACACGTAGTGCTTTATCATATGAGTCAATTGCAAGTTTCAGTTTCCCCATATTTTGCAGGGTTGCACCTTTATCAATCAAAATACTAAGATTGTCAGGATCCTCTTTTAATGCCAAATCATATAATTTCAAAGCATCAGAAAAATTCTCATCCTCAACACATTCAAAAGCCTGTGCCAAAATCTTCTCTATACCATTACTCACAGTATCGGATAATATTTTGTCAATAATAAACTGATTTTTTGTCTCATCAACTATCAATTGTGGATATAATATCTGATTAGGCATTCTTAGTATGTGAAAAATTAATTATTAAATTAGCGATCATTATACAATTACCAATCATCAAGAAGAGAATTTGTCTCTAGGTTCGATTTCAAGAGATTTGTTAAAACATTCCATAGATTCCTCGTATCGACCCAAACTTCGAAGTGCTATTCCTTTGTTATTCCAAAGGTCTGGGTCAGTTTGATTCAAAAGAAGTGCTTGTTCAAAAAAACCCAAGGCATCATAGAATTTCCCTTCATCCATCAAGATATGGCCTTTTTGGACAAGTTCTTCAATTTCGCCCATAAATTATTCTAAACATCATTTGTATTAAATCTGAAAAAAAATCAAAGTATTAAATTCAATAAAATCAAACAAATTTACACATATTTGATGAAAATTTAAATAAATTTTTTACCAGTAGACAATATGAACATGGATGAAACAGATGAGAGAATTCTCAAAAATTTACTAGTAGATGCAAGACAATCCGCAAGACAGCTTGCACTGAAACTTGGAATATCGACAGTGACAGTATTATCCAGAATTAAAAAATTAGAAAAAGAAAAAATTATTCGTGGTTATACAACAATTATTGATCATGAAAAAATAGGATATTCATTAACAGCGATTATTGAAATAATGGCCAAAAACGACAAAGTCGTAGACATAGAAGATGAAATTGCAAAATTTGAAAACGTTTGTGGAGTATATGACATTACAGGTTCAACAGATACAATAGTCATTGCGAAATTCAAAGAGAGAAAAGAATTAAGCAAGTTTGTAAAGGGGTTGGCAACTATCCCCAATGTGGAAAACACCATAACCCATGTAGTCCTAAATACTGCAAAAGAAGATTTTAGATTATCATAGGAGAGAAATGAAGCAGATCAGTATTTTTGTAATCTCAATTATTATTTTTGGAGGATTGCAATCAGTAAATGCACAAAATAGTAATCTCGACATGCAACTTGAAGTAACTGACGAAGAAAAAATTATGTTGTTTTCAGGATTTGTAATTGCAATATTGGCAGTCTTTTTATTTTTAGCAAGAGACATCATCCTCAGGAAAAAAACATCGTATGACAAAGAAGAATTAGAATCAAAAAAAGACAAGACGTTTGAAAAATATCACTCAGATTGGGGTGATGATTATGAAGAATTAGGCCAAAGACGAAACACAAAAGAAGACAAGGAATTTCGAGATGCATTAAACAATGATGAATTACCGAATTACTATGAGATTATTGGAGTTTCAAAAGAAGCAACTCAAGATGAAATAAAAAAGAAATTCAGAGAACTGGCAAAAAAAATTCATCCAGATAAAACCAAAGAAGATTCAGAGAAAGAAATGGCAGAGCTTAACAAGGCATATGAAGTATTATCAGACAAAGAACATAGAGAGAAATATGACAAATACTTTAAAGTAAATTAGGCAGATTCCAATTTTACAATAATCATACTCAATTCAATAGAGTCAGGAGTTTGAACACTATTTGTTAGATTAGTAAAAATTTCAACAGGAACAGAGTCCATCATAGTTGTAATCTTTAGTTCTCCAAACTCAGTATTAGGTCCTAGCATTTTCTTTGTCAGTAAAGGAATAACAGAAAGATCTTTTATCACGCATTTTATTTTATATGCAAATTTATCTGAAAAATATACACCGCCACGAGTTGTGGGTTCATTTACAGGAATAGGTGAATAAATTATAGAAGTACTAGATATAGGATACACTCTATCATTTACATAAAGTGTAAAATCCAGAGATTTTTTTTCATTGAATTCCATTAATTTCTCTAACAATTCTTTGTTAAATGACATTCAAAAAACACCAAATCATAATTCTATTGAGTGTTTTGGTAAAACATACATAATTCAGCGATACGGTAATGAACAATGTCAATAAGATAGGATGGTTGTTGTCAGTAAATCGTCAAGATTAAGGCATAAGAAAACCAATCCACGATTCAATAAGATAAGGCAACGTCATATTTCCTTCACCCATATTTGCACATTTTCCAATGAGGGATGGACAGAATTTAGCAGGAACGATTGGAACAGCATAAAAGATGGCCGGTACCAGTAAGATAAATGCAATAATTTCCCTTTTTTGATGAATTCATAATGTTATTCTTTAAAGTCCATTAATTACCATCTGTATGTTATCTGTCATTACTTCGTCAATGTGTAACTAAATTTAGAATTGTATTGAATTTTCCAACAACACCTGTTTGAAAATATCAGATTCAAATCACATAGATCATCTTTAAAAACTTGAATTTAGATCAAATGGTATTGCAGCAATTTGCAAATACACATTCAATGAGAAATGAAATTCTGAGCCTCATGGTAGAAAGGGGATTAGAAGAAGACTATTTTGTAGAAATGCTAGACTATACTATAGACCTATTTGAGAGTCAGGGACTTGGAACGGATTATTACGGATATCATAACATTAATCATGAATTAGAAGTAACATATGTTTCACTCTTAGCAGTAAATCAAAATAAAATAAAACTCACAGATGTAGATATAAAATATCTGTACGTTGCAGCGTTGTTTCATGATTTTGATCCTCAAAAAAATGTTGATAAACCTCACGAAGAAAGTGTTTTAAAGTTTATTTCAATGGACAAAAAACTTCGTCAGTTGATTAATGATGCAAAAATGGATTTAGAAATAATTAAAATTTTAATTTTAAGAACAACGTATCCATGGAGTGGAAAAATTAAAGATAATGCAGAAAACCAAATCAAAGAATGCTTTAACAATTCTGATTTGACAAGAAATGATTTAGAATATCAAGAACACATCATGGAAATGGGATGGTATCTATCAGTAGTAGATAGAATCAGCGGGTATGCCTTGGGCGATTTTGCAAGAGCAATTGAAATGGCAAAAATGAATGCGCATGCATTAGCATGGAGACCATCATTAATTGTTAGAAGTTCAGTTGCATATTTTGAAGAATTGTTAAACAAAGAAACAGAGATGGTAAAAGGGATTCTCAAAGTTCTTCCAAAAGAGATGAGGAAAAACTTCTTTGATACAGTTTTATCATTCATGAAAATAAGACAACAAGAAATTACCATTCAAGCAAACCATTCATATGAAAATCTAAAATTAATTCCGACAATAGAATCAATGTCAACACGAGAAAAACCAAATTTTATCAAATCGCTATATGAGATCTTTTTAGAATTACCATCTCCACTTCAATTTGAAAAAGAGAATTTTGAAAAATCAGTCAAAGATCCTCAAGTAATAATCAACACATTGAGATTGAATGGTAAGGATGGAGAGATAGTAGGTTTTTCCAAAGGAGGACCGCTAGAGAGATACAAATTGCGAGAAGAGATTAGAGATGAAAATTACGGTTTAGGAAACACCATATTTTTAGAACCGCTTGCACTGAAAATGGGATATTGGGGATTAAAAGGAGGCAGCGAAATGCGCCACATGTTCATCATGCAGTCAAGCTCTATGAAATTCAAATTTTTAACTAGTTTTGCATTAAGGGATGTCATTAGAGCAAGAATTGACAAAGAACAAGCAGAATTTGTAACATTGTTTGATCCTGAAAGATGGGACTACTATAGAATCAAAATATAGATAAATTTTGAATTGTTTAAAGTTAAAAATTTCAATGCAGAAAGGCTTTTGTAACTAAAAAAGGTGCAAAAAATCGTGATAGGGAAGGTCATAGGGCTATTAGCAATACTAGTGATTACTGCAAGTATTTCACCAGTATTTGCATTGACAGAGTTAGAGAAAACGTCAATCATTGATCCAAAATTAGTAAATGCTTTTGGATCACCATTGGGAAATTCAATCAATGTTGATCAGCAAGTGCAGATTTCATCAGATGTAATGAATAATCAAGAGAAATCTCAAAAAATAGCATATCTAGTTCAAGTAAAAAATGAAAGCGGTTTTGTTGTCACAGTTGGATGGGTAGTAGGTATCGAATTAAATCCTCATCAACAATTCAAACAATCAATATCGTGGATTCCAAAAGAATCTGGAATATTTACTGCAGAAATTTATGTTTGGGAAGGTTTTCCAATAAATCACAATGCATTATCAGATTACACTACAATTCAAATTAATGTCAGTTAAAATTTTCATAAAAAATAAATTCAAACTATTTAATTATTTAAGAAATTCGAATGATTTGTTCCTAAAATGATCAAATTAATTCCCGATACGAAAAATATTGGTCTGCAATTCAATAAATGGGATCGGAGATTTGTCTAATAGTGAAAAAAGTTCAACAAGTTCTCGCTAATATGACCTTGAGCCTAATAGAGTTATGACAATAGGATATTGTGTAAAGTGTCGAGACAAACGAGAAATCGGCGGCCCTAAACCATACACCATGAAAAATGGCAAACCTGCAATCAAGGGTACATGCCCTACATGTAGTACAGCCATTTTTAGAATCGGTAGTGGATAAGATTCTCACTAGAGAATTCAATACTGCCATTCATCAGTAAGTCCATTCCATAGTGAACGCATTGGGGATGGATCTTTTTCTATTTCTTCAGTAATTCTATTTTTCAATACAAAAAAGAAATTCTCTAATGCATCGATACCGCCATCTGCAAATAGTTCATGGCCAATCTCAGTTATCCTCTTATGTTTATCAGGAATTTCTTCAGAGTCAGGTGTCTGAAGACAAAAAGTCATCAAATCAATTAATTCTTCTTCCAACATGAAATCCATGATAAATTATTGAAAATCATAGTCAGATTTAGGTATTAACATTAAAAAGAAAAAGAGATCATCTTAATCGTCTATAGATCTCTTTGAATTCACATGACAGATTGTATGATATATTCAACAGATGTGTAAGTTGATTCATAGACGTCTTATCATGTCCTAATTGCCTTAGTAGCGTTAATGCTTTTTGAGGAGATTTTGGAGACAGGGGGATCTGCCCAGACCAAGTTTTAAAAGCATCTTCTACATCTAAACTGAAATTTAAAACAAATTCTTTCCAGTTAGGCATTGAACTGAGTGCTTTTTCACTAAGAAGAACATCAGATAATTCACGAAATTCATTCTTTCTATCAATGTATAACATATCAAGAGATTGTCGAATTTTTTCTGGATGATATTCTTCTGCATTTAACATGTACATTCCTATGATACTCATGGCATAATATTCTCACAATCAAAGATAAGTTAGACAGTTAATTCTCAAACAAAATGTTAAAAAAAATCAATAAAAATAAACAAATGTTTAACAACTAAAAAATAAAAAAGGTTTTCGATTTTATTGGAATGGATCAATAAATGGACAGTTAACAATATGATCACTATCCATTGGACGGGCAATACCAATTTCAATCAAACCAGATTCTCTGTATGCGTTCATATCATCAATGGTTTCTAATAATTGTGCATTTTCAGGATCATCCCAACCAATCACAAAAATTCTCCACATTGGAGAATAATTAGAATCACCAGGAGCTCCTGCTGCAATCCCAGGTTGAAATCCTAATGGACCAGTACCTGTTAAACCATTTTTGAACTGATACAAATCTACTGCTGCTGAATTTGCAATCAATCTTGCAGATGTTGGTGAACTCACAACACCCATCATTTCAGCAGGACCACTTGGAGTAGCATCTGTTACAATGTAATAGATCGTTCTACCGTCTGGACCCCATCCACGATGAGCTATGAAAGTTACATTCATCTCATCTGTACTAATATCAAGAACTTGACCACCGCCATAAGGTGTAGTATCAGTCAAGTCTACATCTTTAACCATCATCTGACCTTCAGGCCAAATAATTTGTGGCATGTTCAAAACTACATCAATTTCAGTTAATGTAATTTCATTATTCTCAGCTGCTTCCATAATCATTGCTTCTGAATCAAGCACTCTTGGAGATGCACCCTCATTCCACATTACATGCACATGTGAAGTCAATGCACTATACACATCTGCTTGTGCAGGAGTACTAGTGAATACTTGACCTTGATAACCATGTATACCATCGCCTTCAATACCGTTGGTAAACAAGTATACTGTTGAAAGTGCGTCTTCAGGAGCGTTCTTCAATAATGGAGCAAGTTCTACTTGCCATCCTTGATTTGCAGTAATTATGTCTGCATGGGTCGGATCACTAGAATCAGTGATGATATAGAAAACATCTTCACCGTTATAGTATCCTTGATGCATAGGAATTGTCGCTGGAACGTTTGCTCTTGACAATCTAAGTACAGAACCCAAGTCTGCTTCAGTTTCGTCCATGGTTTCTTTTTCCATCATGGTTTCTTTTTCCATCATGGTTTCTTTTTCCATATTTTCTTCAACTGGAGCTACAGGAGCGACTGGAACTTGTCCTTCTTCCCAAGCAGCTTTACCGCCTGGAATTTCAGAACAGAGTTGTATTCCACAGATACCAGTACTGGAACCATATTGAGATGTTCCAGTACCTTTGCTTTTTAGAGCCTCAGCATCTGAGAAATAATCTGTCGTCATACCTGCTGTAAACAAGGGCAAAATTGCAAGAAGTGCAATGTATCTTAGACTCTTGTTCATGAGTAAAAACTATGATTTTCGTTTAAAAGAATTTGTCCAAATCAGACAAAATTATGCAAGTTCTGAAAATCTATTTCCAACATAATCCCAATTAACAACATTCCACCATGCATCAACATAGTCAGATCTCTTGTTTTGATATTTCAAATAATATGCATGTTCCCAAACATCTAAACCAAGTAATGGAAATTTTCCTAAAGTCCAAGGACTAGTTTGGTTTTCAGTAGTGATGATTTCTATTTTATGATATGTAGAGTTGAAAACAAGCCAACACCAACCACTACCTTGAATGTTAATTGCTTTTTCAGAAAAAACTTTTTTGAAATGCTCAAAATTATCAAAATAAACATCGATTTGATCTTCTAATTGGCCCAGAGGTTTTCCATCACTGTCAGGAGTCATAGTCTCCCAAAACAACCTATGATTTTCAAAACCACCTCCAAAAAAGTTGATTGCACTTCTTCCAGATTCCGGAATAGATTTTAGATCAGAGAGTACTGATGAGATGTATTGCGGATGAGATGCACTTCCAACATCTGCAAGCGATTTGTTCAATCCATCAACATATGCCTGATGATGTTTTTGATGATGAATTTTCATTGTTTCTGTATCAAGGAATGGTTCTAGTTCATCATAACCATAAGGCAATCTTGGAAGTTCGTATCGAACCATAAATCAATTCAGTGTAATCCACATATATTCTTCGAGTGCAAAGAATGATAAATCTTGAAGGATTGTTAAAGATATGAGAAAAATAGGAACTATCGATTTAGAAATTTTACATTTAGCAATTAATGAAAATGGAACATTTGATGAAACCCATCTAGAGAATTCAGAATTAAAGAGGTTAGGAGTTGGAAAATTATTAGATTCGCTGGCCACATTAAAAGACAGAAAAATGATATCGTTGAACAGTGATGGATCTTTTTCCATTACTGAACTGGCAAAAGAAATTCTTTGGAGTAAAAGTATTCCAACATGGGCAAAAATATTACGACTATTACAAATCAAATCATGCAATATTGGGCAGATTGAAAGTATTCTGAAAGTATCTAGAAATGAAATAGACGAAGAGATAGAAAAATTAAGAAAAAATCAATTCGTGTTAATGTCACCACAAAGGATAGAAGATAAAGTAATCAAGGTTTATGAAATACTTCAAGAAGGAATTGAGGAGATAGATAAGACAGAGACCGAAGGATTCAACAACACCGAATTTGGAGAAGCAAAACAAGAGATAGAGGCACTCAACATCCTAGAATTAATTATTAAAGAAATTCAAGATACCCAATTGGAGAAAACAAAAAAAGATTCAATCATTGAAAAAATTACCAAACTAAAAGAAAAATTAGAAATTTAGTTATTTTGCTCTAATCTTATCTTGAATTTGTGCCAAAATTAGTTCTGCCTTATCCTTATTCTCATAGTCCTCTTTTGACTCATCCATTATTTCATCAATTTCATAACTCTTGTCCACCAAAATATTGGCAACATGATCGTCGAGTGTTCCTTGTCCAATGAGATAGTATGCAAACACGGTATTTTTCTGACCTATCCTATGAAGTCTATCTTCAGCCTGTCTATGAATTGCAGGACTCCAATCAAGTTCTGCAAAAATGACATATTTTGCCCTAGTCAAATTAATACCCACATTTCCAGCACGGATTCCAGCAATCATTAATTTTGATTCGCCTCTTTGAAATTTGTCAATTTCACCCTGACGAAATGAATCAGATTGTCCACCGATTATCGATACAGGTGAAAACTCTTGCAAACTTTCATGAAGTAATTTGTGTATAACCTTATGATGACAAAACACCACAACGCTTTCTTCAATCTCCATGATATTTTTTACAAAATTAATCACATGGGGAAGCTTTGCAATACCAGCAATTTGTCGTTCGCTTTGAATTGCCCTATGATATGAGGCAGACTTGATAAATTCAGAGTCTGCATCTTTTTGTTCAGTTTCCACCTTCTTCCAGATTTTATCTAATTCTTCAAGATAGTAATCAGTGTCTGCTGCGATTACTTCTTTGTAACGAACTTTATCTTTAAGTTCTTTTAAAACGTCTGATTTCTTCCTTCGAAGCATGACATGTTTTTGCAATTCATTTCTAAGAGATGCACGTTTGTTTTCCAAAACAATAGCTTTCCCTTTTTCATTAACATAGCAAAAGTACTCACAAAATTCTTTAAAGCTTCCCAATAAACCAGGTTTTATTATATCAATGATTGGCCAAATTTCTGAACCCCTGTTGTATATCGGAGTTCCCGAAAGACCGATTCTGTACAAAACAGAAGGCAATGCTGCCAATTTTTTTACTGCTTTATATTTTTGAGTTGTCTTTGATCTTAAATTATGAACTTCGTCACAAACAATTGTTTTTAATCCTAATTTGGATAAATCATCATTTCTTTTAAAAAGTAGTTCATAGTTAATTATGTAAATATCAGTTTTAGGGAGTTCATGAGATTTACCAGTTCTGATTATTGTAACACTTGGAGATTCAGATTCAATTATACGTCCATTCCTGCTTTTCTTCTTTAGAAATTTTTCAATTTCACGTTCCCAATTGTTCAAGGTAACTAATGGAGCAACAACAAGAAGTGGAAAAGTTTGTTTTTCAGTTGCAGCATATGAAAGGGTTTGAACAGTCTTACCCAGACCCATCTCATCAGCAAGTAAAGCATTTCCAGAAGATTTTAGTAAAAAGTCCAATCCTTCTTTTTGAAAATTCAATAGTTTTCCTCTAAATTGTTCGCCCGTTTTTGCTCGTTTTAGTTTGAGTTTGATTGGAGGAATTGAAGGTTTTGGAGCATATGTTTTTACAATTTTTCTCTGCCAAATAGATTTTGATAAAATTTCAAGAGGATATCGATCCATAATGAGTTTGAGTTGTTTTACAGTTTCTGTACTATCAGGGATAATGATTTCATCTACATTCTCACCATACCATGCCTCAGATACAAGTCTAGAGATCATACCGACTGCACGATCGCCTGTAACCTTCCAGCTCCAGATTTTAGAGTACTTGTCCAGAACATACTCTAGTGTACCAATATTTTCCATGGATGTTTCCATAATTTGTCGACAGAAAGTTTTTTTGCCTTATGAATCTTCATATTTATCTCGATCATTAAAAAAGAAATTAAAAATCTGCAAGAGTTAAAATATGATATTAGTTTCTACTTTAGGGATAAATTTTCAAAGCAGATCTACAGGCACAAAAAGAGGAAAAACAAGATTTTGGAAAAAGCAAAATCAACCAAATCAAAAAAGTTAAAAATTATTCAGTTAATCAGACATGGGAAATAGATTTTTGAGACATAGCCGTTTTTAAAGAATTTATGATCATACCATTCTCAAAATTCATAGACAGAAAAAAGACAATGTGATTTCCAATACTGAAAAATAAAACAGAAAATAATTTTATAAAATTTGATTCAGAGATGATTTCAAAGACAACATACGTTTAAAATTAATCAGGTATCAGATATTTTGTGGAATTCATTCAAAATGAAGAACCAGAAATTAAAAAGCCAATCATCATTGCGGCAATGCAAGATATGGGAAATGTTGGAAGTATAGTTGTAAATTTTATCAATGATTCACTCAGAACGAAAACATTCAGAACAGCTAAGACATCATTTCCTACATATATTGTCGATAGAGGAGGTTACATTGATCTTCCAGATGAAAAATGGGAATATAGATACACAGACGATTTGATAGTTTTTGGGGGCGGAAAAGGCCAGCCACAAAGCAACAATGAATTAAACATGTTATGTCAAGATGTAATAGATGTAGCAAGAAAATATTCTGCAAAATTTATCTATACACTTGGAGGATTTCACACAAATCGAATTTTTAATGATAAACCAAAAACATACATCACTACAACATCAAGAGAGTTAACAAAGCAGATGGAAGGGCTCAATGTAGAAACCACTCCACAAAAATCAATCATCACAGGGTTTAATGGATTAATTCTTGGATTTGCAAAAATGAATGAAATTCAAGGAATAGGAATGTATGGAGAACTAAATGAGCCTGAAATACCACAATATAGATCAGCAATCAGTATTATCAAAACGATAGAAAAACTGACATATAGAAAATTAGGAGATACAAGCCAATTAGAAATTATGGCTCAAGACATAGAAAGAAAATTTAAAAACTAAATTTAATGAGATTTCCCAACTTCATGAGATTCAGTGTTTTCATCATGACAATCACAACTACATAGATGAGTCTGATGATTATTCATGCAATCAATGCATTCAAAATGCTTTCGGGTTTCACAAGATGCACAAATCATCTAACATCACTAAGAAAAAGGAGAATTTGAATTTTTTCTATTGCCATAGCCCTAATACTCGACCTCACTTCGTTTAAAAAGATCGGATGTTAAATCAACGTATCCTTGTGGATCAAGTTCTTTGGCAAAACCTTTGTCTATATTGATAAGATATATCGAATGTAGATGAGCATTTAAGATATCATCGTATTTTATTGGTGGATTTTTGTAATACCGATCACATAGATCTTTAATTTTTTGTACATCATCTTTTTTTCGTGCATTTGGAGGCAATAGAAAAATTTTAGAAATAGGCAATAACCCAACCACGGGGGTTGCTAAAGAAAACTTTGAACAGTGTTGGCTATATCTCGCTATCTTACTCATAATTCTTGCAGAAAAATAATCTATTGTATCCATGGCATGTTCAGGAGGAGTAAATCCAGTTTCAATTTCAATGATAGTGTTGCCACCACCTTTCTTAGCAAAAATATCACAAACAAGAATATCTGAAACGTCTTTTTCAACTTCAACAACATACCCTCTTGAAATCAGATTATTTGCACAGATTAATTCCAAAATAGAATGATTGATTTTTACAAGATTTTTCTTATACATTCCAATCAATTGTTGGCCAACAGAATTCAATTTGGGAACATCATTTTCTTTTAAATTTTTTGAGAGTTTTTTGGTCATTTCAAAAACATCATTTCTAAATTTCTCTAAATCCATGGTTTAAGATAGAAGAAACATCAGGATTTAAGAATTGGGAGGGATTGTAAAATTGGCAAAGTCTCAAGGCTCAAATGATGTGTAATTACTCAATTAAAATTGAAAAATAGCGAATTTTAATTCATACTTTGTCTTAATTGTAAAAATCAAAAGCACATCATGTGTACAGTAAGCCCGTAATCATAGGATTATTTTCATTTTTGATGATATTTTCATTTATTCCTAATTCCCAGGCAGATCTTTGGGAGTTTATAGTGGAATTAGACATGGAGAAAGGAGCGGTCTATTCAGGCGACACAGTGGTAGTAACAGGCAGGGTAGTAAACCACGCATATGAGCCAACAAGAGGAGTAGAAGTTCTCATCAGAACCGGAGCAGAGACAACAAAGGCGTTTACAAATCCTGATGGGGAATTCAGAGGAGAATTCGTAAATTTCCAAAGAGTTCCAGGAACGTATACTGTCAATGTTGTTGCATCATGGTATGGCATGACAGGATTGTCAAGTACTGAATTTCAGGTAAAGGGAGATTATAGTCCAATCTCAACATTACAACAACAATTATCAACAGATGAAGCAATGAAATATCTCAGCTCAAATGAAAGTGATTTTGAAAAAAATCCAATTGGTCAAACGTTATTCAAATATTATCACGGATTACTTAGCAAATTAGTTACAGAGCAGAGAGAATCACAAAAACCAGTTGCAGAGCAAGTATTCTTAGAACAACAAAGAAGAATTGCTGAAAATCTTAGAAATCAGGCAATAGAAGAATACAAACCAGGTTATGGGACATATGGAGGATACCAGTACGAAGATTACATTGCAGGTCTAAATCCAGAAATCAGAGATTTAGTAATTGATCAATTGGACTTTACTCAAAATAACCTTCTAGAGGCTCAAAAAATCAGAGCAGAGATAATTGAAAACGGCGGTACATTTGTGGAAGCAAGACAGGCATATCTAGATAGATTAACAATATCCAAGGAAACCCTTGAGCAATTTAATGAAAACCATTTAGATAATTCTGAAGAAGAATTAGAAGAAAATCAAACTGATGAAGAATGAACAATTGGTAAAATATACGCGCTCATCAAATTCAAAATTGCCCATTAAAAATTGATGTCGATAGATATTTCATCGGCATGCCATTCATGTGGCAAAAATGGTATTCAATTTCTTACAAATAATCATTCTCAATTCTCAAAAAATAGAAGAGGATAGGCATGTAAAGAATATGATTTTAAAAGAAGCTTGGAGATTTTAAAAGAACCATTTGTTGTGCGTGGTAGCAGTATTTATTTTCCTAAACAATTTTTAATCTAAATTAAAGAACAGATATGAATTGAAAGTATATCATAAATCAACTTGCATTACCTGTAAAAAGATAATCTCAGGTATTGAGAGAATGAAAGCAGATATTGAGACACGAGATTTCTTTAAAGATCCTTTTACTGAAACTGAACTGAAGAAAATAATTAAAATGACAGGTAAAAAACCATCAGAATTACTCAGAAAAAGGGATAAAATGTACAAAGAACTAGATTTAGAAAACAAAAAAAAGACAGATGCTCAAATAGTCAAACTAATGATTGAATACCCAGGATTAATTTTACGTCCAATTATTCTAACAAAAAACAACGCATTTGTTGGAAAAATAGATGTTAAAAACTTGAAATGATTTATTCAGAATGCTCATTTTCAAATATTCGAATTGCCTCTAAATGAGAGCAATTAGCCTTTAGTCCTTTTCCATGATGAAATTTGTAGAAATTTTTAAACCCAGGGCACTCACATGTGTCAGAGGTCACAAAGTATGATTTTTCAGGATCAGATGAAGATTTTATTTGAAACAAGTCATCTTCAATTTTTACCACACCCCCACTTTCAACTAGCTTTTTGGCTTTTCGAATAGTATTGGCACTCATATAAAATCAAGAAAACTACAAAGTTTTATCTGTTATTTTTCATAAGTTCATAAAATGTTTATATTATTTGATTGCCTATAGTACACAGACGAGAGACTTGCTTTTCTGCCCTAGTAAAGCCTAGAATTCGTTTCACTCTCGTCTGATTTTAAATTATATTTTGAACTCTGCCAATCTTCCCAGAATCCAATTCAACTTTGATTCCATGAGGATGAAAATTACTGGATGTTAAAATTCGTTTAACCTTTCCAACGGTTAATTTTCCTGTAAGCTGATCTTGTTTTTGTACTATCTGTACTGCAATTCCAACAGCAATTTTGTTTCTTAATGGAGTAATACCCATACTGTTTAGGAATAATGAAAGATTCTAAATCTTTGTTTTATAAAATAAAAGAGTTTTGAAAATTACTCAAAACGGTTGTTCTAATTTTGTTTGTGGTTTTGGAAACAATCTCTGCAATAAACAGGTCTGTCTTCTCTTGGTTTGAATGGTACTTGACAATCATTACCACAATCCCCACATTTTGCGTCATGCATTTCACGTGGTCTGTCGTCTCGGTTACCAAATCTAGAACCTCTATCTCCACCAAATCCACCAGATCTTCCACCGCCGGATCTTCCACCAAATCTACCCCCGCCTTGTCTTGGCTCAGGTTTGTGGTTTTGGAAGCATTCTCTGCAATAAACAGGTCTGTCTTCTTTTGGTTTGAATGGTACTTGACATTCATTTCCACAGTCACCGCATTTTGCGGTGTGCATTTCTCTTTCTTCTCTATCAAAGGACATGTCTTTCTAAATCTCGGTAGTATTGTGTAGTAATAAACTGTGGGAAAAAACATCTATTGTTATAAACTAATTTTGTGCCTTCAGATTATTGGGCATGAAAAGATACATCGCCACACGGATGGCCACGATGTTTGGTGTTTTAATGATCACATTACTGATTACAATTGTACTAGTGGGGTCCAACATGGATACAATTCTAAAACAAGGGATTGTATTTCAAGTAAGATCTGAGATAACAGAGAACCCAGCAATTGCTGAAAGTTTTTCATCTGTAGATGAATTTGAAGGATTTATTCAAAATCAGATTGATCAAAGAATACAAGTGTTAGGACTAGATGAGCCGTGGTATTCGCCTCAAAGAATTGGGGTAACAATGTACAAAATACTATTATTGGATTTTGGACATGCGACATTTCTGACTAGCGATGAAGGTTCTTCAGATGTAAAAGACATACTTTTTGAGAAACTTCCCAGAACAATTTTGTTGTTTACGACTGCAACAATAATCATATCAATCATAGGAATATTTCTTGGGGCTTTATCAAGTAGCAAAGTAGGGTCACTGATAGACAGAATTACTTCGAGTTTTGCAATAATCAGCTCTAGTTTTCCAGTATGGTGGATTGGAATGTTGATGATATTTTTATTTGCATTTACATGGCAAATATTTCCAGCAAGAGCAACTCCGGATATTCCAACATCAGATCCAGGATACATTGGATCTTTACTATATCACATGGCATTGCCATTGATCACAATCGTAATGATTGGGTTTGGATCATGGGCATATTTGGTAAGAAACTTCATGGTAGGAATTATGCAAGAAGACTTTATCATGGCAAAAAAAACAATAGGAATCAAACAAAAGAAAATAATCTACACACATGCACTAAAAAATGCAGCCCCGCCAATTGTAACAATTTTGGCCCTTAGCTTATCTGGATCTCTAGGAGGGGCAATAATCACAGAAGCTGTTTTTGACTGGCCAGGAATGGGAAGATTGTATTTTGAAGCAATTACGGTCATGGACTTGCCAGTAATAATTGGAGCCACATATCTCCTGACGGTATTTTTCCTGATCAGCATATTCATTGCAGATTTACTTTATGGTTACTTTGATCCGAGAGTTCGCACTTCCACGGACTCTTGAGTGATTTTTAGGCATATTTTTGGATAATTTTGTATAGATTACGGATTTACCCAACCACGTCGAATTAATTTCTCAGCAGTAGATGATGTAACACATGCAGGAGAATTATCAGACGATTTAAAAATTAATTCTAATCCTTTATAACAATTAATTCCATATTTCGGATCTCTTTCCTCAACTTGTCGTAAAGGTGAAAAAAGTTCAGAGCCTGCTCCAATTGCATACATAGTATATTCTCCTTTTAGTGCATAGTAATTGTAGATTGCAAATACCTGATACTCTGGTGCATCAATACTATGCAAATCATTAGCTGATGTCATTTTGTCTAAATCTTGTTTAATTTTTGCCACATGTTCTTCATCAAAAAATTTAATTCTTTTTTCTAATTCATTAAGTACCGCTTTTTTTGCCAAATGTCTGTTGTCTATTCCTTTTGTATGTTCAGAAATTATCTCTCCCATGTATGTAGTAGACAACCCATGCGATTCTGAAATCAAAATTTGCGATATTAATATAAAAACAAAGATAATTGCTAAACTATAGAAAATTTCTCTCATTTTATATCAAACCAACCTGCTGAAATTGGGGAACCAATTAACAAAATGCTGATTGGCACAAAAATTATCGTCATAATGATCATCATCAAAATTGATACTGCAATCACATTGGTAGTGTCTAATTGTAAGCTTTGTTTGCATGCCATAATCCAGAGAATCAGCGTCCATATTGAAAATGGAATTGTAAAGGGTACAATTAGAGGTATGGAATTAAAAACACCTCCCATAGTTAAATAATCAGATAATAAAATAATTGCAATTGCCTGAATAGGAGTACCAATCAATAAACTAGGAATATAGGAAAATTGTATTGCAGAAAAAACTCTTCTAAAATTTGATTGTGTTTTGTTTAGTTTCTTAGAAAGTTTGAGGATTAACCATGCCGTAAGGAATGGACCTAAAACGGCAGATACTATAGAATAGAAATAAAATCCAGTTGTTTTGTTTTCAGTGTCAGGTACTAAAACACTCATTAAATTGCCAAACTCAAATAATCCTACAATTAGAGAAATTCCTACAATAACGAGTGCAATTCCAAAATATTTGTTCTCATTTTCAGTAATTTCAATAAATGCTTCCTTTGGATGAATGATGAGATCTTTGATTAGAGAAACTTTCATGTGTATTCTGTTTATGATTTTCACACATTACCATCTGTATGTTATTTCAGATAACATTAGTCATAGATTAGATTAATGTTCGAAGGGATTTTGAAGAGTACATGATTTCACGTATACTTGTATTTTTTAGCCTTGATTTCCGTACAAATTGTTAATAATTTAGGCAAAATTAGTATGTCAAAGTTGCGAGAAATGACACAGTTTAAAAAAATCAAATTCAAGAATACGTATGATCGTGTACGAATTGATCCGAGAGTGAGGACAGGACAATGAGCAACATCACACCACAGGAAATAAAGCAAGAATTTCTCAAAAGCAAAATGGGAATTGTAGGCATAGTAATTCTTTCAATTCTAATTTTAACATCAATTATTGCAATAATCACTATTCCTGTAGAAACATTTCAAGAGTGGAATAATCCAGGGAATTGGATTTCAAATCCAAAAGTTGCAATTCCAATTTGGGTAAACATATTCATGACTGAAAAAATTCCTGAACATAAAATTTTAGAAAATCCCAACATAGAAAAAGTCTCAAGTAATGAAATTAATCTCATATCACATCAATTTGGATTGAATTTCAATTATGACGATTTCCCAAATGATTTCATCTATGAATTTTCCTCAGAATATTCAGGCTCACCCCTATTACAAATGTCAGTCATTAGGCCAGACGGGATTAAACTGGATTTACTAACAACATCGCTACCGCATTCCAATGGAGAAACGACACACAGTGAGAGGATTTTTTCCACAGATGATTCAATAAAGAAAAATCTAACATTACAATCAGAAAAATTTGAATTTGAATTTGAAAGATTGTCTGCAGAAGACATAGTATTTTCCAAAATTCAAAGAAATGAGCCACTGAAAGGGAACTATGTTTTTTCTGTCGACATGTATGGAGTAAATTCTGAAAACAAAATCCACGAATCGAAATTAATCATTGGAGGTAAGGCATTTGGCATAATGGGAACTGATGAATTACGACGAGATTTAGCAATAGGATTACTCTGGGGAACACCACTTGCATTATTTATCGGCCTAGTGGTATCCATAGCATCCGTGGTGATGGGTTTGCTCTATGGAGTGTATGCAGGATACAAGGGCAAAAAAACAGATGAAGCAATGATGCGATTCAATGATGTAATTTACGCATTACCTGCACTGCCATTTCTAATCATCCTATCCGTAACCATCAGCAATAGCATCTTTGTCATGGTCGGATTTTTGATGATTTTTGGATGGGTAGGCATTGCTAAAGTATCAAGAAGTATGTCACTTCAAATAAAAACTCGAGGCTATGTAGATGCTGCAAAAATGATGGGTCAGAAAGATTCTAAAATTGTCTTAAAACACATCGTTCCGCAATTGTTACCATATGCTTTTGCAAGTATTGCAATTTCAGTTCCTGCCGCAATAACTACAGAGGCAGGACTTAGTTTTCTAGGGTTGGGAGATCCATCATTTCCAACATGGGGACAAATTTTACATGATGCCAACACGTTTGGGGCAGCAGCCAGAGGAATGTGGTGGTGGATCATGCCTCCAGGAGTAATGATAGCAGTTACAGGTCTTGCATTTGTGTTTATAGGAAACGCATTAGATGCAATTGTCAATCCAAAGTTAAAACGGTAATAATACTAGAGGTCAAATTTTCGAATTAATTCAATGGCACTATCGTTCAATTTTATTGAATAGCATGCCGAATTTTCATCATTGATTGCCGCCAATTTATTAGCAAATACTTTTTTACTATGACCTCCTTCAGATGCTTTATCGGATTCATCAAAGCAGATAGACATTTGTTTCATGTTTAGATTATTTTTTAGGAGAAAAGCAATGAACTTTTTATAATTTTCAGTGTCAACCCAGTCTATGCTTTTTTCCTTACATATTCCAATCCATATCTCAATAGAGTTTTGATATAGGACTTTTTTTCTTAATTCTTCTAATGCCATGTTTGCCAACTAAAAGTCTGCTCTTTGCATTTTGGAACCACATCGTGGACAAGTACCACCTTTGTGTTTGTTGCTACAAACAAGACAAACATATCGGACGCCACCAGAACCACCTTGTGAACCTGCTCCAAAAAATCCACCGCCAGTTCCGGAATCTCCACCATAATTTCCCATACTACTCATCTGTCTTCTCCTCATAATCATAGGCAGTAAAATGAAAATTGCCATTACTGCTCCAATGCTGATATACCATGGAACACCAAGATAACCCAAACCGATTTGTAATCCAATGCTAAATACCAAAGAAGCACCTAAGAAGATATAATATCGTTTAAGCTGAGGATTCAATTCAATAAAAGTATCTTTAAAACGGTTATAAAGTTTCTTCAATTTTATCCAGGCAGGTCAGCAGAGTTTTTGTAAATTCATTCAATTGAAAGTGGAATAGAGTTCCCATTACTATCCCATGCAAAAATAGAATCATCATCATAAGGGGATTTTACAATTATTGAAACCAAGCCAAAGAAATTATGTAAATCAGTTACAGAAGGTTCTGCCGAACCACTAGGATGAGAATGTACAATTCCAAGATAACTCATATCAAAAGGTAAGAACGAATGTGGGAATCCGGCAAAAGTAGGACCTGTCTCACTAAATGGCGGAATTACTAGCCCATCTATTTTTATTTCACCATTTTTTGATTTTCCTTTTAAAATCAAAATTCCCTCGTTAGGATGTTTCATTTGACAAAATGACAATATACTATCCAGAACTTCTTTTTTCAATAATACAGAACGCTCAAATTTTTTCTTTTTGAATAACACAAAAAGTATTCAATTTAGAACTAATTTAATTTTAAGACATTGAAATGACATATTTCGTATTTGAAAACTCTCTTAGTTTATCTTCAATTTCTAATACCAATTTAGGAATTTTTGAGTTAATTTCATCGATTTCACCTTGAAAAGTTTTAGATTTGAGCTTAAAATCATCATTCAATGAAATAGTTTTTGCAAGATCAGATTCCAAAGAAACCAGATTATCAGGCATTAAAGAATCAGCATCAGATTGCATCTGTTTTAATTTTTCATGATATTCTGAAACTTGTTTGATAAAACTATCCACAGATTCCTCAGTTTCTGTGATCTGAAAAGATGTTTTTTCTACATCTTTTACAGAAATAGAACCAGACACGATACCTTTTCTAACATTTTCAAGAATCAGAATTATAGAATCCTTATTGTTTACAGAAAGAACATCAAAGGGTTCAGAAACTAAATTAGATAAAATATTTTTCTGGTCTTTATCCAAAGAGGAAACATATTCATATCTACTCAAGGGACGAGATATTTTTGTAAATTGTGTATTAATTTGATTTTTAATCACAGATTTTTGTTCAGCAAATTCATCAAGAGTGTTTTTTAAAATAAGATATTTCTTATAGTTTTCAGAAGATTTTGTTTCATCAATAGAATTTTGAAGAACAGATATTTCATCAAGAGTAGAATCAAGGTCGTTATTAATTTCAGAGATTTTTTTAATTTTTTCATCAAGTGATTTAGTTAATTCTTTAATTTCATTTAATCTAGCGTGTATCTCATCTGCAAGGGATTTTGTAAAACTGTAATTTTTCAATAAATCATTGATCTCAGAATGATTAGAATTCATCACTGCAAGATTTTCTTTTAATTGTGTGGCATATTTTTTGGCAAAAATATGGATTACTCTAGTTTGTCGTCCCAACACATCACCCACTTTTTTAAGAATAAGATTTAGCATAGAATTTACTTTTTCAGCATCCTCAAAAGAAGATATTTTGGGTAATGAGATAACATCTTTTTTGATCATATCAATAACTTGTTTTTTGCCTCTAACTACAATGATTGCAAGATGTTTGTCAACATCATCCATGTTAAGATTATCTTTTTCAAGAACATTGCCAATTTTCATTAATTCTTTAATCAGAGGCTCTGTTTTGTTTCTTAAATCATTTATTTCAGACAAAGTTTGAGATTTTCTCAAAGTTGAGAGATCAGTTATAATTTTAGGAACATCAGCAAGTAAAATTTCCTTATTTTGAAGGATTTTTTCAACAGGTGTTTCTTCTTGTTTCTTTTTCCCCCAGCCAAAGACCATGGGATCTCTTTCTCCTCAGGGGATTAAAAATGGTTCTTCAACTAAAATTTAAAATTCAGCAATTTCCTGACAGGAACATGGTAAAAAAATCATTTCATACTGGAACTGTTAAAAAAACAATCAAAATTAATGCTTCAAAAGACAAAGTTTGGAGAAAAATTAGCAATATTGCAGGATTGCCTACTTGGGTAGTAGATGTTAAAAAAACAGTATACCTGTCAAAGAAAAAAACAGATGTAGGAGCAGTTAGGTTAATCACATTTGAAGATGGAAATCAAATTGAAGAACATGTTGTTGCGTGGAAAAAAGGCGAATATTTCACATATGTCGCAACTGATGGCTTGCCATTAAGAGCATATGTTGCAACAATTTCAATTAAACCAAAGTCAAAAAATAGCATAGAATTGACATGGAGATCATATCTCAATAGTGAGAAAATGTCTGAAAAAGAATTTTTAGATTTCATAGTGTTCATGGCAGCATTTTACGAGGCATCGCTGGAGAACCTCAAAGAATCTCTTGAAAAATAACACTAGAATATCTCAAGGTCAAAATGTAAATACGATAAATCAGGAAAAAAATTATGAGCGACATGCGATTCATCATTGCAGGTATTATCCTAATCTTTGTAGGATTTCTCATCCTTGGTGTATTTGGACATAATTTTCAAGCTGCCACTTTAGAATCAAATGAATTTGGGACATGTTACGAGTATTATGATGATTCCCCTCCAGTAGAAATTAATTGTTCGTATAAAATATTTGATCAAACCGTATTCTTTGGAATGGTTTTAGGATTAATTGCAGCTGGAATAATTTCCCTAATTAAAGGCGTCAGAGGAGACTGGGATAACAGAGTGAAACCTGAAGACATGGTAGGGCCTGGAAATAATCAAAATAACAATTCAGATGACTCAAACAAAGATTAGTTTTGTTTTTTAGGTTTTAGTTTCTTCGATTTTTCATCTTCCATTTTCTGGAAATACACTTCTTCATATGGCATTTTTATCTATTCTTTATTACAAAATTTGCATTTAAGCTTGAAGAATGATTTGTACTTCTTCAGGCTACATCCGAGAGAATTCTAAGATTCAGATTCTATGATGTTTTTCATAGAATTGAACATCTCGCCAAGCTCTGCCATTCTTTGATCAAATTGCTCATCAGTGATTTCATCAGGTTTGTTCAAAGTAATTATAACTTCAGAAACATCACCGTTTGAAACAACTCTCATTGGGACATCCCATGCAGATTCCTCATCAACGTATTGATGGTCTAAAATTCCAAGGGATTTATTTTCATTGAATTTCAGCATTGATTTTCCATGAGGTCCAGTAAAAGACCACCAACCAGAATCATTGATTTGTGCATCAGGCATCATCTTTGAAGGCATCTTCAAAATGGCATCAAATGCATCGCCTGTTTTTTTTTCTACAGTGATGGCAATAGTTCTAGATCTTCCCATGGCAAATATCTCAAATAATGATTAAAAAAGATATAGTAGTAATCATCAGGCTCAACACTACCAAGACTATTTGTTCAAAAACGTTCTAATTTTTTTGAGATTTGCAACATTGGATTCATGAAACATCACCATGGATTCAGATAACGAATTAGGCAATACAGATTTTAGATTATCAACTAATTCATCACCGCTAATAATCATATTATCAATTAATTTTTCAATTTCATTTTTCTCATCAACCATTTGAATCACCTAGGTTCTAATCTTAATTATCTTTTTTTATCAAAGTGGCTGTAGAACGAACGTTTTTTAGTTTTTGAATATTCCATGAAACAATCTCACGGATTTTTTCAAAATTTTCAGCTTGTAATTTTACCATCATGTCATGAGTTCCAATGGTTTCAAATACATCAACTACTTGCTCAAGTTCTTTGAGTTGTTCTATGATCTCAGTTTCAGCACCAAGCTCACAATTTAGCATCACATATGCATCTGTCATGAACTAAACAATAAACTATGATTATTTAAAGATGGAGAATTTTAATTGAAGTTACCAAGCGACGTGAACTAGATCCTTAAGATTTCTTCTGGGTTTTGGGAATTTAGTTTGCTCAGGATATCCAATGCACAATACAGATGAAGGCACCAGATCAGTTCCCAGTATGCCCATTACTTTTTGCTCATCAAACATTCCAATCCAAATTGAACTCAATCCCAAAGCTTGAGCTGCAAGCTGGGAATACCCTGCAGCAAGAGTTGCATCCTGGATGGCAAATTTTTTAAGAACATCATCTGGAAAATCAAACTTTACCCTTGCAGGATTTTTGCAGAAAACAAGAACCACGGGAGCATCAACGTAGGGTTGTTTGTTACAGGCTTCAACTAGTAGTTTTTTCTTTTCAGGACTTTTTACATAAAATATTTCAAATCCTTGGAAATTCCCAGCAGTTGGAGCAGTGTCTGCCGCTGCAATTATTTTATCAATTTTTGTAGTTTCAACAGGTTTATCGGCAAATTTTCTTGTTGAGCGTCTTTTTGCCATTACAGCAAACAAATCAGTATCTACAACTTCGGTAGGCCCAGATTTTAGTATAAAATCAAGTAAATTATTCCGAACATTGTCATCTACAACATCTGGTGTTTCTTGAGGTTCATACCCTAATGGATAAATTTTCTCCCCATCTTTTTCTAAATCCATAAAGAGATTACAAAAAATATCCTATTAAAGAATTAGAAACATCATTTATTCTACTTCAAACAAATCACAGCCAGAGGTACAAGGCTTGTTCATTACGCCTTCACATGCCCCTAGTTCATTGTGCATTATTCGATGATGCCCGCAAATTTTACATTTTTCTCTAAAATGAGAAATTAATTCGGCAGTAGAAAGAGTAGAATCTTGAATTTTTGATTCAGTTTCTCCAGCCATGACAAGTTTAAGCAATCATGTTAGTTTAAACATTTTGAACTAACATCCAACAGTATTGTCAGAGTAAATTTGAGATTCCCTCAACATTTGAAATAACGCCGAGAGAGGGATTCGAACCCCCGCACGCTTGCGCGTAGCCGTTTTCGAGACGGCCGCCGTACTACTTGGCTATCTCGGCATCTTTTCTCAGAACATCTCCATAATAAAGCAAATCAGAAAAGAAGAATAAGATCAGACATCATCAATGTCAAATAATTCATCTTTGAATTTTTTTTTAATTTGATCCTTTGTTTTATTCCATTCGTCATCACTAACATTATCTGTAAAAATTGAATTAAATCCAGTAAAACCATCAATACCCAAAATAGAAATGATTTCTTGCTGTTCAGATTTAGAAAATGGAAAGTAAGAGACAATCATCACAACAGCGTTATCAGAATCACATCGTATTTCAAAAATTTTGTCTTTTAGACGGAAAGGAAAGTCATAGAACAATAACAATCACAGAATTATTTGTATATTAAAATCGATTTTAGCCTAACACATCAAAAACATCGATCAATTCTTAGGGATAAACACAAAATACCTCAAAATAGCAACAAATTCCATGGGATTAAACCTAAAGGATTTGGTAATTAGAGAGAAAACCACACTTGAGGCATTTTCCAACAAAGTAATCGCAATAGATGCATACAATGCAATTTACCAATTTTTAGCAAGCATTAGAGGGCCAGACGGATTACAGCTAACAGATGCCGAAGGAAGGATTACTAGCCATCTAAGTGGTTTGCTTTATAGAAATGTGAATTTTCTATCATTGGGAATTAAACCAGTATACGTGTTTGATGGAAAGCCACCATCACTAAAAACAGCTGAAATTGAACGTAGAAAACAAATCAAAAGAGATGCTACCGTAAAATACGAAAAAGCAGTTGCAGAAGGAAATATGGAAGATGCAAGAAAATTTGCACAACAAACTACAAGCATGAAAGACGGGATGGTAAAAGAATCAAAACAATTTCTCACTTATTTTGGGATTCCATATATCGAAGCACCGTCTGAAGGTGAAGCAACTGCAGCTCATTTAACAAATACAGGTCAAGCATATGCTTCTGCAAGTCAAGATTATGATTCAATATTATGTGGTGCAAAAAGACTAGTAAGAAATTTTACAAGCAGTGGAAGACGTAAGATTCCAAACAGAAATACATACATCGACATACTTCCAGAAATTATTGAAACACAAAAAACTCTAGACGCAATTGGATTGACTAGAGAAGAACTGATAGATGTAGGAATTTTGATTGGTACTGATTTTAATCCCAATGGTTTTGAGAGGATTGGTCCAAAGACAGCAATGAAACTAATTAAACAACATTCAAGATTAGAAGACATCCCACAAATTCAAGAACAATTAGAACAGATAGATTTTCAACAAATAAGAAAAATATTTCTAAATCCAGAAGTTGCAGACGTTGATGAGATCGTATTTAATGAAGTAGATTATGAAGGAGTGACAAATTATCTAGTAAAAGAGAGAGGGTTTTCAGAAGACAGAGTCTTATCAACATTAAACAGATTGAAAAAAGCATTGGAGAAAAAGAGCCAAAATCTCGATCAATGGTTCTAAGATTTCAATTTAATAACTAGTCAATATAATTTTAAAAAATGCCCCAAACAGAAGCTAGGAAAACACTGAAAGATGCTCCAATTATGTGGAGGAGAATCAATTCCATAGGCGTGATTTTAGACTGCAATTCAACATATGCTGCAAATTTAGGGTATGCAAAGTCAGAAATTCTTGGAAAATCAATTTTTGAGCACGTTCCAAAAGACTCTTGGGAGGACATGAATAATTCTCTAAAAATATGGTTTGACACAGGTAAAGTGACAGATAGAAAAATAACATTCAAAAAACAAAATGGTGAGACTTTTTCAGGATTATTGCAGGCAACTAGCCTGTATGATGAAAATAAAAATTTGCTTGGAAGCAATACCGTCATTTTTGATTTGGCGCAAATGTCAGATGAAAAAATTAAAGAATACGAAGAATTTTTCAAAGTATCCATTAAAAGATTAGAAGAAATCAAAGAGAAGGAATACGATCAATTTGATGAAAACTCAAAATCAGAATATGACGGACTAGAAGAAATGTTTGAAATGTTGTCAAAAATTAAATTAGATGATTTAAAAAAATAATTATTTAGAATTTTCTCGGATTGATTTTTGCAGTTCATCAAAAACCTGTTGAACTTCAGTTATGGCAGTACCATCTTCTAACGTACTGACATCGCCAATTTTTTCATTATTGCCAATTGCTTTTAGCAATCTTCGCATTATCTTTCCACTACGGGTTTTTGGCAATTTAGAAACAAAATAGATTTGTTTAGGAGTTGCAATTGCACCAATATCAGTTCTAATTTTATCAGATAACTCTTTTTCCAAAATACCAGAATCATTTGAAATGCCTTGTTTTAAAACAACAAATGCAATAATCACCTCACCTTTAACGTCATCAGGAATACCACATGCTGCAGATTCTGCGACACTGGGATGCGACACCATGCAACTCTCAAGTTCGGCAGTTCCAATTCTGTGACCTGCAACTTTTAGAACATCATCTGCACGACCCAATAACCAAACATAGTCATCATCATCTTTTAGAGCATAATCACCAGGATAGTAATAATTTTCATATTTTGACCAGTAAACATTCTTGTATTTTTCATCATCACCCCACAATGTCAAAAGCATGCCAGGCCAAGGATTTTTGATTACAAGATACCCTTTGGTATTTGCAGGAACGTCGTTTCCATTTTCATCAACTACTGCAATATCTACACCTGGAATTGGCAGTGTTCCAGAGCCAGGCTTGAGGGGAATGGTTTCCAGTCCAGGGAGAGAGGAAATCAGCATACCACCTGTCTCAGTTTGCCACCAAGTATCAACAATAGGACATTTTTCTTTTCCAATAGTTTTGAAATACCATTTCCAAACTTCAGGGTTTATTGGCTCACCTACAGTTCCAAGTAATCTTAATGATGAAAGATCAAAGGAGTTTGGAATATCATCACCAAATTTCATAAACATTCTCAGTGCAGTTGGAGTAGTGTAAAATATTGTAACTTTGTATTTTTGTAAAATTTCCCACATTCTAGACGCATCAGGAAAATCAGGGGCGCCCTCATACATCACTTGTGTTGCACCATGAAGAAGGGGGGCATAAACAACATAACTGTGACCAGTTACCCAACCAATGTCTGCAGTACAAAAAAATACGTCTGAATCTTTAATGTCAAAAGCCCACTTGAATGTAGAATACAAATGTGTCAGATAACCACCAGTGCCATGTAACACACCTTTTGGTTTTCCAGTAGTCCCAGAAGTATACAAAATGTAAAGAGGATGATCGCTTGGCAATTCTTCAGATGCGCATGAATCAGAAGCATCTTTCATCAATTCTGTCCACATCTTGTCTTTAGATGATATTGAAATTTTATTTTTGGTCCTCTCAAGAACCACCACATGTTCAACAAAATCCAATTCACCTATTGCATCATCAATTACATCTTTTAGAGCAACAGTCTTTCCCCGTCTATACCCGCCATCAGCAGTAATGACAACTTTGGAGTGTGAATCAGAAACCCTATCTTTAATAGATGTTGCACTAAACCCAGAAAAAATTACAGTATGTACAGCACCAATTCTAGCACATGCCAACATTGCAATGGGCAATTCTGGAACCATAGGAAGATAAATTGTAACTCTATCACCTTTTGTGACACCAAGAGATTTGAGTACATTTGAAAATTTCTTAACTTGAGTGAACATTTCACCATATGTGATATTTCTAGATTCGCCGTTTTCACCCTCCCATAAAATCGCAGATTTATCAGATTTTGATAATTGATGTATATCCAGAGCATTGTACGAGGCGTTAATCGTGCCTCCAACGAACCATTTAGCAAATGGAGGCCTCCAATCAAGTGTTTTTTCCCATGAGGAGAACCATGACAAATTCTTGGCCTGATCATCCCAAAAGGACACAAAATCAAGATCCGCCTTTTTTCTTAAAGCATCATCATTGTTACCCAGTCCAATATGAAAAACGTCAGACATCAAAAAGTGTATGAAGTTAGATCTTTCTAAATGTTAAAAAAATAAGATAAAAAAATTATTGTGCTTCCATTCTAGCAAGCCAATCATTGTCGTTGTCGTCTTTTGAAGTATCTGCTGTCACCTGTTGGGGTGGTTCTGGGAATGCAAATGTCACTTCAGTTTCAGTTGGAGTTTGTGGTATAGGGGTACCATAGGCTTCAATTGGTTCTGAAGGTATTACTGATGATTGGATTGGTACTTCTGGAAGTATAGTCTGAACTATTTGTTCGGGTTCAGAAGTCTCCAGATATGAAACGGCTGATTCTTGGATGTCTGGTGTTGGAGGGGCTGTTATCTCTTGCACTTCCAATTCAAGATCTGCAATTCTACTCTTTACATTTGAGATTTCTGCTGTTTCGTGAGTTACATGCTCAATTACCTCAGTTGTGCATGATTTCACAGTCTCAAATGTTGCATCAGAGATTTCATTGCTCTTGTATTGTACTTTTGCATCAAACGATAACATTTTTGCAGACTTCATTTGTTCATCTAACTCTGTCAATCTTGTTTCCAATATTGCTTTGATTTCACGTTCTGTTTCATCTAATGATACAAGTTTTGACTTGTATTTTTCATGAATGATTTCAGCATCTGCTTTCATATCATCGTTTTCTGAAACGATGTCAATCAATGCTTTCAATCGACGTAGAGTTAATTGTTTTTCACGAATGAGTCTTTGTGAGTCGAGTCTCCATTTTGGAATAAATATAACAACTTCTGCTTGAGCTACTAATTGTTCATATGGGATTTGCTGTAATCCTTGTGAACCGCAGTCAATTCCAACGGATTGAATACTTCCGTCGATATCAGTTATTGTTCCTACGACTTTACCCATGAATGTTCCGTACATGTCTTTGACATTTTTACCGATGATTTCGATATCGTCGTTTGTCATGTGTGATTGTTTAGAGATTTGTATAACCGACAAAGTGTAAGTAATGTTTTTAGTTTTGGTAAGATTAAATTCACAAACTTCTCACAGCAGAATCTTTAGCAATTTTAAAATTTAGAGACAAAATACTAGGCTCATGATTCAAAAAGAAGAACTTGAACAAATTCTGAATTTTGTTGCCAGCAGATGGATTGAGATTACAAAGGATCCAAATAACAAGGCAATGGAGACCCTGCCAAATGATTTCTGGATGAACTCCATTGGAGGGAAAACTGCAAAGAAAGGATTTTGGGTTACAACGTTATTGTACACTGAAAATGAAGCAGACGCCGAATCATTCAAACAAGTGCTACTAAGATGGCAAGCAAAAGGTCAAGACAAAGACAGAGAAAAAGGTCCCGATCTAATTCAAATTGGAAAAAAGAAATAGACTATTAATAATTGTGAAACAGCACAGTCGTATTGTCAGAGTTTTCAAGTAAAGAAAAAAAGATCTTGTCAGATCACTTTTCAAATACAGAAGACAGTGTATTTGCAATAATCACCCCACGACAAGTTGATCGTGGCGCATTGATGTCAAGATACAGTAGAACTGACAAAAGCATGAGACGTATTTTTCTTGATGAATTTTTACAAAATAAAAATAGAGGAGAGGAATTTTACAACAGAGTACTTTTAGAATACGGTGATGACTCTGTTGCAGAGTTAGGCGAAGCGCAAATTGCAATTGAAGGATTGTCAAACATCGCAGTAAAAAAAATTGAAGACAGGCGAATTGGATTATCATATTTAGAAAAATCATCAAGATATGTTGCATGGAATAAAAAAGAAAATGGAAGATACAGATTCTACAGAGATCCTGAAATTATGAAATCCCGTTTTGCAGATATGTATGAAGAAAGTTGTAATTTTTCATTTGACATTTATTCAAAAAACATAGAACCGATGATTAACTATGTCAGAGAAAAGTATCCAATAGAAAAATATAGTTTCAAAGATTCAAAAGATGGAAAAGAAAAATTATTTTCTAAATTAAAAAATGAATCAGATATAAAATCTGCAAATATGATCTACAAGGGATCCACTAAAGCCAAAGCTCTCGACATTCTTAGGGGACTATTACCAGCTTCGACTTTGACCAATGTTGGAATTACTGGAAACGGAAGAGCGTTTGAATATCTATTAACAGTTCTAGGAGCATCTGAACTAAAAGAAGAGCAAGATTTAGCCTCAAAAATCAAGAAAGAACTAGATACTACAATCAAATCATTTGTGAGACGAGCAGACGACAAATATGGCAATGCATTCCAAAAATATCTCAAAGATGTAAAAAATAAAACAAAATCAATTGCGGGTAAAGAAATCAAGTCAAACCCAAAAAAAGGAACAGTTACAAAACTTGTAGATTACGAATCAGAAAAAAGCGCCTTAGATACAATCATTACCAGTATAATGTATGAGCAATCACCTAGTACATCATACCAAGATATTTTGCAACAAGTAAGGAAATGGTCAAAAGAGAGAAAAATCAACATAATTAATGAATTTGCAAAAATTCGTACAAACAGACGCCATAGACCTTCAAGAGCTTTTGAAAATATCTACTATACATTTGATTTATGCAATAATTTTGGAATGTTTAGGGACTTGCATAGACATAGGGCACTTACTCTTGAAAGACAATTGTTAACAACTGACCACGGATACAACATGCCAAATGAAATCAAAGTTTTAGGAATTGAGAAAGACTTCAAGGATTGTATGAATAAAACAAAAGAAACATTTGACAAAATTAGAACAAAACATCCAGAACAAGGACAGTATGTAGTAAACTTTGGATACAACTACCCATATTTTATGAAATTCAATCTAAGAGAAGCATGTCACCTTATTGAATTAAGAACAGTTCCGCAAGGGCACATAGATTATAGAAGAGTTGCACAACAAATGTTCAAAGAAATTAACAAAGTTCATCCAAATCTATGTAAAATTATGAAGTATGTAGATATGAAAGAATATGATTTAGAAAGATTTGAATCTGAAAAAAGAACGGAAGAAAAGAGAAAGAAATTGAAAAAATAGAAAAATATTCTAATATCAGAATAAATTAAAAATATCATGACAGAGAAAATTGAAAAAAATCCTGAAGAATGGAAAAACGAACTGACTCCAGATCAATATGAAATTTGCATCAACCACGGAACAGAGCCACCTTTTTCTGGAAAATACAACAATACTAAACTAGAGGGCTCATTCAAATGCACGTGTTGTGGGGAAGAACTTTTTTCATCAGATGCAAAATTTGATTCAGGTTCAGGATGGCCAAGTTTTTGGCAGCCAATTTCAGAAGACAAGATAGAATATGTTTCAGATACGGCTTACGGAATGGTTCGTACAGAAGTCAATTGTAACAAATGTGGGGCTCATTTAGGCCATGTGTTTGATGACGGTCCAAAACCCACAAATCAAAGATATTGTATTAATTCAATTTCATTACAGCATGAAAAAGATGAAGATATTCAACAATAGATTAAGAAAGGCATGTTAGTTGTGAAAGAATATTCAAAAATTATTAATAAAACACAATTAAGAATAATAAAATCAAGAATAATATCATGAATTACAATAATGAGACAGACAGGAAAGAAATGATTTGAGAATCATATTATGTGGTTTTGGGGTTGTAGGCCAAAGCTTAGTAAAATTATTTGATTCCAGGGCAGAGGATCTTTATGCAAAATATGGATTGAAACCAAGAGTTGTAGGGGTCTTTGACAGTAAAGGAAGTGCCGTAGATCCATCAGGATTAAATTTTGAGAAACTCATAGATGTAAAGAAAAAATTCGGGACTGTAAAAAATTATGCAGATACAAAAAATTCAATGTCTGGAATTGACATGTTAAAAAACGTGGAAGCAGATGTTCTGATTGAAACTACTGCAAGTAACTACAAAGATGCAGAACCAGGAATGACTCACATCACTACAGCCATGAAAAAGGGCATGCATGTAATTTCAGTAAACAAAGGACCACTTGCTTTAGCATTCCCATCACTTCTTGAACTTGCAACATACAATCAAGTTATTTTCAAATTTAGCGGTACTGTGGGAGGAGGAACCCCGATTCTAGACTATGCAAAAAATAGTCTAAGTGGGGAAAGAATAACATCATTTGCTGGAATTCTAAATGGAACCACAAATTACATTTTAACTAATATGGGTACAGGGATAACATATGAAGAAGCACTAAAAGATGCAAAAGACAAAGGATATGTCGAAGCTGATGAGTCATTAGATTTAGACGGACTGGATGCTGCAGCAAAACTAGTCATCCTTGCAAACTGGATTATGGGAATGAAAGTAACACTTCCAGACATCAACTGCACAGGTATACGAAAAGTTACAGTGGAGGATATCAAAAAGGCTGCTAAAAATAATTGTGCAATTAAATTAATTGCATCTTGCAACAAAGAACTAGTGGTAGAACCAAAGGAAGTATCAAATGACGACCCACTCTGCGTAAATGGAACATTAAATGCAATTGCCTTCACATCTGAACATTCAGGTACTCAAACAATTATCGGTAAAGGTGCAGGAGGCATGGAAACAGCTAGTTCGATCCTCAGGGACCTGTTAGACATCAGACAAGAGATTGCCAGAGATTGAAATCCAATTTAATTTCAAAAAGTGAAACTAATGCACTTTTAAAAACAGTTTCAGAAAGATGGGGGATGGAATTTCCTAAAATCAAAAACGTCAAAGTTCATCAAATTTTAGACGATGCACAAATTATCACAGGAGATGGAATAAAAATATTAAAAGTGGATGATGATTACTTGCCATTTTTAACAGAGATTGAAATGTTAAAGAAATTTCCAGCAGTTACAGTAGATATGGGAGCAGTGAAATTCATGTGCAAAGGTGCAAATCTTATGAGACCAGGAATCAAAGAATTTACAGAATTTGAAAAAGACAAACTAGTGTGTATCGTAGAGGAATCTCAACACAAATTTTTGGCAGTTGGGAAAGCACTGGTAGATAGTTCAGAATTGGAAAGTATGGAAAAAGGGGAAGTTATAAAAAATATCCACTACATATCAGACAGATTTTGGGAAACAGGAAAAATAATTTACGATTGAAATAATTTTTAAAATAAAGAATTTTTTTATTTAATATCTTCGGTGAATTCTTCAGTACCATCTTTTGTGATTACAAGTATATCTAATCCATCCCCACTGGCAGAATCTCTAAGAGCTGCTGAACGAACTGCACGTTTAGCTAAATCTACAGCTTCATCTCTACTCATATTTGGTTTGAATTGTGGATCTAATACACCCAATGCCATTTCAGCTCCAGTTCCAACTGCAGCGTATTCATCAGGAAGTACTGACCCTAACGGATCCAACGTATACATAATTGGCTTGTCAACTACACCTCCAACAATTACCTGAGTCAATAAAGGATAAAATCTTCTTTCATACATCATATTTGACATCATTTTGGCAACGGTGTTAGGAGGAACATCTCTTTTGAGTTCCATTTTTCTAATTTTAGCTAAAGCGGAAATTTGTAAAGTTAAAATTTGCATGTCTGCTACAAGACCAGCGCAAGTTGCGCCGACTTTGCTAGTAATAGGGAATGTTTTCTTTGTGGACTTGCTTACTAAAAAGTTTCCAAATGCGATCCTTTTCTCACTTGCAAGAACAATACCACCATCAAAAGTAATTCCAACAGCAGTTGCTCCTGGCATATACATTGACATATTTCAAATAATTTTACCGCATAATAAAGGGCTTTCTACATTTGACGTGTGGTTTGTGGGCAAAATAATTATACTGAAAATTTAAGATAGAAACATGACTTCTGCTGAGATTAGAGAAAAAATTCTAAACGATATTGTATTCATAGGTTTAAGATCTGCAATTGGTGTGATCTTTATACTTCATGGAATCTCAAAATTCAGTCCAGGATTTGCAGAGAATTTACCAAACATGGGGTTACCAGCAGAGCTGCAAATTCCCATAGCATTAGCTGAATTAGTTCCAGGAATTTTAATAGTAATTGGAGTTTTCAGTAGACTGTCGGCATCATTAATTTCAATCATTATGCTAGGTGCAATTTTCATGGTTAAAGGAGCATCAAGCATCATAGGAAAAGGAGGAGTAGAACTAGATTTGATCTTACTTGCATCAGTACTTGTAATTATGATAGTAGGGCCAGGCAGAATATCACTTGCTCAAATCATCAAAAAATTACCCAGATGTCTCCATTAGGAATTTCCAAAATTACTCATTATCTCACACATGCACTTTGTAGTTTTCTTTAGTAAATCAACTCTTGCAAATTCATTTGGTGAATGAATTCGTGAAAACATGTATGTACTGCCTATAGAGATACAAGGAGATTTTAGAATTTCAACAAAAGGATGCATTGGGCCAGTACCAGCATTCGAGACATTTAGAATAGACTTACCAAAAGACTTGTCTGCAGCATCTTGTACTTGAGATACAAAGGGGTGTGAAGAATCAGTTCTTGCTGCTGCCTCACCATGGTAAACTTTGATGTTAACATCTGAAAATCCATTTAATTTTAGATGATTTTTTAATCGCAATACCTGTTTTTTCGGATCCATTTTTGGAATTAATCTAAAATCTATTTTCACCAATGCATCACCAGGAAGAACAGTTTTTGCACCATCACCAGCATAGCCAGAAATAAAACCTGCAATATTACAGGTGGCGTCTCCAACTAGGGCTTTTTTTGCATCCATTCCTTTCTTGCCACCTACAAAAGATTTGATTCCAAATTCTTTTTTGAATGCATTTTCATCAAAGGGTTCTTTTTGGATTATTTTCAAATCATTTTTTGATAAAGAAGATACTTCCTTGTACCAGTCTTTGATGAGAATTTTTCCATCAGAATTTCTGAGTGTGTGTACAGCCTCAATTAATCGCCATGCAGGATTTTTGATTAATACTGCCAAACTTGAATGTGCGTCTCTGACAGATTCTTTCACAGACAATTCAACAAAAAGCAATCCCTTCATTCCAAGTCCTATGATAGGCCTGTTTTTTGCATCAACGTAACCAAATTCCCAGATTACACCATCACAAGAAAATTTCTTTTTGTATTTTTTTAAATATTCTTCAATATGAGCACTGCCAGTTTCCTCTTCACCTTCAATTACAAATTTTATGTTACAAGGTACATCACCAGTTGTTTTCAAACATGCTTCAACTGCTTTGATTCGAGTGATTAATTCCCCTTTATCATCAGTTGCACCACGTCCAAAGATTTTATTTCCTTTTTTTGTGCCACTAAATGGAGGATCATCCCATAAATCAAAAGGCTCTGCAGGTTGGACATCGTAATGGTTGTAAAACATTAGAGTTTTTCGGGGATTTTGTTTTGATTTCACTTCACCGAAAATTATTGGTGCAACACCTTTCTTTAATCTTAAAAGTTCTGATTTGATTCCAGATTTTTTTAGCAACGTTTGGACAAGTGATGCACATTCTTCAATGCCTTCATTTTTTGCAGAAACACTTGGCTGACGAATTAACGTCTGTAAATCTGAAACAAGTTCACCCATATGAGAATCCACATACTTTGTTACAATCATCCTAGTCATACTATTCTATCAAAAGGCTTCATTGCAGATGGAATTTCATCTAAAAGATCCATCGAAGTCATGTGTAATCCTAATCGTTTTTGGGCAGATTTACCGGCCAACCCATTGATGAATGTGGCTGCGGCTGCAGACTCTAAAGGATTTCTGTTGTTAGATAATAATCCAGCTACTAATCCAGATAAGACATCACCAGTTCCGCCAACAGTCATTGCAGGAGTTTTTTTCTCATTCAGATATGTCGTAGTACCATCAGATACAATATCAGTTGCGCCTTTTAGTAAAACAGTAATTCCAAATTCTTTTGCCTTTATTTCTACAAGTTTAATTCTCTCATTTTTAGAATTTGGTGGAACATCACCAAACAATCTTTTGAATTCTCCAGCATGTGGAGTCACTACAACATTCTTGTTTGCCAAAAGAGGTAAAACATCAGGAATTAATGCACTGGCATCTAGAGATAGTCGGACATCCCTATCTAACAATGATTTTACAAAGTGCAACAACGAGTTTTTTTCTTGTATTGCCAACCCCATTCCAATGGTTGCAGAATGTAAATTACGAGGTAAAGCGCCAATCAATTTGTTTACTGCACCTAATGTCAGCTTTTGATCAACCAGTGGAATTACTATCAGGTTTGGAGAAACTGCACGTGTTGGAGTTACATTGACTTTAGGAACAGAGGTGTAAACCAGATCAGTGCCACATTTCAATGCAGCAAGTGAAGATAATATAGGAGCACCGTGGTAAATGTAACTTCCACCAACAACTAGAACAATTCCATTATCACCTTTTCTAGATTTTGATTTTCGGGCAGGAATGAATTTCTTAACCATAGATGCAGTTAGATTCTTTCTCACCATACTATACACTCTGATAAATCGATGAATAAATCTTGTTTTAAAGTATCAAATGACTAGACAGGTTTTTTGGTTGCCTTTTTTGTGGTTTTTGCACTAGTCTTTTTTGTTATTTTAGTGCTAGTTTTTTTGCCGGTTTTTGAAGGAACTGTCTTTGTAGTTTCAGAAATTTTTTGGGCATCGGCAGATTTTCGAGATTCCCTATCAAAAAAGGCCTTCCTTGCAAAGCAGAGATATGTGGTATGACCAATCCCTTGGAAAGAATGTCTTGTTTTTCCCTCTCTAGCTTCAATAGTTCGAATAATATGTTCAGTTGATTCAATATCAGTAAATTCATTTTCAACTAGAGCCATCGTCAATTTTTCTAATTGATTCATCGTAGGACAAATAGCAAACATAGTTCCACTACCCTTTAGCATCTGTCTAACTTGAGGAATCACAATCCAAGGATCACCTAAATCAATTATCGCCATATCCATTTCTTCCAAAGGCATTTTTTTAGCAGTTTTCAAATCTAAATTATGTTGAGTGACATATTTGGAAACTCCTGCTTTTTTGATATTTTTCTCAGCGATTTTCATAAAGTTTTCATCAACATCAAATGTGTACACATGTCCACGTGGTTTTACAACACTAGCTATAAACGAAGTCAATGAACCACTACCAGTTCCAATCTCCAAGATTTTTTGTCCATCGCCAATACCGGCTCTTGCAATAATATATCCAATATCTTTAGGATAAACAATTTGTGTGCCATGTTGGATTTTCATCACATAGTCATACATTGTAGGTTGCAAAAGATAGACATACTTGTCCTTGTTTGTCATCAATCTAGAACCATACTCTTTACCAATTGCATCAGAGTGTTTGATTACACCAATGTGAGTGTGAAAGGATTCTTTTTTAGAAATTTTAGCTAACCATTTTTTTGAATTATTATAGAAGAATAACACTGGAGAATTATTCTTAATTTTAGCCATGTGTTTTGCCTCAAAATTTTAGATAAGAATCTACTGGTTAATTCAAAATTTTATTTACTTTGAAAATCAAGGTATCGTGCTGATGATTATATCAACGGGTTCTCTCTGATTTCCTCAAAATTGATGAACATTGCCGAATTATGAAGCTGTCTCTTGTTAAAGTGTGAGCAAAATTTGAGAATAAAAATACATCAAATAAACAATCCTGTTTGATCGGACGTTTAGAAATTTAACCAAAAAGTAATTATTTTTGATTCTGGTTTTTTAACAAAAACCTAGACGTATTGGTTTCAATGAGTCAGAGACATCTCGCGGTGTTAGCTGGAAGAGCCCTATGCTCACATAAACTAGTTAATGCATTTTCAGAGTCTCCATAGTAAAGGAGACTGACTTTTTTTCCGTTGTGGAAATAAAAATATCCATTAATCCAGTTCAAATAGTATTTTAATAGCAAACCAAATACCATATCAAATTGACAGAAATACAATTAGACGGATCAGGTGGGTGGATAAATGCAGAACTAACTAATGAGCAAGTGACTAAATCAAAACTTGTTCCAAACATGGATAAACATTTTTTATCATCACTGGAAAAAATTGATATTACAAAAATGTTAAAACACTTTTGCAAACAATGTAATTCAGAGTTTGGTGGACCTACTCAAATACAAATTGAAGAACAACCAAACGAAATAGTTGCAGATGGATTAACTCTGATAGAAAGAGGTCAATACACTTGTCACAAGTGTAACTCAATTATCGGAGAATATAGAGTATTTGAGAAAAAGGACTAGACATACATCTAAATTTCAAACTGCATTATTTTTATCAGCCTAAATAATGCGTATTCATTAAATACGGCAATTTTTTACAAACACTATGTCAAATCAAAAATGTGTATCATGTGGAATTGGTTTCTTTTCCCCAACAGGTGCAGACAAATGTTCCAAATGTGCAGGAACTGAATCCCAAGGACATGAAGGTCATGATTCCTGTGGTTGTGGACACAGCCATTAATTCTTTTTTTCTATAACATGAATATATCAACCAGGGAATGATCAGAATATGACAAAAACATCTCAAGAAATGAAAGAGTTAATTGAAAAATTTATCAAAGTCACAAATATCAATTATGAGGATCAAACTGAAAAAATTAAAGAGAAAAGCAAAATCATAGATTGGCAGTTTCATGTCGGATCAAATGTCATAGTGAGTAAAAATGCAAACAGGGCAGACAGAGTTCATGTAAATGTAAACATGCGATTCCCAGCACAAGATGCAAAATTATTGGTAATGAAAAATCAATCATTTTCTAAAGCAATAATGGAGATTAGTGAGATTTGTACAATATGCAATGTTGGACACCAATGGATTAAAAATGGAGAAAACATTGCAGGTTTGGCAATATTTTCTCATATAGATGAAGAAATTCTAGACAGAGTTTCATTTCACAATACATGGGATAATGTAGCAAGAGTGTCAGGCCACGTTCAAAAAATTCTTCGATCTAATTTTAGTGGATTTTCAGCACAAAACAACACAACAGATGCAACAATTGACAAGTCAATGTATGGTTAAACAGAACACCGAAATGAACATACACTAGTAAAATAAAGAAAAATGAAATGATTTCTTTTGATCACAGAATTCTAAGTGAATATAGAATAAAAATAGCAAAGATTGAGACACTTGCAAAGTCCATCTTGACGCATCAAAACCCAAAAAGTGAAGAAGCAAAAGGAGCATCAGAATTTTTGGATGTGTTGATTAATGAGACAGATAAATTCTATGAAAACAACAGTGAGATACTATCAAACCATGGAAAAAGACCACATGCACGTTCTCGTCTAGCAGAAACTAAAGAATGGAATGACAATGTTGAGAAATTTTATGAAAAAAACCCTCGAAGAAGACCAAGAAAATAATTATTCATTAACTATTTGAGATAATTTTTGAATATGACTAATGTCATTTTTGGCTGCCAAGTTTAATGCTTTTTGCATTTTTTCTTCGTATGCATCAATGTTTTTCTCAGCATTTTTAATAATCTTACATTCTTTTATTACCGGTAATTCTTTAAAATTTTTATATTGATCATAGGTTAAGACACAGGTGTAATACACAGGATCTTCTTTGAAAGAATATTGAATTTTTAAAGGCATTTTGTTTTTTGATTCCTCCAAAATCGCTTCAACTAAATTTATTACATCAAATGGCTTGGATATGATTCGGTTTGGCTTTAATGAATCAATATCAGCATTCAAGGATGGAGCACCTCCAGTGACAATTAAGATGATACTATTTGGATCAACCTCTCGAATTTTTTTTAATGCATACAATCCATCATATTCTGGCATCATCAAATCAAGTAAAACCACATCAGGATGTAGTCGATTAAACAATTCAACACCTTCTAATCCATTGTAGCCTTTGCCAACTACATCAATTCCATGTATTTCTAAAAGTTCAGACATCGAATAAACAAGATCTTCATTATCATCAACAACTATAACTGATGTCAAACTAATCCCATACCCAACCCTAATTCCGATCGATTATAAAATTAAATGGTGTCTGTTTATAAAATAAATAACACAATATTATATCAATATAGGTAGAAGTATAAAAAATTATTTTCATATTTTTTATGAAAGTATGAAATAAATTAAAAATACTAACAACCCATACATAATTACAATTAATTATGCTAATTTGCTTTGAATTAATGTAATAATATAACAAATTAACAGTAGTTTAGATAATATCGATAACAAGTTAAGATGGGAGGTAGAATTGACAGATTATTGAGTATTTTCAGTTATCTTTTTCAATTCGGAGAGAATCAAAACCAGTATTTCCTTTTCACTTAATTTCAAAAGTTCAATTGTTTCTTCTTCAGTAAATTTAATTTCTTCATTTATTTTTTCATATGTATTAAGATCAACCATGTATTCCAATAGAAATAGGACAGAGGGTTAAACTTTACCATTTGAGCCCTCAACTAGAAAAGATCACGATTATTCAAAATAGACAGTAGTTTCAGACTAGCATACAAAGTAAGGTTTATTGACTTTAAATTTTCTATTTTCAGTAATTGGTTTGCACGCCAAGATATTCTATTGTGCTTCGGCTCAGTAGCATATCCCTAGGAAGAGATTAGTTTTCTTCCTAGGACATTACATTCTATCAGGAGATTGAATTCCCAAAAGATCCAGAGCCTTTTCTAAAACAATTTTGAATGAATTTACCAAACATAGACGAGAATTCTCTAAATTCACATCTCCCAATTCAAGAACTTTGGATTTTTCATAAAATGAATTGAATGAAACTGCCAAATCATAACAGTACCTTGCAATAACTTTTGGAGATAGATTGTTTGCAGCATCTCTAACATTTAGATTGAATAGACCAATATTTTTAATCAAATCTAATTCTGATTTTTCATTCAATAAAGTAAAATCAACATCAATTGACGGAGTACGGGCAGATTTCTCCAAAATTCTTGATGCCCTTGCATGAGTATATTGAATGTAGGGGGATGTATCACCTTCCAAGCTAAGAGACTTTGTCAAATCAAATGTTATTATTTTATCCAAATCTTGTTTAATCATTTCATATCGTATAGTACCAACTGAAACGGAATGTGCGATTGTTTCAATTTCTGAAGTATTCATTTCAGGATGTCTTTTTTTGGTTTCTTCTTTTGTTTTCTCTTTTAGAATATCATATACAGAATCAGCAGAAACATACAGGCCTTTTCGACCAGACATTTGAGCTTGTTTACCTTCAGTTTCCAATCCAAGAGTTTTTGCAGTGTCTGAACTTAAAGTTACAGATTCATATCCTAAATGATTATACGCATCAGGGACAGATTTGAATTTGCCCATCAACGTGGTGATAATTTTTTGCAATCTTGCTTGCCTCGAATCAATAACAGTGACAACTTTTTCACCTGTGAAGTTTTTAGAGATTTTATCAGTTTCTTTCAAAGTGGTTTGCCATAAAACACGAGAATTAGGTTGTTCCTTGTCATATTTTTCATAATTAAATGGATCCTCAAGTAAGCCTAATTTCCAAGCAGCATATGGAATATCTTTTGCAATATACGTGGCAGTTCCATTACTGCGAACAATCACTTTATCCTCTTCTTTACCATCACCACGAATTACCCAACAGCCAGCATTCTTACCTTCATTTTCAAATTCAACCAATTTCATCTCTTTGAGTTTCTCAAAAATTTCACTCCATAAACCTGAACGAATAATCTGAGATTCAAAGTTCAGACAGTCATATGTAACACCAAAATTCCAACAAGTTTCCAATTGTCCTGCTAAAACTCGTCTAGTGATCATATCCCCAAACTTCGCAGTTTCAGAATTACCATCTTCAAGTTCTTTGAGAATATTTTTTCTAATTTCCTCTAAACTGGAATCAGCATCATATTTTTCAGTAGTTTTGACATAAACGTCATCGCCGCAATAATGATCAAACTTTTTTCCATCAGGAGGCTCTTGAGCATATCCAAAATGTTTGAAACCAACTATGATATCTGCCACCTGCAATCCTGAATCGTCAATATAGTTTAGCACATTTACTTTGTAGCCTGCTTTTTTTAAAATTCGAGAAACAGTATCTCCGATGATAATATTTCTAATATGTCCAATATGCAGTGCTTTGTTTGGATTAACACTAGTATGCTCAACTACAATTGTGGAGCCATTACCAATTTCAACATCACCGCATGTGTTAAGGTAAGACTCTGAGAGAATCAACTGACTTAATTTATCCCAGTTTGCAAAGAAATTGAGATACCCAGAAGGATGTGCTTCAGATTTTAAAACAAGAGTATGAGTGCATCCAGAATACTTTTCAGAAAGCATTTCAGTGATTTCTTTAGGACTTTTTTTTAGATGTTTTGCAAGCAGGAAGGAGACATTTGAACTCACATCGCCAAATCCAGGTTTTGCAGGTTCAACAGAAAAGCCTACATCAGATATAGATAGATCAGATAATATTTTGTTCAGATTATTTTCAATTTCATCAAGAATAGATTTGAATGTCATATTACATCTCAGATAAAACAGGTGCTAATTTATCTAACGCCTCAAGAACCCCATCGCCAGCATGTGATGAAACTACCATTGTTGCCTCAGATTTTACAAGATCTGAAGCATTACCTAACGCGATGCTAGTTTTTGCTACTTTGAATAATGGGATATCAGTTGCACTATCTCCAATAGCAATAACATCATCACGTGAGACAGATAGCCTATTCATGATTTTTGTAAATCCCGTTCCCTTATCAATGCCTGGAGAATTGATATGGTATGCATATTGGCTATCAGATAATTCAACATGAATGTTTTTTTCTAAAAGTAACTTTTTTGCAAGATCCAAATCAAACGTTCTTTCCAAAACAACCTCAGTCATTCTTGGAAAAACATGCTTTTCTTTGACATTGTCAATATTATTTTTAATTATTTCAAACGCATTTTTACATTCATCCAGATTCCCTAACAAAATATGCTCATCAGAATCCAGCGTAATACAACCGCCATTCTCACCTACTGCGATTTTTGTAGTTCCTCCAAAAACAGATAAAAGGAATCCTTCAACTGAAGACCTTCCAGTTACAAAAATTACATCATGCCCCATGTTAGTTAATTGACGTAATGCGTCTAGAGCATCAAGGTGTATTCTACCACCACCATTTTCAGTAATAGTTCCATCAATATCTACTGCAAATATTCTCTTTTTCACAAGAATCGTTTTTTGAACCGAATAATATTTGCTACTAAGTGTAAGTTATACGGTTTTATTTGAAAAGAAAGTGAAAAGAAGTGAACAGTATTGGGAATTCCTGAAAAAATTAAAGCCATTCAAGATGAAATGGCAAAAACCCAGATCAACAAAGCTACAGAACATCACATAGGGTTACTCAAAGCAAAGATTGCCAAGCTCAAAAGAGAGCAAGAGTCAGAAGTTGCCAAAAAATCAGGTATGAAGCAAGACGGATTTGACGTACGGCGAAGTGGAGATGCAACAGTTGTTTTCATCGGATTGCCAAGTGTAGGGAAATCAACATTACTAAACAAAATGACCAGTGCAAAATCCACAGTCGGAGCTTTCCAGTTTACAACTTTAACAGTAGTCCCAGGAATGATGGAGTATAGAGGGGCCAACATTCAGGTATTAGACCTTCCAGGAATTATCAAAGGAGCATCATCAGGTAAAGGGTTAGGAAAGAGAATTTTGTCAGTTGCAAGAACTGCAGATCTTGTGTTACTAGTATTAGATGTATTTCAACCATATCACGAAGATGTGTTAACTACTGAATTAGGAAACATTGGAATTAGACTAAATCAATTACCACCAAACATTACTATTGAGAAAGCATCAATGGGAGGGATTGCAATTGCACAACAAGTAAAGCTAACAAAAATTACAGAAAAACATCTCAAAGATATTTTACATCTGTATGGTTTGGTTAGTGCACGTGTAGTAGTTAGAGAAGACATCACGTCAGAGCAATTAGCTGATCACATTGCAGGAAACATTAGTTATTCAAAGGCATTAACCATCCTAAACAAAATTGATTTGGTAGATCAAGCATTTCTAAAAGATTTGAAAACGAAAATCAAATCAGACGTGATAGAAGTATCTGCAAACTCTGATGTCAATATCGATTTACTCAAAGAAAAAATCTATGAGAAATTAAAATTTATCAGAGTTTATTTGAGACCAAAAGGAGGGGAGGCAGATTTCAAAGAGCCACTAATTGCAAGAGAGGGGGACACAGTAGAAGATATCTGTAACAAACTACATCGAAGATTAAAACGAGAGTTCAGATACGGGTTAATTTGGGGAAAGAGTGTAAAGTTCGGAGGACAGCGTGTGGGTTTGAATCACATAATGCTAGATGAAGATGTGTTAACCATCATCAAAAGACGTGGCGTATAATCAAAAATAGATCTGAAAAAATTACAATGAAAGTTTTTCTAATAATTAAAAATAATATGTAAAAAAATAATTTTGAAAAAAATAATCAATATTGCGCCCAAAATACCTTACAGATCAAAAAATTTCAGAAAAAAAATAGAACCAGAGGAGAAAAAAATCCTTTGAAAAAGAAGAAATTGGAAATTTCACGATCAAAATAAAAAAAATCTAAATAAAATTACTTGATAATTTGTAATCAAATTGTGTAAATTTCTTTAGTTTAACCACTGAAAAACGATGAAATTACGGAATTCTGTATGGCTACAAAAAGAAAAGCTGCAACTAAACGTAGATCACCAGCAAAATCTACCACAGCAGCTCCAAAAAGAAAAGCTACTAGAAAGACTGCAGCAAAAAAAGCAGCTCCAAAGAGAAAAGCAGCACCAAAACGCAAAGCAGCTCCAAAGAGAAAAGCAGCAGTAAAGAAAGCAGCTCCAAAGAGAAAAGCTACTAGAAAGACTGCAGCAAAAAAAGCAGCTCCAAAGAGAAAAGCAGCACCAAAACGCAAAGCAGCTCCAAAGAGAAAAGCAGCAAAAAGACGATAATCTCGTTAACAACTAACAATCGTCATAATGACGACGAATTGTTTTCATTTTTCTAAATTCTAAAACAGTGTTAACTGTAAAGCATCAGTCAAAATAAAAAAATAATTCACAATTAATATTACATTCATTTTTCAAAATACCACATGTCTGTAAATAATGTAGAAAAGATGGCAAAGCAGTTAAAAGAAGAAAAGGAAAAGATGCTAAAAGAAATTAACGATAAAATAAAGAAAAAGAAATCATTTACGAATTTAGATTCTGAAAACGAATTTTTAAAATAATTATTTTAAATTAAAAATCAAACTTCTCAATAAAGATAACTCATTAATTTGATTTGTTCTTCAGTGGAAATTGTATTTTTGTTTGTTAATATCTCCAATAAATCTTTGAAGAGAGCTTTCTGTTCTGCAGACATTCCGCCAGATGGACCTTTTTCTCCAGGTGGACCAGGCGGACCTCTTGGACCGGCTGGACCGACAGGACCTTGTCCTCCAGGTGGACCTTGTTCGCCATTTGAACCGATTGGGCCAGTTGGACCACGTTCACCTTGTGGACCTTGAATTCCTTGTGGACCTTGTGGACCTTTTTCTCCCGATGGACCAGTTGTTCCACGTTCACCTTGGGAACCTTGTGGACCTTGTGGACCTTTTTCTCCAACAGGACCTAATGGGCCAGTTTGACCTTTTTCTCCAATTGGTCCCATTGAGCCTTTGTCACCTTTTTCTCCTTGAGGGCCAGGAACTCCAGTTAATCCTTTAGAACCTGCTGGTCCTTGTGGACCTTGTGGGCCTTTTTCTCCAATTGGTCCTTCAACACCCCTGTTTCCTTTTTCACCCATTGGACCAGGTGGACCGACAGAGCCTTTGTCACCTAGTGGGCCAGTTGGACCAGTTAATCCTTTGTCACCGTGTGGTCCTGGAGGACCTAATGGACCTTTGTCACCAATTGGACCGATTGGACCTTTGTCACCAATTGGACCGGGACCACCTTGAATTCCTTTTTCTCCTTGTACACCAGATAGCCCTGTTGGACCTTTGTCACCAGGAGGACCAGATGGACCAGTTAATCCTTTGTCACCTGGTACACCTTGTGGACCATTGTCTCCTTTGTCACCAGGTACACCACGTAATCCAGTAGAGCCTTTGTCACCAATTAATCCAGTAGGACCTTTTTCTCCTTTGTCACCTAGTGGACCTTTTAATCCAGATGGACCTTTGTCACCAATTGGACCCGTTGAGCCTTTTTCTCCTTTGTCACCAGGAGGACCACTAGTTCCTTTGTCACCCTTGTCTCCTTTGTCACCAGTAATTCCTTTATCCCCAGTTAATCCTCTATCACCAGAAATTCCTTTGTCACCTTGGGGTCCTTTGTCACCAGTTGGACCTTTGTCACCAGGTTGGCCTTTAGGACCTTCAGGACCTTTAATTCCCATTGGTCCTTGTTGTCCAGGAGGACCAGGAGGACCTTTGTCACCAGGAGGACCAGATGGACCAGTTGGACCTTTGTCACCAGGAGAACCAGTTGTTTCAACAACATTTGTTTTTGTAGAGCGGGTAGGTTTTTGATCATCAAAATTTGTTTTTGTTTCAAGTTTCATTTCAGGTTTTGTTTGAGATGCAGATCTTGCTAAAGGAACATCAAAGACAGTATGTAATGAAGAAAATAAATCAGTAACAACAATCCAAACTCTATCAAGATTGGCAATGGATGAAGGAAGAGGATTTGCGGGAGAACCCAGAGTTTCAGAAAAGACCCCATCTTTTACTCGAAGATGGAAATTTCCTCGCCATAAAGATGAAAATTGTTTTGTACGAATGTCATCATCAGGGGGTTTACTAGCAGTAACTGCGATTTGAGCTTCATAAACACCAGATTGTTTGAATGGTGCCTGACCTTGAATCTCTAATCGTGGCTGAGATGACACACTCGTTTGTGGATATTTCAAGTATTTCTGTATTTAGATCGCTAAAATCTGTTTTAAATTTAACATGTCCAGCAATAGGCTCAATTAAGATTGGTATTTATCTAGATAAAACGCCATTTGGGCTGTGAAGAAACCGTTCGGGAGAAAATCAAAAGACGTCAAGGAAACAAAAATTGAAAAAACCATCCCGCAGGAAAGAAGTTTAGTAGATGTAGATTACAATCTTAAAAGATTATTTAAAAAAGGAGTCAATTTGATGGCAGATGAAAAACTTGAAGATGCCATAGAGATTTTTGAGCAAGCATTACGAATTGATCCAAATAGTCTTGAAACATTAATGAAAATTGGATATGCCAGATTTCATTTGGAAGAATATCAAGAAGCATTGAAAGTGTATGATAGAATTTTAGAAATTGATGTTACAAATCCAGAAGCTTGGAATCTTAAAGGGTTAGTGCACTATGAGCAAAAAAATTATACCAAAGCTCTCGATTCGGCACAAAAAGCAATTGAATCAGACCCAACATATGGAATGGCATGGTACAACAAAGCATGTTTCTTATCTTTACTAAATCAAGTTCCTGAAGCGTTAGAATCTCTAAAACGATCTATAGAAATTGATGTTAAAAATGCAAGAAGATCAATTAGAGATAAAGACTTCATGAATGTTAGAATTGAAGAAGGATTCAAAAGAATTGAAGAGGTTGTAGTTTTAGAATCAGTTAAGCAAGGATATCACACAGTTGGCGCAATTGTGTGGACAACATTTCTAGATAAAGTAGATGCAATTACAGCTTTAACAAAATTATTAGAGAAAGGTCTAATTGTACAAAACGAAAAACGTGACGGATTAAGTAAAATACCAATTTATGATCTTGCAGATAACATCGCAGAAAAACTAGGCAAAGAAAAGAAAGGGTTGTTTGGAATTACCAAAAAAACATTGCCTCGACCAATTAAAAATTTAAAACAACTCAGTCAATCGATTCAATCAGTTAAAGAAGCAATAGAAGAAGAAGATGTGGAAAAAACAATTAACATCTTTGATGAATTCATCGACCCAACAAAATCAGGAGAACAAATGATAGAAACTTTCTTTGATGAACATAGAGAAATAAGATTGTGGAAAATCAGATTAAAAGATAGAGGAGTGGATTACCTTATAGATAACAAAGAGAAAATGATGGTACTTTTCAACAACATTGAAGGAACTGTAACAAAAAAACTCAGAGATCAGATTGCTTAATCATTCAGCAGATAAATCCCAGTAACTGGCATCTTCTTGTTTTTCAGTAGGCTTTTGAAGATTTTTCCATTCTTTGAAAGAACGAACGTATAATTTGGCATTTGGCAGCCCAGCAGATTTTAGTGCATAATACGCCAGACCTGAAAGAGTACCCACACTGCCACAATAAGTAATAATTTCAGAATTTCCAGTAATTCCACGGTTATCCAGTAATCGTTTCATGTCATCTTTTGAGCGTAAAATTTTGTCATTTGAAGCCAAAGTACGATAAGGCAAACTGATGGCTCCAGGAATGTGTTGTTCAAGAAAGTTCAATCTTTCTCTATTGTCAATCAAAATGACATCATCTCGGGTTTTGGCAGTTTCCAAGTAATCAGAAGTTGCCAAGATTTCAGGTTTTAATTTCAAAGTGTGTTCTTTAGATTGAATGTCAGGAGTAGAAGAGTCATTTTCCAATCCAAGAGATTTCCAATGACTGTAAGTTGATTCTAACAAAGTGACATCTGAATGTCCCAAGTATTCCAAAGTCCATGCAACTCTTGATGCTAATGCACCAAAAGTATCATCATAAACTACAACAGGGGTTTCATCATCAATTCCCATAGAATTCACTAGTTTCAAAACACGTTCAGGACTGTCATCAGACAAAAGAGTTGCAAGTGGTAAATTTACTGCAGTTGGAATATGGTCTTGTTTATAATCAGCTTCGCGTCTAACATCAATTACTCTAACACTGTTGTCTCGAATTTCTGAACGCAAAGAGTCTACATCAGTTGTAATTTTAGCAGCGTCAGTCAAGCAGCACATTCACCCTTGCCAGTCTTTGTGTGATAACTGGAGTCACTTCCATAATCCAAGTAGAAATCAGGATCTTCTTCAATAGTGGGTGGAATAATTAATGGTTCGAGAATTTTTTTGATATCTACAATTGATTTAATTTCTGAATCTTCATTTCCATTTACAACTCTATGAACCCAAGATTTCAAAGTATCATCAGATTTTTTATTTGCTTTAAATATTTCAATTATTTTTAGAATTACAGGGATTACTCGTTTGGCAGGAACTCTAAGAAGGGTTTGTCCCAACATCGTATCGCCATCAGAACGTCCACCAATTGACATTTGGTAATTAGCATACATGTCTTTTCCAACACGTCCACCACCACCAAAGAATCCGAGTGTTGCAATTCCATGTTGTCCACATGAGTTAGGACATCCACTAATCTTAATTGAAGAATCACTAAGATCATCATCTTCATCTAGTTTTAGTTCCAAGAATTTTCTTTGGATTTCTTTTGCCAATCTATGTGAATTAGTTAATGCCAGATTACAAGAAGTAGTTCCAGAGCATCCAATAGGCGCAGTCATGGTTAAGGCGCCAGATTTTGCCAATCCAGTCTCAATTAGTTTAGAATACAGGCGAGATAAATCATCCTCATGTACGTATCGTAGAGCAATATTTTGTGAAAAGCCAGATCTTCCTTTACCTTCAGATGAAAAGTGCCGAATGATATCAGCCAATCCATACAGTTGACTTGCAGTAATATCACCGGCTTCAAGAGTAAGGAATACTGAACGATATCCTTCTTGTGTTTGTTTTACTGTGTTAGTTTTGAGCCATCTAGCATATCCATCAGCAGTTGTCTCCCCACCATCCTCATCAGAGATTCGAATTGGTCTTTTAATTACATCCGGGGTTTGATCAACTTCTAGTTGAGTGATAACTGATTGTGTAGCTCGAACTACAGCCCTTTCTTTGAATACAAGATTCTGGAATTTGTCCCAACCCATATCATTTACCAAATATCTCATTCTATTTCTAGCGAGATTTTTTCTATCACCCATTCTATCAAATATTCTCATAACAGCAATTGAAGTGTAAAGTAAGTCTTCTTCAGGAGTAAAGTCTTCTAACTGATGTCCGACATAAGATTTATTCCCCAATCCACCACCCAAGAAAATTTTGAATCCTCTTTGAGCAGTTCCATCAATTTCTCTAATTTGTGGAATTAATCCTACATCCACCATTCTTACCATTCCATGTTTCTCACAACATGTAAAATTAAATTTGAATTTACGAGGAAGATTTTGAGCCATAGGATTTCTCAAAAAGAATCTTGCAGTCGCAAGAGCATAAGGAGTTGCATCAAATTCTTCATCAGGACAAACACCAGACAAAGGACTACACATCACATTTCTAACAGAGTTCCCACACGCTTCTCTAGATGTCAATCCAACTTCGGCCAATCCTCTAAATATTTCAGAAACATCTTCAAGAATTACCCAATGGAGTTGAATGTTTTCTCTAGTTGAAAAGTGTGCACTGCCAATAGAGTATTGTTCACTTAATTGAGATATTTTTTCAATTTGATCAGGATAAATTTCACCAGCAGGAAGTTTTATTCTAACCATGGCATAGTCACTAGTCATTCTAGTTCCATATGCCCCGTGCTGGAGTCTATATCGTCTAAAACTATCTTCATTATACTTCCCTTGACGATATAATTTCACAGTATTTGCAAAATCATCTGCCTCCTCAATTCTAGACCAGTTTATTTTGGATTTTTTATAATCAGGTGAAGATTGTGTGAGATCAGATATAGTCAATACAATGAAATTTCTTTTAGTTTAGATATAAATTTTTGAAATTTGGGGGTTTTAGGAGAAATATTTTCCTCAACGTACAAAATTTTCCTATTTCTACGAAAAGTCAAATTTTAGAAATAATTAGTATTACCTAATTTTTCAAAATCAAATGTGGGAAAGTATTAATTGTTCAGGAAACGGTGAGTATTCATGCAAGAAGCAACAGTGGCAGAACAATCAGAGAAAATTTTTACAGACGTACGTGAAGTTGAAATTACACGTGCAATTGCAAATGAATTTCATGATGTATTAATTGATAGAGCAGAATCAGATGTCATTATTATTGGTGCAGGTCCTGCAGGATTAACAGCTAGTAGAGAACTGTCAAACATGGGTTACAAGGTTTTAGTTATTGAACAAAACAACTACCTAGGTGGCGGTTATTGGTTAGGAGGATATATGATGAATCCAGTCACAGTTAGAGAACCAGCACAAAAATTCTGGGACGAGTTAGGAATACCATACAAAAAAGTCGCAGATGGATTATACTTAACACCAGGTCCACATGCAGTGTCAAAATTAATTGCAGCAGCATGTGATGCAGGAGTAAAATTCTTACAATTAACTAAATTCGATGACTTGGTTTTGAAAAACGGAAGAGTTGCAGGAATTGTTGTCAATTGGATGCCAGTTTCAGCATTACCACGCAACATTACTTGTGTCGATCCAATTGCACTTGAAGCAAAAATAATCATAGATGCATCAGGCCATGATTCAGTTGCCGTAAAAAGACTTGTAGATAGAGGATTAGCAAAATGGAAAGGAATGGAACCTATGCATGTCAACGATGGGGAAGAACACGTAGTCCACAAGACAGGAGAAGTGTATCCAGGATTAATTGCAGCTGGAATGTCAGTTACAGAAACACATGGATTGGCAAGAATGGGACCAACTTTTGGTTCAATGCTATACTCCGGAAAGAGAGCAGCAGAAATTACAGCACAAAAAATCAAAGAATTAGAAAGATAGTAAAAAAATATTCCTAGTGCTTTGACAGATAATCCTTGAAATTATCAAGTATTGTGCCAAACCCAGTTTCCATTCAGAGAATCAATGCTGAAAATCAAGAGAGTATGATTTATTTTGTTTTCAGATACTGATTTGCTGAGTTCCGATAAAATGACAAATGAAAAAATGTTAATTATTGCATTCCCCAGTGCAGGGTTAGTAGGTGCTTTTGCAGTATCTTATCTCACAGCACAGCTAGGAATGAAAGACATTGGAGAACTAGAATTTACAAAAATATCACCATCATATGCAATTAGAGATGGAGAAATTTATGGGCCAGTTCGCATATACAATAAAGATAATCTATATGCAATTCTATCCAACATACCATTGAATCCAATCTACACATATGATCTAATAATAAAATCAATAGAATTTGCAAAAAATAACAACATCAAAAAAATCATCATTCCGCGTGGTTTAGAGGCATATGAAAATAAGAAAAACGATCCTATTTCGTATGGAGTAATAGCTAACAAAAATTCCAAATATCTTTTAGAGGAATACAATTTGCCAAACATACCAGGTGCAGTGATTCTAGGCGTGGATGCAAGTGTTATTTCTGCACTAAAAAATTCCAAAATACCATGTATTGTTTTGTACACTACTTGCAGAATGATGTTTCCAGATGATGATGCAATCATAAAATCCATTAAAACACTTTCAGATATAATAAAAGTTAAAGTTGAAACTGAAAAATTTGAAGAACAGTTAGAGAAAATAAGTAAAGAAAATGAAAAATTAATTGCTGAAACTAAAAATTATTTTGAAAATACATCTGGAAGATCAGCATCAATTCTACCTCCAGGAATAGGCTAATTTTATTTAAAAACAGAGAATCTAGACAAAGTTGCAATTCCACTTGAGAAAGTCAATAGATAGAGAGCATTAATTTTTTGATATCTAATACTCACTATTGAGAAATAAGTGCATTCTTTTTATTTAGAGTTAGAGGCAGTAAAACATGGCAGTAAATCCATCTTCAAATAAAAAATCTGGTAAAAATTCCACTTTTATCATAGGCGGAGTAATAGCTCTGGGAGCAGGTCTACTTTTTGCATATTTGATGTTCTATACTGCACCAGCAGAAAAAATAGAGATGGTAAAGATAATAGCAATTACAAACGATGGATGTATTGCTGAAACTATGGATGGGTATGCAGTAAACATCGGGAATTGTAATGCAGAGCCAGGCAAATATGTCAACGCATTGGTTGATCAAAAAACAAAAGAACGTGCTGCATTGATGAATCCTACAAATTAATTTTTTAAGATTTTCATTTATTTATAAACAAAAGTGGAAGTGTTGAACTAATCTAGCAAAATCGTATAAGAATAGTGAAGAAATCAACTCGATTGTAGTTTAAAATTAAAAATTTAATGCAAATTTTAGCAATATTTGAAGCATAAAAATAATCCAAGTCTTTAAAAAAATTAAACATTAGAAAGATAAGCAGTCAAGATAATCTCTAATTTAGTGAAAATTTCAAAAATTATTTTATACAATGAACCTACAGTTCTAGAGATTCAGATAGAAAAAATAAAACAATTCATCATAGAAACATTTGAAATCAAAGTCGAGATAAAAGATTCCTTTTTTAATAATTTGGAAGATAAAACATTTGAAAAAATAGCATCAACACGAATTTTTGATTTAAAAAAACAATTCAAAAAACATATTCCAACACATGAAGAAATTCAAATTGAAAAAGAAAACATAGACATGACCGAGCAAGAGGGGATGACATTGTATGATGGGTTTGAATTACAAAACATCATCGCAGAGAATATTTCAACTACAGATAACATATTGCACATAATTTTTACAAACAAGCTTACTGCAACTTTTGATAATGATGATTTCAGATATCATGCTAGAGCACTGATTAGTTCCAATCCCACAATAATTTCAACAACTGGGATCATAGAGGCTCCAGCAAAACCTAAGCAATACTATTTAGATTTAATGACAAATTTCTCAGAAAAAAAAATCGAAGAAATTAAAAAAAAATACAAAGGTGAATTTTTAGAATATCATGATTCGAGATTAAGTGTAATTACAGAAGGATATGTATTGCAAGCTATAATGTACTATGAGACAGGAGAGGCGTTTTGTGAGAAAAAGGAATGCAGGTTATTTAATGCTCATTGGCAAAAAGATTTGTTTTACTCACAAATTAAAAATAAAAAACTTTGTAACAAACACCAACAAAAACTAAAAAAGTTAAGGAATCAAACATGAATAGATTTAATGTGATTGCGAATCTTTTCAGATGATTTTTTCAGAGACGAGGATTCAGTATCATCAAGTTTTACATTTTGTATTTCACATATTCCATTTTGGTTAATTTTTACAGGTACACCCATAGCAACATCATTTTCTCCATATTCACCTTCAAGAACTACAGATACAGGAATGGCAATTTCTTTTTTGTGTAAAATAGAATCAATGACATCAAATGTGTTTTTGGCAATACCAAATTGAGATCTACTCTTAAAAGATCTTAATTTTTTCCAGTAATTTCTAACATCTTCAGTAATAGAATCTCTGCTGTCAATCATGGAAAAAAGAGGATTACCACCAACAGTGACACCAGAGAAAATAGGAACCATGGAATCTCCATGTTCTCCTAAAACAAGAGCGTTTGAAATAGAGGATTGTGGAACGGATAGCATTTCAGATATGAAGTAACGAAATCTACTAGTATCAAGACTAGACGCAATGCCAATTACTTTGAATCTAGGCAGATTACTTTCTTTTTGGAAAAAATAAGTCAAAACATCAAGAGGGTTAGAAACTATCAAAACTATCGCAGATGGGCAATACTGTTTAATTTTTTGTGCAATTTCTTTTATCATCTTTACCTGTAGTACAATATTTTCAGTTCTATCTTTCAGGTAGACACCAATACTTGCAGTAATCACAACGATGTCGGAGCCAGATATTTGAGAATAGTCATCAGTTCCACGAATGGAGAATTTAGAATTTCCAGGAATTGCACTTGCAATATCTAATGCCTCACCAATTGCCTTGTTCTTGTTTCGATTAACAAGTAAAACATCATCCAACGCATTAGATACACAAAGAAATGCAACAGATGCTCCAACTCGACCACTACCCACAATTGAAATCAACTACACCACATTCGGTTTATTTTACAATCAGAATAGGACATGTGGATTTTTGAGAAACGCCATTTGCAACACTGCCTAAAAGTAATTTATCAAAACCAGTTCTACCATGAGATCCAATTACAATAAGATCATATTTTCGAGATTTTGCAAAAGTTACAATATCATTAACTACAGATTTCGATGTCAGTATTTGAGATTTAATAGAAACATTATTTTTATCTGCAAGAGATGTTAATTTTTCAAAATGTTCTGTTGTAACTTTTTTTTGTTTTTTAATTAATTCAGAATCAGCTCTTGCATCATAGTATTTGTGATGCCATGCATCACCTTCAAGACATGTAAGTAGGGTTATTTTAGAATCACGACATTTAGCAATATCTAATGCAACCTTAAAGGCCCTAGTAGATTGGACAGACAGATCAAATGGAACTAGAATATTTTTAAACAATACTAATATTCCTTTTTACGGATACTGTCTTTTTGACGGTTATGATCATGTTTGCTTAATTCACCCTCCAATTTTTTACATAATTCATCAGCAATTTTTAAAATATCCCAACCTGAAGCAGTGTAGATTAATTGATTTTTTGATGTTTTAACAGTAGCAGTGGCATCATAATGGGTTCGAGAGCCCTCAGGATTTTGAGATTCCACGGCAATTTTAGCTTCAATGATATGAGATAATACTTGTTGGACTTTATCTAACGAACCACCAAATTTCGATGAAAGTATCTCATTGGCAGGTTCATCTTTAGGCAAGCCAATTACAAACAAAGGAACTTTTTCAGTCATATGCAACACATGAAAACTAGAACTTAATATGTTTCTAATTATTATCAAATATGATTTTCAGGCATGATATTGTTAGCGACGTATTTATCAAAAATATGAAAGTAGAGTATAATGGATGTAAAAAATTTAAAATTATCAGAATTAATCAGCAAGCCAATCACGGTTAACCCCAACATAACACTCATGAAGGTAAGAGAGTCAATATTAAAAAACAAAGTAAAACGTGTGATAGTTACAAATCAAAATATACCAGTAGGAGTAATAACTGAAAAAGATATTGCAAAAAAAATTTATCAATTGGGTACAAAACCAATAAAATCTGTAAAAGCAAAAGATTTCAAACCAAGAGAATTGTTTACTCTTACCAGAGAGGATTCAGTTGGAAAATGTGCAAAATTGATGAAAAAACACAGAATCAGTGTGGTAATAATACTTGATAAAAATAAAACTCTTGAAGGAATTGTAACAAAAACAGATCTAGCAACAGCATTCCTTACAAAAGGTTCAGATTCAATTAAAGTTTCAAAAATAATGAATAATAAAGTAATAACTGCTGAACCAGGCGATCCAATACTACACATAGAAAGTTTATTGATAAAGTATGGAATTTCTAGAGTAATTATCAAAAGAAATCAAAAACCAGTTGGAATAGTAACTTTCAGAGATTTTGTACCTGCAAAGATTCCTCAATGGATTGCAGAATCAGCAGACCCAAAAGAAGTTCAAGAATACAAATTCAAAAAAGGATTAGAAGAAACACACTCAAATCAAATGAGTTATCTATTTCCATTTCATGCCACAGACATCATGTCAACAAATCCAATCACAGTAGAGGACGACGAAGATATTAAACTGGCCATTACTAAAATGATCAAATATAATATTAGTGGCCTTCCAGTGGTGAAAAATTCAAAATTAGTAGGAATTATTACAAAATCAGATATTGTAAATACACTAGCAAATTAATTCTATTTTACTATTAAAACTGAACAAGAGGAAGACTGTGAAATCTTGTTGGAGACGCTTCCAAGTAAAAGTCTAGATACTGAACCTAACCCTTTATTTCCAACAACTATAATATCACATTTTTCTTTTTTTGCAATTTTCTCAATTTCATTGACAATGTTTCCTTCTTTTAAGAAAATTTTTGGAGTGATTCCTTTTTTCAAAAGTTTTTTGTTTGCTTTTTCTAAAATATTAGTTCCAAACTTTCGAAGGATATTGAGGTATTCTTTACGATCTAACAAATTAATTGGGAGTGACTTTTCTACAACATATATCAAAATAAGATTAGAATTAAACGCATCAGCAAGTTCACATGCACGCTCTAAACACTTTTCTGAATATACAGAACCATCAATAGGAACAAGAATTTTTTTAAAACTATTAATCATTTCACTATCAATACAGGTTTTTTAGACTTGTGTAAAACATAATTAGAGACACTTCCCAAGAAAATTTCTTTAGCAGAACTTCTACCACGTGCTCCAAGTACAACCATATCAATTTTGTTTTTAGGATTGTTTGCAAATCGTGCTATGTCATATCCAGGATCTCCCGCAATGGCTTTTCCTGTCAAATCAATACCTTTCTGTGCAGCTCTAACTTTGGCCTCACTAAGTAATTTTTTTACTTCAGTCATTGAATTAAAATCCAGGAATCCAAGAGGATGCAGTGCATATATCCCAGGCACCGTTTTTACTGCTAATGCGATAACTGTGCCTTGAGATTGTCTGGCAAGATGTATGGCCATATCCAAACCACGAATTGAATTTTTTGAACCATCAAGAGGAACAAGAATCTTCTTTGTTTTAACTACCATAATATTGTCAAACAAATTTTAGATTTATAAGAGTACCGTGATTGCCTCAGTTGATTTTCAGTCATGATAATTTAGAATTTATCTCATATAACTGAAAAATAATCACTCATCATGAATAGTACGTTTGTAAGTGATGTGATGAGTAAAAACATACTAAGTTTAGACAAATCAACATCGGTGCAAGAAGCTGCAGAACATATGAAAAAATTATGCATAGGGTGTGTGATTGTAAATGACGACAGTAATCCAATTGGAATAATCACAGAAAGAGATTTTGTGACAAAAATTGCGGCAGAAGGTAGACCATTGTTTACTGAAATTAAGGAAGTAATGTCATCGCCTTTGATTACAATTGATTCAGATGAAACTATATGGGAAGCATCAGAATTAATGAAAGAAAAATTAATTCATAAACTTCCAGTTAAAGAAAACGATGAAATTGTGGGGATCATTACAACCACAGACATTGTAAAAATTTCCAGTGTAGGGTCAGATTCAGAAATGCGTAGAATTTGTGATCAAATTCTTTTAAGAATGAAAAACGAGTAATCAAAAGAGATATTCACTTAAATTATTGAAATTAAGACCATTAACATTATGATGTCAGGGGATGCAGGATCAGCAGTTCTCGAAACAAGAGATGATGAAGCCAAAATATCAGATAAAACTAAAACAAAATTCGATGTGATAATTATCGGTGCAGGCCCTTCAGGATATACAGCTGGAATTTACTGTTCTAGAGCAGGATATGACACTTTAATTTTGTCAGGATTGCTTCCAGGTGGACAACTAGTCAACACAACAGAAGTTGAAAACTATCCTGGATTTGAAAACGGGATAATGGGTCCGGATCTAATGATAGAGATGAGAAAACAATCACAGAGAATGGGCACCACGATTATTGACGATGTTGTAGTAGATGTAGACTTTAGACGAGAACCATTCAAAGTTCTAACAGCATCAGAAGAATTTGAAGGTCGGGCAGTAATTATAGCAACAGGTGCAAATCCAAGAAAGCTCGGAATAGAAGGAGAAGAGGAATTTGCAGGTAAAGGAGTATCATATTGTGCAACTTGTGACGGACCATTCTTTAGAAATCAAGAGATAGTAGTTTCAGGAGGCGGAGATTCTGCAATTGAAGAAGCAACATTTCTTACAAAATTTGCAACAAATGTTCACCTAGTACACAGACGAGGAGAATTACGTGCAAGTAAAGTTATGCAAGAAAGAGCATTTAACAATGAAAAAATAAAATTTCATTTGGATTCATCTGTAACCAGCATTAAAGGGGATCAAAAAATGAGACAAGTTATTTTAAAGAATTTAAAAACAAATGAAGAGAGCATACTTGATGCAGAAGCTTTGTTTGTTGCAATCGGACACGTACCAAACACGCAATTATTCAAAGGTCAAATAGATTTAGATGATGAAGGCTACATTGTATTAAAAAATAAAACACATACCAACATGAAAGGAATTTTTGCTGCAGGGGATGTACATGATAGAAATTATCGACAAGCAATTACTGCAGCAGCTTTTGGATGTATGGCAGCAATAGATGTAGATAAATATCTCACTGAAAGCGCAGATAAGCAATAATGAAAAATGCTCAATGCAAAAAATGCCTAAATAAATTTCATCAGAAAGACATCTACACAATTCAACAATTTCAGTATAGGAAAGAACCCACGTACGAATGGTCTGTAAAATATTTTGAAAAGTCAGGAGTTACGGAATGGGACTCATTATGTGAAGAATGCATGTCATCATACGCAAAAGAATCTGAGAAAAAATGGAATGAATCAAAAATCTAAACTCTTTATTGTGAGATAAAAAATCAAGAGTGATGAGTCAAGATCCAGAAAATCTAAAAAAATCAGCTAAAGAGCACAGTGAAAAACTAGCCAAATTAGGAATGGATTTAGGAGAAATTCAATTCAGTTATAGAATTGAAGAAAAAATAACCAAAGAATATTGGCAGAAACGAATGGAAGATTTTAAAAAATACAATGAAAAAGGTTTGGAATACTATAACCAAGTTCATTCAATGATCAACTTGGTAAATAAAGAAGAAGCACAAATGTTTCTTTTACGTATTAGTAAATTCAGGCAATTAAGTACAACATTATCAGAAACCATGGAGAAAATTAAAGAGAATCCATCAATAATAGATTCTAAAGATAAACAACACAGTCCATGGAGTAAAGAAATTAAAAATCAAATCACAGAACAAAGCAACAAATGTTTACGACATGAAATGGACATGAATACAGAATTTAGAGAGTTTTATGAAAAGTATTTGAAAAAGATTCTCGAATGATCATCAATAGGCCAATTCAGACATGTGTTTTGCATCTTTAAGACAATTTTCAAATTCTTCTTCAGTCATCACATTTTGAGATGCATAAACACTTTTGAATTTCCTTCCATCATCGGCAAAAATTCCGACCACGCATGCATCTCCTTCAACAGGGTATTTTTTCATGCACGCATATACAGCAGCAGAAGAAGGACTAATCAAAAGTTTGTCTTTGGCAAATACATCTTTTACAACTGAAAATGCCTCATCATTATCAACAGATACCCAATCATCAACGACATTTTCTCTTTTTAAGAACAAATCAGGTTTTGCAGATTCTTCAAAATTTCTCCATCCTTGAATTAAATGGTTTTGTTGAGGTTGACAGCCAATAATCTTTACATTGGGATTTTTTTCTTTAAGAAAAGCACCTATTCCTGTAATAGTACCTCCAGTACCAACACCAGTAAAGAAATGAGTTATCTTTCCCTCAGTTTGTTTCCAAATTTCAGGTCCAGTTCCAACATAATGTCCTTTGAAATTTGCTTCATTTGCATATTGATTTGGAGAGTAATACGTGTCAGGCCTAGAAGACGCAATAGATGTTGCAAGTGCTATACTTTGATCAGTTCCAGCACCTACTTTAGGACACAAATCATCACTAGTTTCAAACACTTTAGCACCTAGTTTTCTAATAATATCCTTAGTTTCATTACTTGCTTTTTCAGGAATAACAATCTCAACTTGATAACCCAACACATTTGCTATACCAGTTAATGCAATTCCAGTATTACCAGAAGTTGGTTCAATGATTATGCTTTTTCCTTTTGTCAACAGTCCTCGCTCTTCACCATCTTTAATCATCCAGTATGCGGCTCTGTCTTTAACAGAACCAAATGGGTTATGACCTTCTAATTTTGCAAAATATTCCACATTATCATGAGAAAGAGAATCCAAATGTACTAGAGGAGTATTGCCCACACGGTTTAAAACATCTGTATCAGTAACAGCAGTCATGATTTAGATTATTTCACCTTTTTAATTTTAAATGTAATTGTTTCACCGGCTTTGGACACGTCTAATAATTCATGACCGTTTCTTGTAACCCATCTGGAAATATCATCTTCAGCTGCTGGATCATCAGCAGATACAGTAATGATTTCGCCTACTTGCATCCTCTCAATTTCAATTTTTGTTCTAAACACAGGTTCAGGGCAAAATAATCCAGTTGCATCTAATTTTTTTTCAGCAGATTCTGACATTACTAATTCCTAAAGGCCGATTTGTCATATTAAAAGCTATTTTAGCAGGGGAATTATTTCAGAAATTTAATTCAATATAAAAACTAAAATGAGCAGACAGAAGACACCAGATATGGGAATTTTATCAGTGGAGGAAATAAAGAAATTAGATGAAGCTTGTATCAACCTAACAAAGGAAGATAAAGTCAGACATGCAGGCGTAATTAATCAATTAGGGCGTCTAGTGTCAGGCGGTTTCAAAAAAGGAATCACACCAATGGTTGGAGAAGATAAAATACCAATGGTATACATGCAAATGCAACTAGATTACAACATGAGAAAAGAACTCGATGAGGTTTTGGGCCCGATTGATTATATCGCATCAAGAAGAACCAACCAATTAATTATTAGTGTGCCAATTGGAGATAATTTAGTGTTAATAACTGCCGAACCAGATGCAGATGACAGGAAAATCATTAAACGCGCAGAAGAATTATTTGATGGTATTACTATTAGAACGATTTAACCAGAACATAAAAATAAAAAATGATTTTAGAATCTTAAAACGGCATAAAATTTCAAAAACATCATCTGAAAAGATCTTCGTGTTCAGGACGAATCAATTCATCAATCATATGATCTTCAAAATTAAATGAATAATCACGAATTATTGCAAAGGGACATTTTAGAGATTTGCCCATAACTAATTCAGATGCAGATGTAAGTTCATCAGCAATAGCAATTGCGGTTACTCGTAAAATTTTATTAAAAGAATCCAAAGTTCCTTCATAATCCAAAATTGGATTTAATCCAGACACTCCAATTGCATGATTAGTTTGTCCCATTCTGAAAGGTCGACCAAATGTATCAGAAATTATAACTGCCACATTTTTGTTTGATTGTTCTAAAATTTTTTTCCTAATTCTCTGTGCAGAAATATCAGCGTTGACAGGCAACAAAGTTGCATATCCTTCTTCGACATTGCTTTCATCAATTCCAGCATTTGCACAAATGAAACCATGATGAGTTTCAACTATTAAAATTCCATGTTTCATCCTTACAATTCGTTTTGATTCAGATAAAATCAATTCAGTAATTTTAGGATCTTTTTTATATTGAGAACTAATACCTTCGGCCAACAAAGAAGGAGTTACAGTGGACAAATCTATCAAACGTCCTTCTTGTTTAGAAATTATTTTTTGGGCAATCACTATAATATCCCCATCGTTTAATTTTTCAGATTTTAAAATAATATCAGAAATATCATCAGATGGCTCAATTTCTTTTTCAACATGAATAGGAATGATTTGCAATTGATTCATATCAAATAGAGGACTAAAAAATTGTTTATACAGGGGTTACAGATTCTAATTCAAGTTTGTAGTGTTTATTGATAATATCTAAAATTTTAGAAAGATCCTTTTCATCCAAAGTAGTAGTGGCCAAATCTTTGACGATATCTTGAGCACGATATGCAATTCCCAGACCGCATACATCAAACAATTTGATGTCATTTGCACCATCAACAACACAGACAATGTTTTCTTTCTTCTCACCCCATTCTTCAATTTTTATTTTTGCAGATTTTGATTTGTCAGAATCAACGTTAATTGTAACACCATCTAATTTTCCATCTTTGAATACCAATTCATTGCAAAAAACATAGTCAAGATCAAGTTCTTTTTGCAATCTATGCATCATCAAAGAAAATCCCCCAGATACGGCCATAAGCTTCCATCCAGCAGCTTTTAATGTTCTGCATGCTTCTTTTGCACCAGTCATAATAGGTAATCCATCAGATACTTCTTGACAAGTTTTTTCATCAATACCCTTCAATGCTGCAACTCTAGTTCGAAGTCCCTCTTCCCAGTTAATTTTACCTTGAATTCCTTGCTTAGTTATTTCCCAAATTTCATCTTCTTTGTTGAGTTTTTCTGCAAGTATTGGCAAATATTCTTCATCATACAAAACTCCTTCAACATCAAAAATAGCTAACAATAGATTTCTGATTGGAAAAAAATCGCGAATTATATTAAAGTTGGGAGTAAACTTTTCATGATCAAACTCCGATCTTAAAGCCAATCTGTAATGGATTGGTTGTCAGTTGCCTAACAGAATAACAGGTATGATATTTTTTATAACTTTGAATCCATACATGTGGGAACAATGAAAAAGAGATTAAAGATATTCAGGTTATTGTAGAATGTATACGATCTTAAATACAAATTTCATCATACTAGTTCAGTATAAGTGAGAGAAAAGAGCGTCGAGACGTCATTCTCTCCTTTGACACGAATTTTTAAAATCCAAGATTTACTTTACTATTTTTTATCATTATGGATTTATTTGTACTAGTATTTCATAATTAATCTATGAAAGGAGATCTACCAGGCATATGTGAAGATTGTGGGGAGCATATCACATATTCTAAAAAAGCATATGAAACGGATGCAGAATATTTGAAAAAGCATAGATGCCCAAAGTGCGGAAATTTTGCATTGAAAGTAAGAGTTTAAAATCTAAAATGACAAACTTTTTGAATTTAGTAGACGCTTAGAGGAATTTTCCTTATTTTTTCTTTTTCCAACCATTATAATCTGAAATACATTTACTACAAAGATAAGATGGATCGCTAAGGAGATTAATACTACATTGCAGGTTATCTTTTGATTTACAACTCATACAAAATTTTTCTTTTATTACTTTCTTTTTTTCCATTACACATTCATGATATTTATGAAAATAAGCGTATTGTCAATTCTCAAAAAAGATTAGAATCTAAAGATTATTTGTAATTGCAAATTAATGGAGACTTTACAATCTCATTTGCCCTATCATCAATTACCATGAGATATGTTTCAAAGTCACCAACACTTGATTCATATTTCTTGATTAATTCATATTCTTTTTTCAAATCCATACAATTATCGATCTCTTGAATATGTCTTACATAATCCAAATCAAACTCTTTTTTTGAAGTATCGTTAAGTATCATTGGGAAAACTATCGCCGTGGCAACTATGCCAATTGCCAATCCCACCATTAAAGCGATAACAATCCCTTTCATGTAGTTTCTAAAAGAATTTTAAACTTAAGCGTATTGATAATATCATAGAAACGGGTTTTTAATTATGCCATTTGCTAAGAGAATAACGAGTGTTATACAAGTACCGCCACCGATAATAATTCCCAATAGAACTAGACCATCACTCTTGTCCATTTAAAACAATTCAATAATTTCGAACTTATGAAGCTTAAGCGTACTTATAGTTTAATTGAATCACATTGTCAATATTCTTCAAAGATTAGAGCATACATTGAATTTTTCATATTGCTTTTAAATAAAATATTATATTTAATATCAAAATCAGTCATAGGTTTTAAAGTTTAAACTTTTTTCAGATCTAAAAAACGCTAGTAATAAATCACCGAGTGTATTGTAATAGACATGGGCGAATTAGAACGTAAATTTGATGTAAAAATTCAGACAACAGAAGATAAAGTCAAATTTCCAGACGAACTCAAAGCCAATTTAAAAGAATTAGGTTTGATGGACGATAAAGGAAAGTTAAAACTCAAAGGAGTTAGTCCAAAAATGCTCAAAAGAATGAAACAAGAATTTGTAGATTGTCCAGTTTTAAAAGAAGATATTCAATTTGTCCAATGTTTCATATGTCCAAATTTCCAAAGTAGAGTCATGGGCGAGGTTTTATGCAAAGGCGACCCATTAAAATAATAAAGCAATTTTAAAACTAAAATCATCACGAAAGGCTCATTAGTTAAATTAATTCAAGAAATTCTAGTTTGGGTAAAGAAGATGTTGGAATTACAGTTTCAAAGAATGATGATTTTAGTGAATGGTACACACAAGTAGTTCTAAAAGCAAAACTTGCAGATTACGCACCTGTGAAAGGATTAATCGTCCTCAGACCAGACGGATATTCAATTTGGGAATCATTAAGAAGTACATTTGACAAGAAATTTTCTAAAAATGGCATTAGAAATGGATTTTTACCAATACTAATTCCAGAATCGCTATTAGGCAAAGAACAGAAACATTTTGCAGGATTCAACCCAGAAGTATTTTGGGTAACTCATTCAGGAACTAATGAAATTGGAGATAGGCTTGCATTAAGACCAACGTCTGAGACATTAGCATATACATTGTATTCAAAATGGATTCAAAGCTGGAGAGACTTGCCATTAAAAATTAATTTTTGGAACACTGCCTTGAGAGCAGAAATTAAAGCAACAAAACCATTTCTCAGGACTTCAGAATTTTTGTGGCAAGAAGGACACACCGTACACAGCACTCAGGAAGAAGCAGAGAAAGAAGTAATGACGATTTTAGATATTTACAAAAATACAGTTGAAGAAGAACTAGCAATTCCAGTAACAACAGGTAAAAAAAGCGAGAAGGAAAAATTCGTTGGTGCAGTGTACACTACTACAATGGAATCAATCATGCCAGATGGAAAAGCATTACAGATGGGAACATCTCATTTTCTAGGCCAAAATTTTTCAAAACCATTTGAAGTTAAATTTGCAGATAAAGACAACGTCGAGCATTTTGCATGGCAAACATCTTGGGGAGTATCTTGGAGATTAATTGGAGCCATGATCATGGTGCATGGAGATGATAAAGGATTAGTTTTACCACCAAAAGTAGCTCCAATGCAAGTAGTCATCATTCCAATTTACAGAAATGATGAAGGAAAGGAAATAGTTCTTCCAAAAGTAGAAGAAATCAAAAACGAATTAGAATCAAAAGATATCAGAGTATATGTAGATGATCGAGAAGGGCTATCCCCAGGTTACAAATTCAACGACTGGGAATTAAAAGGAGTTCCATTAAGAATTGAAATAGGCCCCAAAGACATAGAAAAGAACAGCATAGTGGTTGCAAAAAGATACAATCTTGAAAAAATTAGTTTAGGTTTTACAGAAATTGAAAAAATATCCACAATATTAGATGAAATTCAAGTAGAGATGTTAAAAAAAGCCAAAGAAGAGGCCAAAATAAACATCCTGGAAATTTCAGATTATTCAGATTTTAAATCAAAAATTGAAAATGGTGGTTTCTTTAACTCACCTTGGTGTGGAAAATTAGAATGTGAAGTCAAGATCAAAGAAGAAACAGGCGCAGAAATTAGAGTCATACCATTTGGAAGTAAAAATACAAATCAAAAATGCATCTATTGTAAAGAACAAAGTGTTGCAATTCCAATATTTGCAAGAGGATACTAGAAAAATACCCACAAACATAATAATAGAAAAAACATAATTTTCTAATATTGACATCTAATCCAGAATTACAATCAGATATTTCATTACTAGAACAGTTTAAAGAAATACGCAGTAGAACACTAGAACTAGTAAAAACTCTAGAAAAAGATGATTTTGTAGTTCAAACGGCATTTTTTATGAGTCCGCCAAAATGGCACATAGGACATGTGAGTTGGATTTATGAAGCAATAATGAGTAAGATTGATAAAAATTACGAGTTTTACTCTAAAGAATTTTCAGAATATCTGAATTCCTATTACCAGCAATTTGGAGTACCTCATGACAAAGGTTTGAGAGGAGTTGTTTCAAGACCAACAACAGACCAAATATTTCAATATTTCAATACAATAAATCAAAGAGTGGAGAAATTTATTCAAACTCAAAATCTAAATGAAAATGCCGTCAAACTGATCATGACAGGATTTCATCATGAATGTCAACATCAAGAACTTTTAGTTTATGATTTACAACATTTACTTGCAGAACAATACAGACCAGTAAAGAAAAATGAAATTGCAAAACAACCAAATGTTCAGAGAAAATCAATCCAAATCAAAGGCGGATTATACATAATGGGAAATGACGGAGAAGAGTTTTGTTACGATATTGAATTGCCCGAACACAAAGTTTACCTAAATGATTACAAAATAGATGAATTCCCAGTAACAAACCAACAATATCTAGAATTCATGGAATCCGGAGGATATGAGACTTACAAACACTGGTTATCAGACGGGTGGGAAAAAGTCAAAGAAAACAAATGGAAGTCTCCAATGTATTGGGAAAAAATTGACGGTAAATGGCATACAAGAGACTTTTTAGGAATTAGAGAAATCAATCCAAACGAACCAGTATGCCATGTAAGCTTTTACGAAGCAGATGCATATTGTAAATGGGCAGGTAAAAGACTTCCAACTGAAGCTGAATGGGAAAAAGCTGCTTGCTGGAATGAAGAAAAACAAGAAAAAACAGCATTCCCATGGGGAAATGAAAAGCCAACTGATGAAAAATGCAATTTGCTTGAATCATACCATTGGGGTTGTTCTGAAGTAGGATCATATCCAAATGGAGCTAGTCATTTAGGATGTCAACAAATGATAGGAGATGTTTGGGAATGGACATCATCAGAGTATACAGGATATCCAGGTTTCAAGTCAGGATTTGATGAATACAACGACAAATGGTTTACAAATCAAAAAGTTTTGAGAGGGGGTTCTTTTGGAACACCAAAGATGTCAATAAGAGTAAGCTATAGAAATTTCTTCAGATTAGATGAAAGATGGTTATTTTCAGGTTTCAGATGTGCTGAAAATATTTAATTTTTTGAAACCAGAGTTAATGAGAAATGAGTGTTCTCATCCAACCAAGTATGCTTAATTTTGAATCCAGTACTTTCAAGAAGAGTTTTGATTTGTTCTAGGGTGTATTTGTGAGAATGTTCAGTATGAATTAATTCATTTTTTTCCAAATTTAATGAAAGGTTAGATTTTGAAATAATAACCGATTGATTTACCAATGATTTCAAATACATTTCAATTCTTTGATCATCTTTGTTGTAAAGAGAATAATGTGAAAAATTATTCAAATTAAAATCAGCATCAAGTTCATCATTTATTCTAGAAAGAACATTAAGGTTGAATTCAGCAGTGACACCCTGTGAGTCATCATATGCAGATTCTAAAATTTGTGAATCTTTTACCAAATCCAAACCAATCAAAAATAAATCCCCAGATTTCATCGTGGAGTTTATTTTTTCTAAAAAGACTTTGCCGTCAGCAGGGGAAAAATTGCCAAAACTAGAACCCAAAAATAGAATCAGATTATTCTTGTCATCGTAATTTTTTAGAAATTCTAATCCGCCTTCGTATGTATCAATAATTCCAGTGATTCGAAGATTATCATAATGTTGTAGCAGTTGTTCTGAACTCTCAGTTAAAATTTCAGAGATGTCAATTGGGAAATATTCTGTAGTATGCTGCATTTGTGTAAAAATATCAAGTAATAATCGTGTTTTTACGGATGCACCACTACCAAGTTCAACTAATCTAAAGGAATCATCAATAAATGAGGGTAATTCAGTCTGTAAATTCTTCAAAATTCCAATTTCAGTTCTTGTAGGATAATATTCAGGAAGAGTGCAAATTTTTTCAAATAAATCAGAGCCTTTTTGATCATAAAAAAATTTAGGCGAAATAAATTTGGAATCCCTGTTCAAGCTGAAAGAGATTTCTTCAGCAAACGTTTTTTCTATTTTACTAGCATGAGGTTTGAAATACTGAAGTTTTGGATCTACAACATATTTTTTATAATCAAGATTTTTTTGAATTGTTTCATTCAAGTATTAAACAGGTCTTTGTTTAACATAAATGCTTTATCCCAAATGCTACGCACAAAAGATATTTCTTGATATACTTCTTTATTCAACAATAACTATTGAGTGAAATTCTAAGAGTAGAACATTTAAAAAAATATTTTGCAAAAAAAGGAATATTTGGAACAAAATCAGTAACAGTCAGGGCAACTGATGATGTATCATTTTCACTAAAAAAAGGAGAAGTTTTTGTTTTAGCTGGCGAATCAGGTTCTGGGAAATCAACAATTGCAAAATTGATTCTAAAATCAATTCAATCAGATTCAGGAAAAATATTTTTTGAAGAAACTGAGATCGATGACAATAAAGAAAATTTAGAAAAAATTAGAATGAATTGTCAAATGATACATCAAGATCCATACGACTCAATCAATCCAAGAATGAAAATTGGAGACATTGTGTCCGAACCACTTGAAATCCATAAAATTGGAAACAAGCAGGATAGAATCAGAAGAGTGATCGAAGTTTTACAGGAAGTAAAATTAGAACCAGCTGAGGATATTCTAAAAAGATACCCCCACATGTTATCAGGAGGACAGAGACAGAGAGTAGTTCTGGCAAGAGCATTGGCACTAAAACCCAAAATAATACTAGCTGATGAGCCAGTTTCTATGTTAGATATGTCAATCAGAGCTGAAATGTTAGAATTGATGCAAGAATTACAGAAAAAATACAATATTTCATTTATTTACATTACACATGATTTAGCTACTGCCAGATATTTTGGTCAGAGAATAGGTATTTTGTATATGGGGAAAATTGTAGAGATTGGACCAATCAATCAGGTGTTAGTTAAGCCAAGTCACCCATACACTCAAGCACTAATAGACGCAATTTCAGAGCCAGATCCTGACAATTTACACAAAGAGAGGAGGATTAGAATCAATGAGCCGTTAGACATCGATGTGTATCAAGGATGCAGATTTAGAGCCAGATGTCCTTATGCTATTGAAAAATGCACTGAGGAGCCAAAATTAGAAGAAATTAACGAGGATCACTATTCAGCTTGTTTTGTAAAACTAGACTAGGAAGTTTTCATCGAAGGCATTCGCTTATCTTTGTATGTAACAACATGGGAGACCCCGTTCTTTGGAAATACACCATAGATCAGTTTTGCTTTTTGAATTACAGAGTCTTTTAGCGATACCATGATAAACTGACTTTCTTTAGATCTTTCTTCTAAAATTTTTGCCAGTCTTTCAGAGTTTGGTGCATCAAGATGAGCATCAACTTCATCAAATAGGTAGAATGGGGAAGGTTTGAGTTTTTGCAACGCTAGAACAAACACAATTGCAGCTAGAGTTTTCTCACCGCCACTAATTGACGTAGATTCTCTTTTTGGCTTATTTGGGAATTGAATCAAGTATGAAATTCCAGAATTAAATATATCATCTTCATTTTGTAATTCTAACCAAGCATTACCATCAGTCATTTTATTAAAAATTAAACGAATTTCTTTATCGACTTTATCAAATGCATCTAAAAATGTTTGACGCTTGTCTTTTTCAATATCTTCTATGAATTTAACAATTGAATTTCGTTCAGATTCCAGGGAATTCTTTCTCGTAGACATGGAACGATATCCATAAGATACCTCAAGATACGTTTCAGGCGCTTTTGCATTTAATGCATTCAGAGAAGACAATTCACTAGTTAATCCATGCACAATTGTTTCAACATCAAAGGTTTCCATGTCTTTATCAAATCCATATGCAGATAGGATTTGTTGCAGTTTAGCCTCATTTTCAACTAAATCACGAAGATCGCGAGTAAGAGAATCTGTTTGACGCTCTATTGTGTTAATTTGTTTTGTTAATTCTCTGTCTTGCTCTGCCAAAACTTTGAGTTTATCATCAAATTCTTTCAGATATCCAATGGATGAACCAGATGTAGAAATTAGTTCTTGTTCTTTTTCACGCAACGATACAAGAACCTCATTCTTGGATTCTTTTTGTTTTTCTAAATCTTGTATTTTTGTTTCAAGTTCGGCATATTCAAGATTTAATGAATTTCTTTCAGCGTCAAGGCGGTTTGATTGAGATTTTTCTCTATTGTATTGAGTTTGCAATGTTGTTTGTTGTGAAGATTTATCACGATATTCATTCATGATAGTGGTGTATAATTTTTCAATATCAGATTTTTTAATATTTATTCTAGATAATTCGCTAGCAATTCTATCTTGTTCTCCACTAGCATAATTCTCCTCAACAATATTGATTCTGTCTTGCAAAGACACAACATGAGATTCGGATGTGTTTACTTCAGATTCAATGACATTATTTCTTAAAGTCAGTTCTGAAATTCTTTTTAAAAGTTGTTCCTTCATATTTAGAGCAGAAACAATTCTAGACTTTAAATTCGAATAATTTTCAGAGGCAGACGTCAAGGAATTTTCAGATACTGAAAGACGGTCATCATAAGACTGGATTGAATCTTCTAATTTTTTTAATGAATGTTTTTTCTTTAACATGTATTTTTTGATTATGCCAATAGATTGGAATAATCCATCAATATCACTACTCATAGAGATAAGTTTTGTAAGTTTGGATATTTTTGAATTAATATCAATGACTACAGTTCCACCTTTTTCTTCAAAGAATTCACCGTCAAGGGTTACGGATTTGTATCCCTTTTGAGACATATTGTAAGCAGATTCCCTAGTCTCAGTAAGTACGATATTTCCAAACAGGAATGTTTTGAGTGGAGAGTAAGCAGGATCACATGTAACATAGTTAGAAAGTATGCCTACAACTCCAGGTTCTTTAGGTAAAGATAGTTTGAATTGAGGAATTGCATCCAGTGGAATTATTTTCAATTTTGGAAGTTTTTTACTTCGTGCCACTTCAGCAATACCAAGTAAAGTTGCAAAGTCTTTTACAACAATTGCTTTAATCCAATCAGAGCTTACTGCCAAAACAGAGCGCTCATATTGTTTATCCCACGAAATCATTTCATAGACCAATCCCTCAATACCAAGTTTTTCTGCATCTTCTTTTAGTTTAGCAACAGTGTAATCTTCATGCATAAATCCTTTCACAGTTTTAATTTTTGATTCATATTGATTTGCAGCTTTATTTGATTTTTCTAAAATGAATTCTAATTCATCCATGTCATTATGGATTTTTGATTTTCTTGTATGTAATTTTTGGATTCTAGATTTCAATTCAGTGATAGATGCATTGTGGTTGTTTAACATTGATTCAAGTTTTGATTGATATCCAATTAGTGAAAGTATATCATTTTCTAGTTCAGAAAGCTTTATTGTGTTTGTGTCAATTTTAATTTTTGATTCATCTTTTTCATGCAGTATTTTAGATAGCTTAAGTTTTACATCATTGAGTTGATTAGTAAGTAATTTTATTTTATTATCTATTTCAGATTTTTTAGATGCAGCTTCTGATTGTTCTGTAAGAATTTTATTTCTTTGAGTGTCAATTACTTGTAAATCTTCATTGATTTTATTTTTCTTTAAATCAGTTTCATCAATAGAGATTTTTATTTTTTGAAGTTGTGTATCGATATCAGTTTGGGCCTGATTAATTTCATCAATTTCAGTTTGTATTTCAGGCAATCTTAAATTAATTTGTTCTAATCTTTTCTTTGATGCAGAAATTGCAGTGTTATCTATTTCATATTTTTCCATCGCAGAACTAATTTCAATATCAAGTGTAGCTTTTGCTTGGCTGTAATCATTTGCTTCAACCATTAACTTTGTCTTTTCTGTTTCCAAAGTACCAATTTCTTCTCTCAGAGTAGTTCTTTCGGTTTCAAATGTCGTGATTTCAGCATTTAATGCGTTCAAAGTGGATTCTTTTGAAGACTTTTGACTTGAAATTACCTTCATTTTGTTTGCCGCAGCAATAGATTTGTAACGATTTAACTCGCGTTCTAAAATGTCATGGCGTAATTTTTGATTTCTTTCCTCTTCAAGCTCATCAATTCTTTTTTTAATTTCACCCATTTTTGCAAGAGCAATTTCAAGTCGTCTATCTGCCTCATCTAGTTGTTTAATGGATTCTATTTTTTTATCATCAAAGTATGAAAGTCCAATTAAATCTTCAATAGTTTTTCTTTTTTCTTCTGAAGTAAATTCAGAAATTCTAGTTACAGTTCCTTGTTGTACGGCATTTAGTTGTCCCAAACCAGCGTTGGCCATATCAAGTAAATCAAGAATATGGCTTCGATTTGTTTTCTTTTTATTTAGATAGTATGTGTTTTCACCGTTTGAATCCATTTCTCTTGTAATTTCAACGATATCAGAATCTACTGGAATTTTTCTATCAGTATTATCAAAGTGAACACTTGATCTTGCCATTTTTGGCCCATGTCTTGCACCTTCAATATCATGAATTAGAGATCGTAATTTATCAACTCTCATTACTTTTGGTTTATTTTCACCCATTGCAAAAATAATTGCATCCAAGATGTTACTTTTTCCAGAACCATTTGGACCAGAAATCGAAACAAGTCCCGGTTCGAACTGAACAGTGGTATTCTTAAATCCAAATGATTTGAATCCAAAGATCTCAACTTTTTTAACATGAACCAATGATAATTATTTCTCATCATGCAGGATAATCGATGATTAACAAGTTTAGTTGACAGAATTGATTAATTTTTCTTGTTGTGTTATGAAATTTTTCGTAGCGGTAGTAATTAAAATAATAATTTTAAAAAATTGATCGCATTATTACGCCTACTATAATTACTAAGAAAGAATTCTAAAAACATGGTCAAGTTGGGATTAATACAAACTACATCACAAAGTACAAATCAAAAAGGAATTGCGCAAGTTGTAAAAATTCTTAAAAAATTAGGAAGAAATGGCACAGACATTGTATGCCTGCCAGAGCAATGGCTCAAAAATAATGAGATCAGTGATTTTAATTTAGAGTTTATAGATTTTAAGAGAATTGCAAAAGAATTTTCCATGACTATAATTCCAGGAGCATTTTATGAGATTAGTAAGAAAAAGAAATCAATCATCTCACCAGTCATTGGGCCAAATGGTGAATTCATAGGCAGACAAGAAAAAATTCATCCTTTTGGCTACGAAAGAGACAGTGTAAAGCCAGGAAATGAGGCCAAAATATTCAATACAGCATGTAGATTTGGGATCATAATTTGCTATGACATGGTCTTTCCCAATGTGGCAAATACTTTTGTAAAAAAAGGAGCCCAAGTGTTGTTTTCTCCTAGCAGAATAGTCAAAAGGGGAATTCAGCCATGGGAGATGTATGTGCAGGTAAGAGCATTAGAAAATAGAATACCAATCATTGCAGCAAATGTGAAAAATCAACGATTCGGAGGAAATAGCCTCATAGTAGACTTGTCAGAGAACGACAATGTAGTAACAACCAAAGTTTTCAAATTAAATGGAGAGTCAGGATTATCTAAAGAATTTAATCTCGACAGATATGAAGAGAGTAGAAAAAGTAGATTTTCAGATTCTAATAAGTTTCAATGACTAGTCGCCTGCAACGAATTTTTCACAAGCATCTTTTGCCAAAACATCAGACGTTTGTTCTATAGGATGTTTCATCAAATATGCACTGGCAGGTTTGATTGGTCCGCCAATACCTCTATCAAGAGCAATTCTTGCCAATCTAATGGCATCAATTACAATACCTGCAGAATTTGCTTTATCATCAACCTCTAAACGAACTTCCATATTATATGGGATATTTGCCCATTGCCTACCTTCAATTCTCATAAACATAAGTTTCGTATTGCCTAAGAATGGAATAAAGTCTGAAGGACCAACATAGATTTGATCATCATCCAATCTTTCTTTGAGTTGGCTTTGAACACTTTCAGTTTTAGAAATTCTTTTTGATGCTAATCTGTCTTGTTCCTTCATGTTTAAGAAATCAGTATTGCCTCCAACATTGATTTGGTATGTTTTTTCAATTTTTGTTCCCCTATCACTACAAAGTTTAGCCAAAGTTCTATGCACTATAGTAGCACCAACTTGTCCTTTGATATCATCGCCAATACAAGGAATGTTAGCATCTTCAAACTTTTTGGCCCATTTCTCATCTGATGCAATAAAAGATGGAATACAATTTACAAATGCAGTGTGTGTATCCAAACAAATTTGAGCCCAAAATTCAGTTACTTTATCAGAACCTACAGGTAAATAAGACACAATAATTTCAACGCCTTTTTCTTTGATAATTTGTTTTACTTCCTCAGCGATTTGTTCAGGGGTTTTAGTACTAGTGATAGGTTTAATTCTGTTTTCCACCCAAACTCCTACGCCATCTAAAATAGGACTTTCATAGACTTTTGCATCGTTTTTAGGCAAGTCATCTTTGGCAATCCAATCAACCATATTTGGATATTCATAAATTGCTTCATGCAAAAGTTTACCAACTTTATTTTCACCAACATCAAATCCGCAAACAAAATCAATGTCATGAATTCCATATCCTGCTAGTTTATCATGAATAATACCAGTTACCTCCTGAGAAGGATTTTTCCTATAGTATTCAATTCCTTGAATTAATCCTGAAAAGCAATTACCAATACCTACTAAACCAACTTTAATTCTATCAGCCATTTAAAATTCATTATTGTAAGGGAGGTTTAAAGTTTCCCAAGGTAATTTAAAAATCCCAGTATCAAAGGCAGAATTTTATATTCGGTACAAACATACAGTATAATTATGATAAATCCTGGCCGCCCAGTAAAAGATATTCAAATTGATTCGACCACGTCTTTAGAAAAAATATTTGAAGAATTGTCACAATCGGGAGGATTTGAATCAGTGAACCTATCTAGCGGATTAGAAATTTTGGCTGAAATGATTTCAGATAAACAATGTCTAAGATTTGTTTCATTTGTAGGAGCAGTCGTATCAACAGGACTAAGAGGAATAATCAAAGATATGATCAAAAACAAATGGTTTGACGTTGCAATTACAACATGTGGTGCTTTAGATCATGACATTGCTAGACATTTTTCACATTACAAAGAAGGATCATTTACAATGGACGACATGGAATTGGCAAATCAAAATATTCACAGATTAGGAAACGTTCTAGTTCCAATGGACAGTTATGGACCACTAATCGAAGAAAAGATGCAAGAATTCCTAGAAGAAGAATATCAAAATGGAAACAAAGAGATGAGTACTGCAGAAATATGCAAAATGATTGGAAAACATTTAGGAGAAGACTCATTTCTTTATTGGGCATACAAAAATGATATCAACGTTGTAGTTCCAGGGATAATGGATGGGGCAGTAGGAAGTCAAATTTGGTTATTTACTCAAAAACATGCTGATTTTAAATTAAACATGGTAGGAGATGCAAATTTGTTATCAGGTTTAATTTTCAAAGCAGAAAAATCAGGAGCATTCATGATTGGTGGTGGGATTTCAAAACATCATACATTATGGTGGAATCAATATAGGGAAGGATTAGATTATGCATTTTATATCACCACGGCTCAAGAATTCGATGGAAGTCTAAGCGGAGCACTAGTACGAGAAGCAATTTCTTGGGGAAAAGTAACACAAATAGCAAAACAATCAACGCTCCATGCAGAAGTGACAACAACTTTACCATTCATTTATGCCGCATTGATTTCAAAATTAAAAAATAGAATTAGATAAAAGCTATTATTCAATCAATGTACAAAATATTCATTGATTCCTAAAATTAGAATTAGAGAAATTAAAAAATTAAATCTAGAAGGAGGGTATCTAATAGATGGATTTCCATCAGTGGGGTTCACTAGTGCCATTGCAACCGAATCCATGATTCACATATCACAATTTGAACTGGGCGGAGTAATTGATTCAGATGCTTTTCCCCCAATTAGCGTTGTTAAAGATGGAAAACCAAATTTTCCGACAAGAATTTTTGTGAATGAGAAATTAAAGATCGGAATATTTTTGTCATATCTAACTCTAGATCAATCACTACACAGAGTCACAGCAAAAACAATGTTGTCATGGGCAAAACAACACAAAATGGAATTAATTGTCAGTAGTGTTGCAATAAAATCCTCAAAAGGTGATGAAGAAATGATAGGTATTGGAAATACAGACTCTTCAAGAAACAAAATAAGACAAGCAGGGCTCAAAGTATTAGATCATGGAACAGTTCCAGGGATTCCAGGAATATTACTAAATGAAGGAAGTATGTCAAATCAAGACGTCATTGTAATAATCTTTCACACCAGTGGAGAAGGGCCAGATTTTAAATCAAGTGCCAAATTATGCATGGCAATGTCGAAATTAATTCCAGGAGTATCGTGTGACATCCCATTATTACAAAATGAAGCAAAAAAAGCCGAAACTATGATTAAAGAAACACAAGAAGAATCAAAACACCTCAAAGATTCCATGTACAGATAAAAAAATTTCAATCAAGTTTATTTCACAATTGAATAGCATCAAAAAGGGATGGCAGAGATTATTGAATTTGTAATCAGTGTAATTGTACTTTCTGCATCGGGAGTAATGGCACCAGGACCACTTTTTGCAGCAAATATCTCATATGGATTACGAGGAGTAAAATCAGGCATCAAAATGGCAATGGGTCACACAGTAGTGGAGTTACCACTGGTTATGTTGTTAGGAATTGGAGTATTTTCATTCGAAATATTTCCAGAATTCAGGATTTGGATATCAGTTGTTGGGGCAATTACGCTTTTTGTTTTTGCACTAATTCAAATTAAAACAGTTTTACAAAATAACAAAGAGGTTTCATCAACACCAAAACACGGTCCATTAGTTACAGGAATTGTACTCAGCGTATTGAATCCGTTTTTTATAATATGGTGGTTAACAGTCGGATTCAAGTTAATTTCTGATGCGATGTTGGTGTGGGCATTTTCAGGCATATTGGTCGTATTTTTCTTGCACATATGGATGGATTTTGTATGGCTAGGAGGGATTTCATTTCTTGCATCAAAAAGTTCAAAAATTATTTCTAATAGAAATTACAAAATCATAATGATCGGATTAAGTTTAATGTTAGTATATTTTGGAATTACATTTTTAACAGACATAATATTCTAACCACAATCCAAAATTTCTATTTGAGATGAGCATTCGTCATTATGTGAATCAATTTTTTCAAGAATATTTTCACATAGTTCAGGATCTAATGACTTTTCATATGAAACAATTTCATTTGAAATTATAATGTTTTCAACATTACAAGAATTATTTGTGTGTTCAACAAGCATTACAAAAAATAAAATTCCAAATAGAAGTAATGTTAAAAGTTTTAGATTAGTTTTTTGAAATATCAATTTCCATTGTAGAAACGTTACGTTGCTTTCCATCTTGAGAAGTTAAAGAATCAGATGAAATTCTAACGTCACTAATTACATACCCTACAGAATCCATTCTCTTAACAATCATTTGTGAAACATCCACTGCTTGTGTAATTCGTTTTCCTCTTGCTTTGATGGTTACAGTTTTTCGAGTTGAAAGTTGAGTTAGTGTTGCAGAAACATAAGTCATTATTGGTTTTGTGCCAACAAAAATAACATCACGATCTTCTGGAACTTTAGGAGAATCAGAAATATCCTTTGAACTGTGTTCAGGTTCTGGAGCTTCAAGTTGTGGTTCAGGTTCTGGAGCTTCAAGTTGTGGTTCAGGTTCTGGAGCTTCAAGTTGTGGTTCAGGTTCTGGAGCTTCAAGTTGTGGTTCAGGTTCTGGAGCTTCAAGTTGTGGTTCAGGTGTTGGTTCAGGTGTCGGTTCAGGTGTTGGTTCAGGTGTCGGTTCAGGTTCTGATTTAGTTCTAGAACCAAATTCTGATAAGATGTCTTCTGCGTCTTTTGATTTATTGTTGCTCAATTTTAAATTCCTGTTATAAGGAATTTCTCTCTCACTTTTATTTAATTTTTCAGGTGTTTTCCTTGCAAATAGTCCTCAAATAATTTTTCAAGATCGTCATCGTTGTCACATTTGCTGATTTGTTCAACTAAATCAGGTTCTTCAATTTCATAACAATTCATCATATCTTGAGAATCTTTGAACACTAACATTGCTTTATTTTTGAATATACAGTGATAGAGTTTTTCCTTCTCCATTTTTTCAGGATTAAACTTGACACCGTTTTCATCTACTGAAACTGGATATTCCATGAAGATATCATTCTTCATCAATATTTAGATGAATACACAATATAGTAATAATCAAAACATGTAATAGAATTATTGGAAACAAGAGTAGTTTTCCACATAGATTTTGATTATTTTTATGCCCAATGTGAAGAAACAAGATCTCCAGAACTAAAATCAAAACCAGTATGTGTTTGCGTTTTTTCAGACAGAGGGGGAGATAGCGGTGCAATTGCAACTGCCAATTATACTGCCAGAAAATATGGAGTTAAATCAGGAATTCCAATCATATTTGCAAAAAAAAGACTTGAAGAAAGAAAAGATGCAGTGTTTTTACCAGTTGATTTTGATTTCTATTCTGAAATTTCAGAAAAAGCAATGGAGATTATGAAAGAAAATGCAGATATTTTTGAATATGTTGGCAGAGATGAAGCATATCTGGATGTGACAAAAAGAGTTGAAGGGAATTTTGAAAGAGCAAATCATCTTGCACAGCAGATAAAAAATACAATTAAAGATAAAATAAAACTTAGTTGTTCAATAGGAATTTCACCAAATAAATTAATTTCAAAAATTGCATCAGACTTTCAAAAACCAGACGGCTTAACATCAGTATCTCCAGAAAAAGTGGAAGTATTTTTAGATCAATTGAAAATTAGAACAATACCAGGAATTGGTAGAAAGACAGAAGAGAAGTTTTTGGAAATGAATTTAGAAACAATTCAAGATTTAAAAAAAATAGATATCTTCACACTAAACAAAGAATTCGGTAGAAAGACAGGAGCATATATCTACAATGCAGTTAGAGGAATCGATAATGAGCCAGTAAAAGAACGTGAAGCAAGAATACAGTATAGCAAAATTACAACGTTAAAAAAAGACTCGAAAGACTACCAATTCTTATCTGAAAGTATCACAGAGATCTGTAAAGAAGTGCACGGAGTTGTTAAAAAAAATAATCAAATGTTCAAATCAGTGGGAATACATTTTGTACAATCAGATTTAACAAATAAATCAAAATCAAGAATGTTAAGAAACCCCACTACAAGCATTGAAGAATTAGAAAAAATTGCAGATCAATTATTAAAAGAAGCGTTGGAAAATCAAACAACTACAATTAGAAGACTAGGAGTAAAAGTTTCAGATCTTTCAGAAATTCAAGGGCAAAGAGACATTACATCATACTTTTAGTAGTATTTATTTTTCAGATTTCTTCAGACGTCTTGATTCTATTATAATCACTGCAAAAATGAACGCAAATAGCCACGGTAAAAACATTATTTCGCCAGCTATTTTGTGATATTCCTCCCATGCAACAGGATCAGTTGTGACTTTTAGTGCATACCATGATAACGAAAAAATTCGAATTAGATTGACAATTATTGTTCCAATAATTCCTAAAACAAAATAAATTGTTTTTCTAGTTCTAGGAATGTTTAGTTTTAACATAAATGCTCCAATCACTAATGAAAAAATTATGATGCTGTGGACACCAGCTGATGGCCAAAATACCTGAAGAGCCATAGAACCGTGATCACCACGTAAGAACATCACATTATCCCTGGCAACTGCAGTTCCAAGATCAAGTGCAGTGATTATCCAGACATTCGTTTGTACAAGATATGGAACGACATATTGTAATGGACCGAGTGTATCATACGGGAAAAATGCGTCGAGTGAAAGAATTATTGCAGTGCCTGTAAGAAATATTGGGCCAGCAGGAGCAATCCTAATCCAACGTGTTCCAAAGAAAATACTCAATGCTGCAACAATAAAGATTGCCATAACTACAAAATCCCACATCCAAGTCCAGGAATAGATTAATTGTACATCAAAGAGTTCTGCAGATTCAATAATGTGTTCTCTCAAACCATATTCCAAAGAAACAAGATATGCGATAGTAGCTAAAGCCAGAGGAATTACGATAAGTAATTTTTTCTTTGAAATTATAATTTTCAATCCAATTAATTCAGCAACTATGAAAATTAAAGCAAAAAAGTAACCACCGCGTCCCTCATTCCAGCTCCAAGCTATAGAATCAGGGAATGCAATCATTGCAAATAGGATCGGGCTAGAAATTATAAAAATTCCAAAAATTAAATTCCAATTCTGCATCATGTTAAATCCTAAAAAGGCAAATAAATATCTCGACTTTGTAAATTTTTAAAATTCATCAAATCATTGTAAAAATGTAGAGTTCATACTAGTCTTCAGCATCTTCAATTTCATCAGATTCTGGATCTCTCCTACTTGGTCTAATGGGAATAAAGATGAATGTCATGGAAATACTTGAAACGACTGAAAGATACATTCCAAGGTTTCAAAAGTTTGCCTAATTGGTGATTTCTAATGCATTATGAGTTTGGAACAAATTTGCATTCAGTTTTGAGGGATTTTACAGTTGTAAAATAAGTAACTGCCAATATCCCAACAGCAAATATTCTAATTGGAATTTCATAATTGGTCAAAAATGCCGTAGCAGTAGCTCCAACGGAACCAAATGTAGAGATTACAGCAAATCCTATCGGACCACAACTACATGCACCTGCTGCAGCACCAACTATTGATCCAAAAATACCCCCACCCATTTTTTGTTTTGATTTTTTAAGAATATTGATACGAAATATGTTCATTGGCAACACCAAAGCAGATAATGCAGATATTGTGACAATAAGAATAAATCCAAATTCAGTTCCTGATTGAATATGGCCAACAACATATGGCTCTAAGAAAACATATTCAGATAAAATTAATAATCCAATCAACATTGTTGAAAAAATTATAATGGATAAGAGAAAATATTTTGAATTTGAAAATACCAGACTAATTACAGATGTCATCTAAACCATACTGTCCAATATCTGTTTGAATACTGAAAATGGTTGTGCACCACCAATCTGTTCTTGCCCATCAGACCCCACTATGAAGAATCCAGGAGTTCCTCGTACTCCATGATCTCTTGCTTGTTGAATGTTATACTGTACACGTTTAGAATATTTTCCAGAATCAAGACAGTTATCAAATAAATCCATATCTAATCCCAAGCTAAATGCAAATGCTTTTAGTCGTTCAGTATTTGCCCATCCACCATCAATTTTAGGTTCTTGAGAATTGTAAAGCAGGTCATGGTATTCCCAATACAATTTTTGGTCTTCAGCACAGTAAGATGCTTGAGATGCTTTTGGAGAATCACGTCCCAAAAATGCCAAATCCACAAACACTAAATTTGCTTTTCCAGTTTCAATGTATTCCTCAACTATTGCAGGTTTTGTATTATGAAACCAATTGTAACATTGGTGGCATTGATAATCACCAAATTCAACAATCGTGATTGGGGCTGAAGGATCACCTAAGATTGGGGAGCCCATAGCAGTTGAAATCGTCCCATGCATCCTATCCATATCTAGATTGACCGTTTCAGTAGGTGATGAGGATAAAGAAACAGAAATACCTGCAACAATCGCAATAATAATGACGCCTATAATTACGCCTAATTTGTTCACAATACAAAACACACAGTATGGTTAAAAAAACTTATTCCAAATCACGCGAAGATTTTCTCTTGAATAAATTTATTAATTTTGCAATAACCGTATCAATAGGACACACCTCACATGCAATACTTGATGAATGCCCTTCAAGATGCTTTTCAAATTTATCACGAGAATCTAAAACTAGATCACATTTTTCACAGTAAACTTTTGAAACATTATTCTTCAAATGTTTTTTCACAAACATTTTGAGGGATCAGTGCTTATAAAGATCCTGTTGAAAATCAACTTGTGATAAAAATAATAGATAAAACAATTACAGGATTTTTTGTCATAACACTTGGAATTTTATGGTATGCTACCAGATGCTTTGTAAAACCTAATCAATATCGGATCATAATTTATGATGTTCTAGGAAATCAGGTCAATGCAGATGGAATCAGAACAAATTTCAACACCCCTAAAGTTGCAAATAATCACATTGCAGAATATCGAAATAGATTTTCGCATTATAGTTTTTCAATGGCCGCAGAAATGCCAGTGATAAAGAGAAATTTGATATTTAATAAATTTAAATGAAATTACATATAATGAATTTTCGTATGAGTGTTTAATTCAACTTCATATTGTGTTACAAATCCACAATGAGTACAGGAAAACATTTCAGGTTCAGATTGGCTTAAAGTATTTTCAATTACTGTTCCAGAAATAGATGTAATATTTATCATGTTGTGATTTGAAATCACAGCAAAGTTTTTTCCCTCATCTATAGAATCCAAAAATTCCTTTATTGCAGAAATCACTGCGGCAGTATCAATTATCTCATCATCATCCAACGAAGACAAAGTGAATTGGTTATTCTTTAAAGTAGGAATGGCAGCAACTTGATCTGCTACAAACACAAGTAAATCATTCTTAACGGATTTCACATCTTTGCAGTCAATTGTGAGCATAAAATAGCATGATTAAATCAATATTTTAGTTTACTAGAGAAATTTGAAAATGATTATTATGGTTTAACATTATGAGTGTAATTACATGGCAGATTCAGAAACATTTGGAGTAGAAAAAGGACATGGTGAAGAAGTTATTTCATGGTTAAATGAACAAGCAAAATCACAATCCATCAAACTAGAAGCAAGACTATATGGCTATAATGTGACTACAGAAAACTTTGGAGAGTTTGAAATGTTTTCATGGATGGGAAACGTACAAAATGCGAGAAAGTTAATCATCAAAGCAAGTAAAAGATTCAAAGTAAAAGTTATTGAAGGAGGATACAAACCTAAAGAAAAAATAATTAAAATGAAAAAATTTGATTTTGCCAAGGTCAAAAAAGGAGATAAAACAATCGGCCAATTAGAATTTGTAGCTTCAAGATTTGGAAATAAACATTGGGAGATTCAAAATGAAGAAAGACATTAGGAAAAGAATAGGGAGAGAATACAAATGAAAAAAATAGGGATCATAGGATTAGGAATGTTAGGCAATGCTGTAGCACTCCATTTAGCAGATTCGGGTTTTGAAGTCACAGCATATAATAGAACAAAAGAAAAAACATCAGAATTAAAAGAAAAAGGAATAACAATTGCTGAATCACCAAAAGAAATAGCACAGAAATCAGAATTAGTAATCATAGTTGTTAAAGATGCAGAAGCAGTAAAACAAGTTTCATTTGAAAATAACGGCATCATTGAAGGAAATCATGAAAAATTAATTGTTGCAGACATGAGTACCATAGACCCGTCAGAATCAAAAAAAATTTCAAAGCAATTTAAGAACTATGGAATAGTCAAACTAGACATACCAGTAATGGGGGGACCAAATGTTGCAATAACTGGAGATTTAGTCATGATGGTGTCAGGAGACAAGGAGAGTTTTGAAAACTGCAAAGAAGTGTTCGATACCATAGCAAATAAAATATTTTTCTTAGGAGAAAGCGGAGTTGCCAATTCTATAAAATTAGCGATGAATCTTCAAATTACAATGTTGGCATTGGCATTATCTGAAGGGATAACCCTGGTAAAAAAATCAAATGTAGATCCCAAAATATTTCTAGAAATTTTAAACTCCACTTATTTTAAAACAGGAATGAGTGAAAAAAAGGCATACAAAATGATAGATGGCAAATATGATACAACATTCACGCTTTCAAATCTTAAAAAAGACATCAGCACTATGACAAATGCTGCAAAATCCCTTGGAATAGAACTGCCAATGACCAGTAAGGCAGAAGAGGTTTACGAAAACGCAATCAAAGAAGGGTTTGGGGATATAGATTATACAGGAATTATCGAATATCTCAAAAAAATTAATGAATAAAAATAACCAAAATCATGAATAGAATTCAACAAAAATTCTATAAGTTACGAGAACAATGTCTATATCATGCGATTAGAACAAAAAGTGGCCATTGTTACTGGGGCATCAAGCGACATAGGGAAAGGTATCGCTAAGAGATTTGCAGAAGAAGGAGCCAAAGTAATTCTAGTTGCGAGGAATTTAGAGCAGTTAGAGGCCACTAGAAAAGAGATAGGAAATGAGGAATCAACGGTTTCAATATCATGTGATTTAACTGAGGAATCCCAAGTATTACAAGCAGTGAATCAAATTATGGACACATATGGTAAAATTGACATTTTAGTAAATAATGCAGGAGCAATTAACGATCCAATACATTTTCACGAAATGCCAGATTCTGAAATTAAAAAATTAATCGATGTAAATTTGTTCGGGGTATTTCACATGACAAAAGCTGTCCTGTCAAAAATGTCAGATGTTAAAAGTGGAGCAATTGTCAACATTGGCTCAATTTCAAGTGAAAGAGCAATTCCAAGAGTCCACTTGGCAGTTTATTCATCTACCAAAGCTGCAATTGCAATGTTTACAAAATCAATTGCAGTAGAATATGCAAGAAGAAACATTAGATGTAATTGCGTCAATCCCGGAATTATTAATTCAGGAATGATAAAGCCATATCTGGATGATCCTCAAGCAAAAAAAGTGTTAGAAGAAAGATTACCTCTTGCAAGAGTTGGGGAGCCAGAAGATGTTGCAAATGCAGCACTTTATTTGGCTTCGGATGAGGCCAATTGGGTTACGGGTGCCATTCTAAATGTAGATGGCGGAAAAACAGCTTCAGAAGGATAAAATTAGATTTTAAACAATTTAAAAATCAGAGATCTTGTTCTTTTTAGAATATGCTCTATAGCTAAATCCAGTAACCAGCATGATTATTCCAGTGATGGCAGACCACATAAAAAAAGATCCAAGATCAGATTCATCCATGTTTAACAATAAATGAATAAACATCTAAAGTTTGGGTTAAGAATGAATTATCCCCCAAAAGTATGAAACATCTAAATAGATTTGACACTGACGGGATTTATGCCTGAATTTACATGTCCAGACTGTGGAAAACGTCTATTTCATGAAAATGAAACTACATTGAAAGTAGAAGAGACAATTCATTCAAAATTCTGTAGAAAAATAGAAGGAGAAACTCATAGTTTCATGCATAGAGACCCAGCACATATGGAAACTTTTGATTCAGAAAGAGAAAACGACACTGAGGGCACTCCAGTATTGAAAAAGTAACAAAGATCAGTCCTCAAAATTATATCCTAGGCATTTATCATTCAATATAATTGTCAGAAGAACATCATTATGATTTAGTAATTGTCGGAGGCGGACCTGCAGGATCCTCAGCAGCATATACAGCTGCAAAAAATGGAATCAAAGTAGCTTTAATTGAAAAAGAAAGTGTCATTGCAGAAACAGTCAGAACCAGTGGTGTGACATGGATTCAAAATATTAAAGAATTTGGAATTCCAGATGATTGTTTTAATCCAATTAAGAATTTTTCATTTTGTTCTCCCAAAAATGAAGTTACGATTAGTGACATTATTCCAAGAGCCGCAGTATTAGATGTAAGGAAAACATACAGATGGTTGGCAAATGAGGCAGAGCGATGCGGTGCAGATATTTTTGTAAAAACGAACATCAAGAATGTCATTAAAGATGAAAAAGGAGACATCGTAGGAGTAAGTGGAATCGGGCCAAAAGGAGAAACCATATTTCATTCCAAAGTAGTAATCGATGCCAGTGGTTTTCAATCAACAGTTTGCAAGGCGATGGGATTTGCAGAGCAGTGGGAAAGATTTGGCGCAGGTGCAGAATATGAAATGAAAGCAGAACATGTAGATTCTGAAACATGGTGGTTAATGGTAGGACAGGAATACTCTCCTGCAGGATATGCATGGATTTTTCCGTTAGGAAGTAATTTAGTAAGAATTGGAGTGGGGGTAGGGAAACCAGAATCAAATATAGACCCCACTCAAAGACTCAAAGAGATAATAGATAAAAAATTAGGACCAATAAAAAAACTAGGTAAATTAACTGAAATTGAATTTCATTATGGATTAATTCCAAATGACGGACTGTCTAGGAAAACAGTTTTCAACAATTTGATTCTAGTAGGAGATTCTGCAGGACAAGCAAATCCACTAGTGTTAGAAGGAATAAGATATGCCATAAAATTTGGCAGAGTCGCAGGGAAAGTAGCCTCAGAGGCAATAAAATCAGGTAAGACAGACAAAGAAGCGCTTTATCCGTATGAAAGCAACTGGAGAAAAGAAATTGAATCAAAAATCAATTCAGCAGGAAAAGTTCAAGATAGATGGATTGGCCTTACAGATGAAGAATGGGATAAAGAGTTAGACATCATTAAAGAACTGAAACCTGAAGAATTCATAGATTTTATAAAAGCAGATTTTGGCTTGTCAAACATGATCAAACTAGCAACTCATCATCCAAAATTGGCAGTCAGACAACTCTTCAATTTGGTAAAAGGTAAAAAATAATTATTTTACGTTAAAGAAATCACTTACAACTAAATCATGATAGGACAACTGAACTACATAAACTCCAGAATCAAATGATTTGTTTACAACTTTACTAAACTTTCCACCCGAAGTATCCTTCAATGCAATCTCTTCTATAACATTCCCTTGTTGATCATAGATATCAATGAAAAGATCTTCAGGGAATTGAACCGTTTTTAAAAGAGCACCAGATATTACCAATTTATCTCCATCATATTCAGCCATAATAGGAGCCGCCTTATTTCGTATTGGAAGATATCTTTCTATAAGAGATTTTAATTCTTTTAGATTGTCATTTACATTTTCTGCATCTTTGTCTTTGAATGCAAATTCAATTTCATTAATTACTGAACCAAATCTGGAATTGTCATAATAATTTTCACCGCCAAATTTTTCAGCAAATGATTGTAATTCTTCAAATTCACGTGCCAATTCAACCATACTCAAATCAGCAGCATTGTATTCATAGTCAAATTCCTCCTCAATATGTACAATTTGAGAAGCTTTGGAATCTTTGTATTGTAGCATAACAATGTACAGTCCAGGATCAGTGGGGGCAATCCACTGGGTAAAGAAATTACCCTGTTTTGTATCAGTAAACTCCAAACTGCTGTGTTTGGTTCCATCCATATTGTATACAGTCACATAGAGATTTTCACGTCTATCAAAAACAGATTTTTCAGTGGCACCATTAATTATCCAAATATTTTTTTCAATATCAAATGAAATATCATAGATTATACTGTCATTTTGAAGAACCAGATATTCACTAAGATAGTCACCAATTTCTAGAATCTCGGATTCAGCATCTACAAAATTTGCCAATTCAATCATATGATCAGCGTTTGTCATCATGACATTGTATTTGTCAACATATTCTGAAAATCCCGCATTGTAGAAAGTAGAAACCATGTTTGAGAAAGCATCTAATTTTTTACGAAATTCAATTCGTTTGATTTCATCAGCAGTATAACCTATATCAGAACCGTTGGGGTCATTAGCATATGCTTGAGAAACCAAATTCCATTCTTTAAATAAATCACGAACTAGTTCATCTGCTTGATCAAGATCATTTTTAATTACAAGATCTCGTACATTGTCAATTTTTTCATTAAAGGTCTCAGTAAATTCCACATAATTTGGAAGGAATCTGTTTTTGGTCAAACTTAATTCAACTAAATTTTCAATGGATTTTGCACGTTGTAAAATATCACTAGCACGAATTTTGTATGCATCTTTATTGTAAGAATCTAAATCAGATTTAATTTTGGGAGACATGTCACTAACCCAACTCAATAAAACTTCAATTCTGTCAATTCTAGTGATGGAAGGATTTCCAGATTCCATTTGTTTGGCAGTATCTAAAATTCTCAATGCATTGTCAATTAAAAATAGATTTTCATAATCAGCCTGAAGTTCTGCTTTTTCTTTCATAGATTTGTATTGGAATTCTAAAACAATCAATGGATTTCGTTTCTCTCTTAATTCAGTCATAGATTGGTCAAACTCAGAAACAATTTCTAAAACATCATCAATAGAATCAGCATTTTCAACTCGTTCTAATAGTAATTTCCAATCGTCGATTAGTGCAGAATTAACACCACTAGCCTGAGAGATTTCAACACTTTTAGTGATTCGAGATGAAATATCTATCACTTGGGCCATTTGATTGATTTTTGATTGAGATTCCATAATATCATTGACTGAACTAGCCAATGCCAAATCGCGCTCTAATGTATTCCAATCAGGCTGAATTAGATTTGCAAGATCACTGTTTTCTTCAGAATCAGATGAAATGAACCTATCAACATCATCTAATTCTCGTAAAATAATAGTGGCCTGATGTAATTCTGTGACTCTCATTGATGAGGAAAGCAGTTCATCAATAGACTCTTTGGACATAAGAGAAGGTTTCAGAGATTCCCAATCATTTTGAACTAATCGATAAAGATCACTTTGTTTTCTAGATATTACATCAAGATACCTAGATTTTGAAAGTACGTCAATCAGTTCACTAATTTCATCAGAAAATACAGGTGCCGTTCCCCGTGCAAAGATAAACCCAACCTCATTTTTCACAGATTTACTCATGACAGTATCAGATTTTTTCATCAAATTCAAAAGAGTCTCTTCTAACTCATCAAAAGTTGGAGTTCTCTGATCAGATGTTTTTTCAGTATTTACATTTTTGATATCAACAAATGCATCAGTTAACAAATCAATTCCTTTTGTTTTATCTCCAATTTCATAATAAAATATAGAACTAAAAATTGTTTCATCAATTTTTTTTGCAATTTCAAAAGAAATTTTATCTTCATTCAGTAATTTTTGAACTAAATCAAGGGACGAAAATACAGCAGGTCTAATCAAAGGATCAATTTCAATGATCAAATCACCTACAAAGAATTCACTCCATAAACCCACATAATCAGATTCTAGATGAGGCAAATCGTTTGAAGCCGAATCAGGAATTGGGGATGGAATATCAAACAACTTCCCAATCGTAGAACTTTGCAAGGATATCAAATTTTGAGCTGAAGAAATCATCTGCTCCTCATTTGCTTGAGAAAAAACATCAGATGAAACAGTGAAAGTTGTTGATTTTGAATAATCACCGTAGAATAACTTTATTTCATATTCTCCAGAAAGTCCACAAATCCTACCCTCCAGTGGAATAACATCAGTGATAAAAGCACCATTTGGCAATGGCATCAATTGTTGAATTTGGCACAGGTCTCCCTGCGGATTAAAAATCTGCATTATCAGAAAGGAGTCATCCAAAAGATTTGCAATTTGTCCATAAACAAACAAGGGTTCACCATTATCATAATCTCCAAAATTTTCAAGAACTGTAATTCTATCAGGAGTTTGCGCTGAGGCATATACAGGCATCAGTAGTATCACAAATAGGCTCAGTACGACTGGAATTCGACCCATAAGGATCCAAATCAAGGCTCATCCTACTTAAAACTTGAGCAGCTATGCTATCAAAGACAGATTTGTTTTGAAAAATTAAGCCATGGCAACTAGCATTGAATAGTTGCCAGACTTAATTTTAGGCACAGTGTTTGTTTGGTTGTTCTGGTAAGTTACGCAATTTGAATGAAATTGTTCCAAAGTCATTGTCGAACATGCTTTACAGATCATACTGTTAGATTTGAAACATTGAGAACATTTTGTATTCTCATATAACTTTCCACCACAGTTTCGACATGATTCATCAGGCAATTATATTCAAATTGAATTATTAAAAATTCAATATAAGAAACACGGAGAATTTGTTCATCATAAAGCTCAGTGAGATGAAGATTATATTAGAAATCAAACGAGCACAATTCATGGATAAGGTTAGAAAAACTTTTGATAGATGGGCTCAAAACGGAAGAGCCGAATTAATGGAAATAGAACACGGAACAAATGTTTTAAAATTTTTAAAATATACATCATTTGATAAACCATTCACATTCTTAGATGTAGGATGTGGAAATGGATGGGTAGTAAGGAAAATAGCAAAAGAAAAAAATTGTAAAAAATCCATAGGGATCGATAAAAGTAAAAAAATGATCATTCAGTCGATAAAAAAGAAAGAGAATAATAAAGAAGGATATTTTCACACAGATATTGAAACAATGGATTACAAAGGGAAATTTGATTTTATTTTTTCTATGGAATCGCTATACTATGCAGATTCCATAGAAATAGCATTAAAAAAAATATACAAATTATTAAAGCCAGGAGGCCAATTTTTCTGCGGCACTGATTTCTACGCAGATAACAAAGCAACCGCCAGATGGGCAGGAATCATGAAAATTCAAATGCACTTACATTCAAAAAAAGAATGGAGAGAATTATTCAAAAAAGCAAAATTTGAAGTAAAAACAAAACACATCAAAGATTTGAAAAATAGGAAAAAATGGAAAAGGGAATACGGGACATTATTCATCATAGGCACAAAGCCGGAAAAGTAATACTCAAATTCAATAGATACCCACAGACATCATGTGAGCTGGAGCACGACACGCTGCTACGGCAGAGGAAACTCCTCCCTCCAAACAGGAAATGTGATCTGGAGATAGATAATCAGAGATGGTTGGCAACGGAGCAGAAAACAATCCAATATGGCGCACAGTGATGGTGAAAACCTGAGGTTTCCATAAAAGGAATGAAAAAGACGACCCACATGGAGCAAAGCCAAACAGAACTCATAGTTCCTGTACTAAGTTCAGGTAGGCTGCAAAGCGAAATATCGTGAAAACAGAAGGAGGGTTACTCCCAGCACACATATTTTTTAAATTGGACAATATTTAAAATATGAAATTCATAAAAAACATGAATATGAGAAATAATGAAGAGATTCAGCATCACACAGTAAAGAACATTTTACATGAATAGCCATGCAAATAGAAACATCAGAATGATTCACATTACAAAGTCAAGAAAAAAGTAGAGATGTTATTTTAGTCCTTTTTCTAAAATTTCATTTACAATTCTAGAAAAACTAACAGTTGATGAAGATTCTTTGATTTTCTTTGCTTGTAAAGATCTAAGTTTTTTTGCAATATCGCTATTGAGCATAATCGTAAGCCTCTCAGACATAGTAAATTAATGAGTAGACCACTATTTTCAACACGTAAAAATTATTTATTCACTAAAACATCAAACATAATAGAATATTTCCATTTGTGGAAATATAGAATATTAGAATTATGATTAACTCATAGAGTTAACTTGTTCTTTACAAATTTCAGCACTACATCTGCATGTTCCATCACAAAGACATGCACCTTGCATTGCGCAATCACATTCGGAGCCCATTTCAGCAGACGATGCACATCCACATGCTGCCTCATCTTGAGAAGGAGTTGTTTGTGGCGGAGGGCTCTTCTGTGAAGTCTCTTCATAAACAGACCGGGTTTGTTGATAACTAGTATCATCTTTTAAGTGAGCCTCACCCCTATTGGTTTGATAGCCACCAGAAGATGCACTAGTTTGATAGCCTATCAATCTATTTGGATCAATTCCTTGTTGACCTTGCTTTTCATTTTTGAGTGATCTGCTACTTACAAAGAAAAATGCAATCCCTGCAACAGCTGCCAATCCAGCCATACCATAAACTATCATTACCGGGAAATCGCCAGTAGAGGTAGTCATATAATCAGTAGGAGGAGTAGGAGTGACACCTGCAATTTCAACTCCGTCTAAAATATCTAAAGCACCAAAACCAATTGTTGACAAGTTTCCTTGATCAGCTGATTGAACACTTCTAACAGTATATGTCTCATCAGCTACAATTTGAGCTTCAAAAACCCTTTCAACTTGCCTTCCTTCCCTAATACTACTTTCGCCCATTGTCCATGAAGATACAACAAAACCGGAAATTTCTTCATCCAATCCAAATGTCCCAGCATCTACATTGATTCCAGTTGGATCAAACAAAAAGTGCCAATTAGTTAATGGTTGTTCTAAAATAAAGTCGGCATTAATGAGATGTCTACCTAAAACTTCTTCTGCCTCAGTTCCAGCAAAGTATGTGTATACTTCAGGTTCATGATCTCTTAAAATGTTAATCGGAATATTAATTTCAACGCCATCAATGTTAATTTCTTTATCAGTGCTTATTCCCCTCCATCCCAAATCTACCAATGTTCTTTGGCCATCATCTGTGATCACATAATCACTCAGAGTACCTTCTAAAATCACACGGTAATCAATTGAAGTATTGATGTTTCTAGCTTTAAGATGAAAATCATATGTAACATTCAAGTCACTAATTTGTGCTTGACTGCCATCATTAGCAATGCCTCGATTTAATTCATGCATAAGGTCTTGAACTCCAGAATTTGAAGAATCTGCAGTTCCAGATACGGTCCATTCTTTTCCTTGTAATTCATCAAAAAGATTTCCGCCATTTGGATATTCTATAAAGACTGTTTTTAGATAAGTCATCTTAAATGGAGATAGTTCAGTGTTAGGATTAATTCTAGCATCCAATTGGGCTGCCCAAACAGGAGTACTACTGCCAACAACAATAAGAGTTGCTAGCAAAACAGACAAAATTACAGCCCGAGACACGTGTAAAATCGGTAAAATTATGGTAATAAACTTATCCAAATTACCTAGATCGGCAAATTTTGAAAAAGTAATATTGAGTAACAAACAAGGAAAATACAGTTTTAGAGGATATGATATGATTACAGTTTTAGCAGGAGGAACCGGTTCGGTGAAATTAGTTCGAGGACTAGTTGCCCAAGAATCCAAAGTTAATGTAATTAGTAATGTTGGAGACAATTATTGGCTATACGGACTTTATGTATGCCCAGATATTGATACCATCATATACGGATTGGCAGATTTGCTCGATCAAGAAAGAGGATGGGGGATAAAAAAAGATACTTTCAACTTTTTACGTCAAATGGAAGTATTTGGAGAAGAGACCTGGTTCAGAGTAGGTGACAGAGATGCAGCCACTCACTTGATCAGAACTAACATGTTAAAAAATGGAAGAAACCTAAGCGACATTACAAAATGGATGTGTGAGAAATTTGCAGTAAGTGCAAACATCATACCAGTTACAGATAACAGTATTGAAACAAGAATTACCACAGACAAGGGAGAATTACATTTACAAGAATATCACGTCAAACATAGAGGAAAAGATCCAATTGAGGGAATTCAATATATCGGAGCAGATAAAGCTCGTCCAAATCCAGAGGCAATAAATGCAATTCATGATGCAGACATGGTAATTTTAGCTCCTGGAAATCCATTAACATCAATCGGTCCAATGTTACAGATTAAAGGAATTAGAAAAGAATTATCAAAAATAAAGAAAAAAGTCGTAGCAGTCAGTCCATTGATTGGAGATGATGCAATTAGTGGACCAGCAGCAAAATACATGCAGGCTGCAGGAATTGAATCAAATGCCTATGGATTAGCAAAAATGTATTCAGATGTATGTGCAAACATCATCGTAGATCCAAAGGATAGAATGCTGGTCAAGAAAATTCAAAGTTTAGATATGAAAGTTTTTGAAACAAAAATCACTATGAAAAATAAAATTGCTGAAGACGCATTGGCAAATTTCATTTTAAAACAAGTACACGTGTAATTTGAAAATAGCTGCAATTATTCCCGTAAAGACTTTCTCAAAAGCTAAAACTCGTTTAGATTTATCCCCACAACAAGTTGAAAAATTATGTAAAATAATGCTAGAAGAAATTTTACATACTTTATCAATTTCACCTCAAATTGAAAAAACAATAATGATAACTAAAGAAGAAAAAGCAATTGAGATTGGGAAAAAATTTAACACAGTAACAATTATTGATGAAAAAGAAGAAAGTGTTAACAGCGCAGTTGCATTGGCAGACAAATATCTCTTAGAAAATAATTTTGATGCATCAATTGTATTTCCTCAAGACATCCCATTTATCAAAACTCAAGATATTGATTTTATGCTAAACTACAAAATGCATCCAAATTTTGCAATTATTGTACCTTCCAGAAGATTTGATGGCACTAATGCTTTGGCAAGAATGCCAGTGGATTTAATGAAAACCCATTATGATGAAGACAGTTACAAAATCCACATGAATACTGCAAAAGAGTGCACACTCAATGTTGCAATGGTATTTGTAAAAAGAATAATGTGGGATGTAGACAATAATGAAGATATCAAATTTTTGTTAGAACAAAATGAAAAACCAGAGATATCGGAAAAAATCAGGGCAGTGTTAGAATTAAAATAAAATATTTATCATTAACCATAAAAAATTATCAATTTTGTGCGTAATCATCAGTATACTTATAAGTAATGAATTAGAAAGTTTAAATATCATCATAAAAAGTTTTGAGAAAAATGGTTAAAACTACAAATCCAAAAGACAGATGCCCCAGATGCGGAAAGGGAACTCTAGTTACTGATGCCAATACAGGAGAGAATTTTTGTAGTAAATGTGGTTTTGTAATCACAGACAAAGTAGAAGAATCAGGACCAGAATGGAGATCATTTTCAAATGAAGGAGAGAACAAAAGTAGAGCAGGAGTTCCGACATCACTGGCTATGCATGATATGGGATTGGCCACAGTAATCAATCCACAAAACAGAGACGCAACAGGTAAACCATTAACTGCAGCAATGAAAAGCACCATTGAAAGACTGAGGACTTGGGATAGTAGAAGTCAAGTTCATGAACCAGTAGATAGAAACTTTAGACAAGCATTTAGTGAATTAGACAGATTAAAAGATAAACTTGCAATAGGGGATCCAGTAGTAGAGAAAGCAGCTTACATCTACAGAAAAGCATTAGAGAAAGGATTAGTTAGAGGTCGCTCCATTTCAGCATTAATTGCATCTGCACTTTATGCAGCATGTAGAGATACCGAAACACCAAGAACATTAAAAGACATTGGTCAAGCAAGCAACATTAAACGTAAAGATATTGCAAGATGTTATAGATTATTGCTTAGAGAACTAAATTTGAAGATGCCAGTAGTTGATCCAGTAAAATGTATTTCAAGAATTGCAAGCAAAGCAGGATTATCTGAAAAAACAAAAAGAAAAGCAACAAAAATTCTACAAACTGCAGAAGAACAAAAAATATCTGCAGGCAAAGACCCAATGGGATTAGCAGCCGCTGCACTTTATGTAGCATGTGTAACAAACGGCGAAAATAAAACTCAAAGGGACGTTGCAGAAGCCGCAGGAGTTACAGAAGTTACAATTAGAAATAGATACAAAGGGTTGAAGGTAGCTCTAAACCTCTAGTGTTGATTCTTTTTTAGTATAAAATTTATTTACAAATAAAATGCCAACTGAAAAAAGACCCGCAACTAGTAATAAAATTTCTAATGTAGACATTAAAGAATGTGAAAATGCATCCTCAATAGAAATGACATTTATCTGAGAAATGAAATTCGCATATGAAAAAACAAAATAATTTGCAGCCCAATGAATCAAAAGAGAAGCAACAAAACCATATCTTAGATACACCCAACCTAAGATTATCCCACTTGCTCCAGCTTGAGCAAATTTTCCAGTACTCCAAGAATCACCTAATGCAATATGTGCAAATCCAAAGAGAACCCCAACAAAGATTATCAAGATAAATGCTTTTTTAGCATCATAAAGATCCATGGTAGCAGGCCTCCATAAACATTTAACAAAATATTTCAAAGAGGGTTTTGTAGAATATAGAGCAAACAACGGGATTCCAACCAAAACTAGACGAAATCCAAACTCCTCAATAATAGGCGCTAAAGTAATATAGAAAAATTGAATTAAATTGTTTTCAGCTAAAGGAGGAATAATTTCAAGACCAATCCCTTCTTGAATAAAATTTATCAGGGTTGAAATCAAAATTAAAATTGAAAACCATTTTGTAATTCCAATCATATAGTTTACTCGTGTATCATATTTGCCAAAAGAGATGATAGGGGAAAGAGTTTTGAGAAAATCATGTCGAGGTCCAAGAATGGCAATTACAAAAATAATCAGATACAGAGTCCACAGTACAACAAATGCATCCCCTAGACTAACATCAAAGGGTGCACGGTATAATTCAGTATTCTCAAAAAGTTCCAAATGAGTTAAAGGGTATTCAAAATTAATATCTCCACCAATATCAGTTTCAAAAACTACATAGATTCCAATTGGAAATGAAACCAAAAGCAAACCAAAAATTACTGAAAGTAATGCAGTGAATGGAATTCCAAGGAATTGGAGAATTTTATTTGAATTTTGCAATGTACTCTAATGTAATTCAATAGTATCTTCTGCAAATCCCAAGTGAATCAAAGTCTCTTTGATTGTATCTCTGTGATCACCTTGCAAGAAGATATAACCTTCTTTTGCAGTTCCCCCACAGGCATATTTATTTTTCAGGTCTTTTGCAACAGTTTCTAGATTGTTTATCTTAGGATCCAATCCTTCAATCATGGTACCCTTTTTCTTAAAACGTCTAGTTTCTAATCGAATAATAATTTTGGTACTATCTTTGGCAAGTTCACCACAAGCACACAAATCTTCTGGAAGACCACAAGTATTACAAATTACCGCCATTCGTTCGAAATAAATTCAATTATCCGCACTATTAAGCCTTGTTTGATTACCAAGAAAAAATGGAAAACGAACGAATTTTTAAATAGAAAATTAAAGAGAAAATGTGACAGAAGAACTCACAAAAAAAGCTGCAGAAATGCTCCTTCAGGGAGCCACATTACTTAGTGAGCCCTGTCCATATTGTACAGGGGTCAGAGTAATGAAAGCAGGACATGCATTATGCATTAGTTGTGGCAGACAACCAGAAAAAAAAGAAATCCCCACGGAAAATACATCAATGGAAAAAACATCAATGGAAAAAACATCAATGGAAAAAACATCAATGGAAAAAACATCAATGGAAAAAATATTTGAGAAAAAATTAGAGATATTATCAAAAGAATTAGAGCAAGAAAAAGATCATGAAAGGCAACAAAACATCCTAAAAACGATCAACTCATTATTGGAAACAATAGGAAAATTGAAAAACAAATAATAAATTCAATCAAAACAAACATCTCGAAAAATATGCAATCATTTTGTAAAAATCATCAATACGCTTAAGTTCATAATCATTGAAGAAAATTAATGAGCATTGCAAGGAATGATAGAAATACAATGATTGCAAGTATTGGTTTGTTAATTATCATTGGGGCTTATATTACAATTAAGTTTTTTCAAGGAGATTTTCCATAGGCCTGTAATCATCATGAGACATGGATGAAGGTCAAATCACAATTCCAATATTGATAACTATTGCAGTAGGAGTTTTTGTCGGGTCTAGACTTTGGATACTATTTAGAAAATAGTTTTTCTAAAACGTTTAAGTTGGCAACATATTCTGAACCGTATTGAGACTACCACGAAATGACAAAAAGGCAATAATTGTAAGTGTAGTGATGTTAATCACCGTTGGAATATACACATATTCCAGTATTTGAAGAACATAACTTGATTCAAAACTTCAATACGCTCGTTCTTATAACAAAGAAGTTCATGTAAACCATGTCACAAGACAGAAAAATGTACAAATGCACATGTGCTGACTGCGGAAAAGATTCTGAAGTTCCTTTTGAACCAAAAGAAGGCAGACCAGTATATTGTAAAGAATGTTTACCAAAACACCAAAAGTAGAAGAGTTAGATTAGTTTCGTTTGATTAATTTTAAACTAGATTATTTTCAATTATTCTCATTTTTTTTTCTAAACTCCAATACGCTTAAGTTCAAAATGAATGTAAACAATTTGTAAATGGTAAAACGTGTAATGAATACATGTAAAAATTGTCAAGAAGTGTTTGAATTAGAAGTACCATATAATGGCAAATATAGTATAGGCTGTAGAATTTATCAATGTCCAAAATGCGGCTTCATAAAAATAAAAGAATCAATAGGCAGTAATAGAAAATTAAAAAAAACAGACTTTGAAAAAGCACCAAACAAAGCATTGGCAATTTTACAAGAAAAGTATGCCAAAGGTGAAATTGCAAAAAAAGAATTTTACAGAATAAAAGACACATTAAAGTAGATTCAAACCTGGATCGAGAAAGATATCTATAATTTTTTGATCTAGTTTTATAGATATCTTCTCCATATTAGTAGACTCGATGGTATTTTCTAGAAGGAAGGAAGGGTAAAATCTTACAGATAACAATAAAGTTTTTATGTTAAAATCCGCGAGGACGAATTGTAATGGCAGATAAAAAATCAGCACCACTTCCAGCATCAAGTGGAGGTCTCATGAGATTCTTTGAAGATGAAACAAAGGGATTCAAAATAGATCCAAAAATTGTAGTATCAATTCCAATTAGCTTAATTGTTGTTTCATGGGTAATTGATTTATTTCTAGCTCCGTGAAGAGACAATGGAAAAAGAACCAGACGATGTTTCAAATATACACAATAGATTTTCCCTTACACTAGTCAATCCAGGATCAAAATATTTTTCACTTGTTGTTTCAATGATAGTGGCATCGGTAACAGTTCTTGCAATATATTTTGGATATTTGAGTAATTTAGGTTTTGAAGAAAATTGGTATAGATTACCAATAGTTTTGGGAGTATTAGCTGTAACACAATTACTAGACATTAAATTTGCCAAGAAAAAAGAATACTCAAAATCCCTACATTCATCTCTTTTTGGAAACATGTTGTGGACAGTTACCCTGTTAATGGGAATCCTGTCAAGTGTAGTTTTGTCAAAAAACATAGAACCTTTTTTCATCACCTTTGGATTGTTACTTTTTGCTAGTTTTAGAATAGGAATTTACACTACAACTTTAGGAGCAAGTCTCAAAAAAGCTTGGGCAATCGCTTTGATTCAACCCATGGCAATATTTCTCGTGTTAATTCCACAATATTTGTGGATTTCAATTCTCAGCGAACCAATAGGATTAGCATATGGAATATCATTTATGGTAATTGCAAGTGTATGGTCAATTGTCACAGATAGAGCAGGAAGACCTGCAATGGAAAGTACACATAAAACAATTCAAGCATATCTCGCATCCCAAGGAAATGATTTTGCAGACGCTGAAGAATTGATGGAACAGCGTTCAAATGAAACCAAAGTATCTACATCACAAATTAAATTTTCAACACAAGATGGAGATAAAGAGTTCAGAATGGTATTGCCAGAGATACACCCAGGACCATATCATCCCGTAGGAGGAAGCAATATCCCTTATCAAATTTACAAGAGTTTGTCATCATCAGCCATGGTCATGCATAGCATATCAAACCATGCATTAAATCTCCCATCAAGAAATGAAGTTGAAAAGTATTTACAAAATTTAGCAAACAATAAAGTCAAAGATCAAGGCATTAAATGTACAGAACCGGTAACTGTCCAAATTAACAAATCCAGAGTTACAGGTTTACTTTTTGGCAATAATCCATTATTGTTTTTATCATTATCCCCACACGGAATGGAAGACATTCCAACTTATATGAAAACAGAAATTGAACAGTATGCAAACAATCGAAATTATACACGAACAATGATTGTGGATTGTCATAATGCAATGGGTGAAGAAATTTCAAATGAAGATGGAGAGGACATGTTAAAAGCTGCAAAATCTTGTTTAGATGCATTGATTTCAAAAGATAGTTTCCCAATTCAATTAGGATATGCAAATACAGATGAAATGGATGTGTGGACAGAAGATTTAGGGATGGGAGGATTGGGAATAATTTGTCTCAAGATTAATGATAAAAAATATTTTCTGGGATGGGCCGATGCAAATAACATGGAAAATGGGGTAAGGGAGAAAATTATAGATATTTTTGCAAAAAGAGGTTATCAATTATTAGAAATTTGTACATCCGACACACATTATGCACCAGTCAAAGCCAGAAATAGAAACGGATACTATCAATTAGGATTAATTACAAGTGCAGAAAAACTTGCAAAATGGCTACTTACAATTGCAAAAAGTGCAGAGAGCAATACAACTACAGTGAAATTTGAAATTTTAGAAAATGAGACAAACGTAAAAGTAATGGGTCAAGGCATCTACAAAGATTATTCCAAAGCATTAGACAACTCGTTGAAAATTACCAAGGGATTTGTGATAGGCTGTTTAGTATTTTTCATAACTAGTCTGTTCCTATAGCATTCATTTTATCAAGATTACCATAAAATTCGTCAATAAATGAAGCAAATTGGAAAATAGGAACAATTGGAACATTGTCAATAAAATCAATTTTATCTTGATATAATGTGACAATTACAGGCACAGCTATTGCCCCGGGAGTTTTTGCAACATATTGTTTTGTCCGCTCTATTTGTTTTTTAACTGCAGTTGATAATGCAGATGAGTTATATCGTTTCCAATGTTTACAGTCAATTAAAATTGCAATGCCAAGTCTGATGCCAACAACATCAATCTCCATTCTTGGCTTTGTCAACATCATATTTTTGATCACTGCAAAATGTTTTTCAGATAAAATCTCGGCAGTTAGACCTTCAAAATCCCTCCACTCCAAGACAATTGCGATTTCATCTACAGGATAACCTTTTTCAAGTAAGGATATTGCAATTTTTAATTTATCACCGTCTTCAAAAAAATACGAATTTTCTTGCTTTAATCCAATATCATTTTTGATAAACTCATCTAAAATTATTTGGGAGTCAGCATCATTCATTTTTGTAACAGCAGAAAAATCTTGAACAGAAACACCACCTGGAATTATTCCTTTCAATCCAATTAACATTTTAGGATGAATTTTCAATTGTTGTTTTTGATTCATAATAGAAATATAGGTTTTAGGAGCTATTAACATCAGGGTATTATAATATAGGTTTTAGTACATGGTTTTAAAAGAATGAATATGAAAAAAATGCTAGTTATCATACTAGCTGTTTCTGTAACAACAATATGGTGTGGGGAATCATTTGCAGAAAAAAATACATTTTTTGATTCAGTGAAATTTATTCAATATTTAGATGAAAATACAGCATTAGAAGAAGTAAGAAATGGGAATCTAGACATATATTATTACACAATATCTCCAGACAGGTTAGAAAACAATCAAGAGAAAAATGGATTGCAGGTGTTTGATTCCTCAGGAGGATCATACAGTATTCTGATAAATCCTGCTGAATCAGAGAAATTCAATCCTTTTTCAAGTAAAGATGTCAGATTTGCTTTGAATTATTTAGTAGATAGAAAATTAATCGTAAATGAGTTGATGGGAGGCTATGGCTCACCAATCATTTCATACTATAGCCCATCAGATCCGGAATACCTTACAGTTATTGAACAGTTAGAGAAGTATAATTTCAGATACAATCCAACTCTTGCAAATGAAATTATCTCAAAAGCACTAGATGAAGAAGGAGCAATCAAAATCAACGGAAAATGGCAAATGAATAAAAATCCAATTGAAATTACAATGTTCATCAGAAGTGACGATCCAGTAAGAAAATCAATCGGGGAAATATTATCAGTAGAATTAGAAAAAAGTGGATTTACAGTTAAGAAAGAATTTGGAGATTTGAATAAAGCATTTGTGGTTGTGTATGGTTCAAATCCTTCAGATGTAAAATGGAACTTATACACAGAAGGATGGGGACGTTCAGCCTTTGTAAGATATGATTCCGTAGGAATAGGACAAATGTATTCTCCTTGGTTTTCAAACATGCCAGGATTTAATGATCCTTCATATTGGAATTATGAAAATGAACAATTAGATTCATTAACTCAAAAAATCTATACAGGTGATTTTGAGACATCGCAGCAAAGGACTGAATTGATCCAAGATGCAATAGTAGAAGGAATTAATGAATCAGTTCGAATTTTTTTAGCAAGTAAAATAGACCAGTATGTTGTAAATGAAAAAACCAGCGGGGTTGTAAATGATTTTGGAGCAGGTGTTCCAAGTAGATTTACACCAATCAATGCAAAAAATAACAACAAAGAATTAGCAATTGGTGTAAAACAAATCTATCAGGGAGCGTGGAATCCAATAATGGGATTAACAGATAGTTATAGTAGACATATTTGGGGGATCATATCAGATCCTGCAACATTCAAACATCCATTCACAGGAGAAACATTTCCAGTAAGAGCAACATGGAAAGTTGAAAATGAAGGACCAAATAACAAAATAAACATACCTCAAGAATCAAAGAGGTGGAATCCAACGTTACAAAAATGGGAAAATGTTGAAGCAAATTCACAGTCAACAAGCAAGGTAACATTTGATTTTAAATTTAGCAATTGGCACAATGGTGAAAAAATGGACATAAACGATATTCTTCATTCATTGTATTTCACAGTAGAATGGGGAACTCAAACAGATGAAAATGATAAGACATTTGACACTGAATTTACTCCAAGAGCTGCACAAAGTATCCAAACAATCAAAGGAATAAAGCAGATCGATGAGGATACAATTGAAGTTTATGTTGACTATTGGCATTTTGATGAAGGAGAAATTGCAGAATGGGCATCATTGTGGAGCACCGTTCCATGGGAAATTACAGCAGCAATGGAGAAGGCAGTAACGGATGGAAAAGCATCATTTTCAAGATCAGGTGCAACAAGCAAAAATGTAAACTGGTTATCATTAATTATTCCAAATGATGCAAATACCATCAAAGAATATTTAAAAAAATTCAAAGAGACAAATTACATTCCCCAATCATTGATGGAAAATGATAAGAGTTCAGAATATTATCAATCTAGATATGATTCTTCTATAAACTGGATTCAAAATAAACAACATGCTGTAATAAGTAATGGGCCATTTTATTTAGAATCATATTCACCGGAATCAAGGACCATCAAAGTAACTGCATTTGGTGATGATTCATATCCATTTAAAAAAGGAGAGTGGTCTAAATTTGAAAAAGCAAAAATTCCATCAATTGAAAAAATAGAAATTAAAAAAAAGATACAGAAAGGAGCCGGGATGGAGGTAATCATTGAAACTAGAAATTCAGATTCAATATTATATTTTTTGACAAATAGTAACGGTGAAAATATCAGTTCAGAAACAGTATCAATTAAAAACAATAGCACCACAATCCAGATATCCGTAGAAGATTCAAATAATTTTGATATAGGCGCAAACAATATCAAAATATTTGCAATATCAAATTCAGTTTTAAAGCCAGATTTTTATGAATCAAGTTTCATTGTAACTGATAGTAAAACAAGTTTACCATTACCAACCAATAAAGGAATAGAATTTTCTAAAAGCGAATCAGAATACGGGTACTGGGCAATACCAATTATAGCAATTCTCGTTATTATATTATATCTAAAAAAAAGAAATTAGATCAAGCCATAATCTTTTAAAATTAATTCTATTTGAGATTCATCTTCAAGTTTAGAATATTCTTCCAGGAGATTTTGATTAAGGTCATAGAAAGTGTGTCCCCATTTGAATTTGTCAAGTAATTCTAAAGCCTGCTCTTTTGAACCCAAAATAAACAGAGATGCAGATAATGCTTCAACAGTAGTTAATTTATTTAATTTTGAATAATTGACAGGATTGCCAGCAAGTAATGGAGGTAATTTTCTTTTAATACCTGTAAATTTTTTTGAAAATGCTTGATCAGCAAGATTCCAAGAGCAATCAATTCCAACAATAGAATGAATTTTAGATTTATCTTTAGGAAGTAATGTTTTTTCAGAAAAAGGATCCAACACCAGTCCTTTAGAACCTATTTTTTTAATACTTTGAGCAAGACCAAATTTTACCATTTTGGCAGCAGTGCATTTTTTGGGATCATCCTGATAAAACATTAAAACTTGTAATTTCACTTTAATCAACAATTAGATACAAGAGTATTTTGAATTTACTCTAAAGTTTTGTACGTTATTTTATAATAAAATCTAGATACTTGATCGTCTTTGAGTATCTCAATATTCCAATTTTCATCAGGTAAGAATACATCAGAAGATTCTGGCAAAATGCTAAATTTTTCAAGACGTACGTCTGGACCACTATATCTAACATTCAGAGTAATTCCGTTAACTTCAACAACATCATAGATTTGTCCCGGAGTTCTAGTAGACTCATGTACTAAACAATCCACATCAGGTCCGATAATGCAAATTCCTGTAGAAGTAGAAACTCTAAGATTTACAAGTGATTCATCACCACGTATTGGAGTAATCAGAGAACCAGAAAGTACTCTGGGGGCAATAGAGATATCGTCAGTAATTATCTCCCGAGTCAAAATAGGGATTGATGTTTCGGATATTCTATTTTCTTTCTCAATCACAGTGCCAGATTTTATAATTTGTGGTTTTTCTACAACATCAAATAAGATGGATTTAGTTTCAAAATCAGCATCCACTGTAATTTCATAAGAACCAATTGCAGAGGAGGCGTTAGGAATTATAAATTCGTGGGAAAATGATCCTGAAGGACTTGGTCGAATAGATGTTACAGGTCCAGAGTTCTTGCCACAATAAAATGAACCACAGGTAATTTGAGAATCAGATTTTTGAATGACGCTGACATCAAACTTTTCAATATAGATTAGTTTGTTTGGTTTTCCTGTAATTTCAACTACATCTCCAGGATAGTATTGAGATTTATCTGTAGATAGTAAAAGCGTCACAGGTTCGTCAATGCCAAAGGCATAATCATTTGCAACGCTAAAGACAGTTTCACTACGCGTACCCCCATAAATCGCTTTAACGGTATAGGTTCCTTCTGGGAATACGGGTATTGGTAATTCAAATAGACTGATAAATTCCCCACCCTGATTAGGATAGACAGCAGATTCGTAGATTTGTTTGAATGGGAAAGTGCCATCCAACACTTGGATTGTTACTCTCTGAGGAATTACAAGTCCTTCATCGCCTTGAACACGCTTTAGAACATCGCCTATAACTTTGAGTTTTTCCCCAGCTTGGTACAGAGATTTTTCAGTAGTTACAAAGATAGGAATTGTAGACAAGGAATCATTTGCAGGATCTGCTGAAACTTTGAAAAAAAGAGATTTGCTCTCACTGTTTGTCGCCACTTTAATTTTGTAAACCCCAAAATTAGATTTGACTACATCTTTGCCTGTATTGACTTTGATATTTTGTACTTTTTCTGCAACAGGAGCAGTCCATGACCATGAGAAACGTTGTTTATCAATAGTTGCACCAGAAAGAACTTTGGTTCCATCGGGTTTTGTTAATGTGATAGTTACTGAGGTGTCGCCGGTCGGAGGAAAAACTCCTGTCAGATGCACAGTTTCGCCTAAACCATAAACATCTTTATCAATTGAAACAATTGCACCGTCTTTCAAATCAAGATGATTGATTATAGAAAATGTTTTTGTCGCAATATGATTTGAATATTCAGATTTTATGATATAATTTCCTGCAGTGAAAACACTTTGAGTTACATCTAGATTAAGTAAATAATTTCCAGAGGTTTCAGGAATTGCTGTAAAAACATATGCAATAGCCACATCATCACTGTATTTTGTTTGAGCACCAGATAAAGCAGTGATTTTCAAGGGAGTACCATCCTCATGAGAAATTGAAATTTTAACAGGTATTCCAGTTTTATAACTTGAGGTGCTTGAAGGATCTTTGATAAATCCACTAATGATCATTTTATCTCCAGGTTCATAGATTTCTTTATCAGAATTAACTGTCAATGCAGAATTAGAAGCGACGAAACTTTCAGGATTTGAAACCACATGTGCAATGACGGTTGCAGAGCCAATACTTTTTGAGACATTTATTTTGTAATCACCCAAACGTAGTTTGTTGTCTGGAATTGTAAAACTGTAAGTAAATGAACCATCACCCATGATTCGCACCCCATCAGAAATTTTGAATCCAGAATCACTACCAGTTGATGAACTACCTAGAGACGATTGCTTTGTTTGTAAAATCTCTAAATCCAGAGTACTAATCCATTGTTGGTTTAATCTACCACTGATTTTAACTTCATCACCAAGACCGTAAGCAACTTTGTCAATCCAAATTGAAATTGGCACATCTTCTTTGATATCCTCGACAACATCAAAAGAAACAGATGCAGATTTGTCAGAATACTCAACATAGATTTCATAAGTTCCATAAACAGGATTCACGGTAGAGACGTAGAAAGTAGTTTTGAATTCACCGTTAGTCGGATACAGATTTCCAGTAGAGACAACTTTACCTAGAGGGTTTTTTATAATTAATTTCATCCCCTCGTAAGGAATTATTTTGGAAGCATGCCCAGTTATCGAAGCTGATTGACCTGGAATGTATTGGAGATTGTCAGTAATTATACTAAGAGAACTATCAGTCTTGGCAACCTGAGCAATGGACTCATAGCCCACAGAAAAACTAGTGTTAGTAGATGCACCAGCATATGAAACAGATACATCATACACGCCCTCATTAATTCCTAAAACCTGGTGTAGACTAAGTGTTGTTTTATAATTTAGATTTAGATCAGGATACATAGTTATTATTTTGTTAAAGTTAGGACCAGAAACAGCAATTACAATTTGTTGAGGTTGGAAAAAGGGTTTTACAATAAAAACTTCTTTAGAGACACTGCCACCAATTATGGCAGTTTCACCAAATAAGTAAGAATCTTTATCAGATGAAACTGTTACAGTGACTCCTTCAGATTCTTCATTAGTGATAAGTTTGCCATTTGACAATCCAGCTGTAGATTTTGCAAATTTCCAATCAGACAAAGTATTCAAGCCATAGCCGTCATAGATTCTTTGCCAAGATGTAAAGTCATTTTGAACATCTGCAAGTAATGGAGTTTTATCAATCACAATTCCATTGTTATCTCTAAGTTCAACAGATTCATTAGAATCAGTGAACCAAAGATTTTGATAGGAATAAGTTAGAAATTGTCCAGGTTTAATTATAGTTCCACTAGGAATCGTCATTGTTTTTTTGAGAACGGTTGTAGATGCAACTTTCCAACCACCTAGATCAATATCAGATGTAGTTGGATTGTAAAGTTCAACCCACTCAGATATAGATTTAGAATCATCTCCGGCGGGATTAATATCCACTTCATTAATTACAACATTATCCGATGTTTGAGCATATGCAGGAATCATTATTCCTACAAGTAGAAATAGAGAAAATAGGATAGTGAGATGATAATTCATGATTGCGTCCTAATTTCATTGTCAAGAGGCATCATTTTAGAATGGGATTGAGGAAAAGTTGAGCTAATTGTTAAAGTCAGACATCTTAAAACCATCAAAAATTAACTTGATTTTTAAGTATTAAGGCCTACGTAGGAATTATTCTTGAAGATAGTCACATTTTGGGCATTTTGTATGGACAATTTTAGAGCCACATTCCATACAGATTCCATCCCCAATACTATTTTCAATAGATTTTCGTCTCTTTTCTACATACATTTTAAATCCAAAATATAGTGCAATTCCAATCAAAGCAGAGTAATGAAATGGAACGTATTGTGTGATTCCAAGTACAATAAGAAAAAGCCCAACAATCAAAATAATATCACGTCGCTCAAATTTCATTAAAACAAAAAAACCCAAGAATTGATAAAAACGTGCCGGAGCTCAGACTCTATTAGTTTACTCCATTCAAAGTCAGTACTCTAACTCCTCCTCATTGCTCGGCAATTAGAGAAGATTGTGATTTGATAATAAGATGATGATATGGTGGGATTGGAGTGATTTGAACACTCGATCTCTGCGTCCCAAACGCAGAATCATACCAAGCTAGACCACAATCCCAGTATGCCATAAAAATTGCCCAATTTAAGCTTCACAGATAATCATTTTAAAGGCAAATTTAGGATCGAAATCGTGCAAACTGAGCAATACCTCAAAGCAGGTAAAATTGCAGCTGAAGTAAGAGAAATGGTACGAGTAAAAGACTGGATTGGTAAAACAGTATTTGAAATTTGTGAAGAAGTAGAAGGTGAAATTAAAAAAAGAGGGGCCAAATGTGCATTTCCTGTAAACGCAAGTATTAATGAAATCGCAGCTCATTATACTGCAGAACCAAATGATCCAATTACAATCAAAGATACAGATTTAGTAAAAATTGATCTAGGGGCACAAATTGACGGATATATTGCAGATACTGCCGTAACTGTTTGTTATGATGCTCAATTTGACGGACTAGTTCAAGCTGCAGAAGAAGCATTGGCAAATGCAATGTCAATGATAAAAACAGGCGTGAAAGCAAGCGACATTGGAAGAACAATTGAAACAACAATTAAGAAAATGGGCTTCAAACCAATTGCAAATCTTAGTGGACATTCATTAGATCAATATACAATACATGCTGGGAGATCAATTCCAAATATTTGGTCAATTGGGGGATTTTCACTTTCAGAAAATTCTGCTTATGCATGCGAGCCATTTGTAACAACAGAGCAAGGAGGAGGATTTGTCAGAAATGGAAATGTTAAAAATATTTTTGCATTAACTTCAAGAAAGAAAACAAAAAACGAAGAAGCAGACAAACTACTGGATTTCATTTGGGAGAATTGCAACATGCTGCCATTTGCGTTAAGATGGATTACAAAAGAATGGGAAGAAAAGAAAGCACGGGAATTATTAGATTTTTTGGTAAAGAAAAAAGCAGTTCAAGCATACCCAGTATTAATTGAAGTTAACGAGCAAAGAGTAGCACAGGCAGAGCATACATTCATTCCTAATGAAAATGGAGTAACAGTCACAACAAGAGCTGAATAGAACACACATGAAAATAAATGAGTGAAGAAGTCAGACCGTGCCCAAAATGTGGAGGATTCATGTTTAGCGAACAGGGAGAGTCAACAACATGGTTTTGTCCTTCGTGTAATGTGAAATACAAAACAGAATAATCTAAAAATTATTATTCAATTGTTTCACCAAAAATTTTTTCAATTCTCATAGTTCCATCACAAGAATTGCATTTTGATAGTTTTGCAAACAACATATCCCCATCTTTGAATTTTCTTTTGGTTAAAGTTCCACACCTTGTGCATTGTTCTACAGTATATTCAAGGGTGATTTTTTTCTTTGAGAAAATCATTGTGGAACTCCAGAAGTATTGCCAACACCGATTACCACTATAGATTGACCAGGTTTAGTATTTTCAATAATCATTTCATTTACTTGTAAGCGAACGTCTTCTGCAGTATCTGCAATATCTTTGGTCATCAAAGTTATAGCTTCTTTGACAGATTGTTTCACTACAATAGAAAAGACAGGAATATTGTTAGTTGTTGCAACTGCCTCAATTTGGAACCTTTCTGTTCCAACACCTCCAATAGCTGCACCAAAACCCTGAGCTACGGATGCAGAATCTTCACCCTCCATTTTCAATGCCGCATCAATCATAATTATTGCGTCAATTTTATTTTCAGAAATAATTTTCTCCAAACCATCAGCAGGTCGCCCAACAGTTGAGCCAGGACCTTCAGCTTTTAAAAGAAACAATTTTCTGTCTTCAAAATCAATTTTTGCAAAAGAAGTTTGAAAGGCAACTGTTTCTTTTTCAATATTTAGCATCATTTTTCCAACAACCATTGGACCAATTCCATCACCTACAGGCTGACCGATTTTAAATGTAGGAATCGCTTCCCTCATTGCTTCTGCCTGCTCCATTATGAAGGGAAGAATCATCTGCAAAGGTAAAATCAAAGGATAGTTGTTTTGTTTTTTAGCAGTCAAGAACATGTGGTTAATTATTTTGTAAATCAGTTGTAAGGAAGTTGCAATTTCAAGTAAAGTTTGAACTTTGCTTAATTCCACATCAGACATTTCAGGAGAAAGCAATTTTACATGTTCCCGAGTATAGTCATCCCTAGATCTTACCGTATGTCTGACTTTGTCAACAATCCCGCCGGGATCCATATCCACAGGCATTATCGTAAAATAATCCAAAAATTTATCAATTTTCTTTACAGGATCATCTTTCGCGTTTAAATTATTTTTTACGTAATTGATTAGTTCAGTTCTAGACTCTTCTCTAAAACTCTCTAATTTTTTAAGTCCTTTTTTAATTTCTCTTGCAGTAACAAATAGTTGGATATTTTGACCATAAAATACAAAAAGAATTATCGGAAGAATCCAAACTAACATCATCAGAGGGTTTGAATCATCACCCATTGAAAATAATTGATCAAAATCAATATTTGTAAAATTCACTAGATTCAAGATCTCTCAGAACCAAATTAAAGCATTCGTCTTAATCCCAAAGACCAAAATTCACATCAGAATGAAAAAAGATGTTTTTAAGAGAAAATAATGGCGAGTGCTTTTATTATAGTTAAATACAAAAAAAGCCGAATATGCCGCAAACAAAACCCATGGTAAGCGTAGAAAATGTTGTAGCCTCTGCAGACGTAATGCAGAAGATGGACTTGAATGATATCACCAGAAAATTTCCAGATGTAGAATACCATCCAGATCAATTTCCAGGACTAGTTTTCAGATTAAAGGTTCCAAAAACAGCAACATTGATTTTCACTTCAGGTAAAATGGTATGTACAGGTTCAAAATCTGAAGAATTAGCTAGAAAAGCAGTGAAAATAGTAGTGCAAAATCTTCGAAAGGGAGGAATCAAAGTTAAAAAAGATGCAGTTGTGACAATTCAAAATATTGTTGCATCCATCAATCTAGGTGGAAAAATCCACTTAGAGCAAGCCGCAAGAACATTACCACGAAGTATGTACGAGCCAGAACAATTTCCAGGACTCATTCATAGAATGGTTGATCCAAAAACAGTCATTTTGTTATTCTCATCTGGAAAACTTGTCTGCACAGGGGCCAAACATGAAGAAGACGTATATCGCTCTGTAAACAATTTGCACTCACTGTTAGAAGAAAAAAAATTAATGATTTATGATTAACTGCATAAATATCCACTAATTTTCAATTAGAAACAACAAAATAATTTTAAAATATTTAAAGAATGATATTATTTTATAGGACTTCCCAATGGAACGTCTTCTGCAACAGTTAACCAAAATGGTTTGTCATCCACATCAGCTGCCAACAACATTGCATTTGATTCAACACCTGCCATTTTTTTAGGTTCAAGGTTTGCAATTACAATAACAGTTTTCCCGACTATATCTTCAGGTTGATAGTATTGCGCACCTCCAATAATTACATCACGTTGATCATCATTTCCCAAATCTATTCGGCCTTTAATGATTCGGGATTTTCCCTCAATTGGTTCAGTTGCAATAATTTTGGCAACTCTAATGTCTAATTTTGCAAAATCATCATAAGTTATCGTAGACATGATTAAACCTTATTTCTCCCGTTAAAATCAATTACGAATTTCATTGTAAATCTTTTTTATTGATTCCACTAGTTTCAATTTCATATCGTAATGCTGCAGGAAGTTCCATATACTTTTTGTTAGCTAATTCAATAATCTGATCATCAGGAACATTAACTTTTTTCAGCAATTTCCCTCGTTGATGAGCATATGCATTTTTCCAAAAACCAGCACCATCTAAAGTTTCAATTTTTGGCATGTATTTTGTCAATCTCGTTTTCTTTTAAATTTTAAGGGACTGTGACCGAAGAATGGCAAACGCCATTGGAACTGGAGTTAATGTTCCGGATTTTAGGCATATTACCGATCACAGTCTATTTGAAACGTTGTAGGAATCTAATATATTTAATGCGGAAGAATTGATTTTATCACATGGCTACAATCCAAGTTGAAATTGAAATCAATGCATCAGTAGACAAAGTGTGGGAGGTTGTTTCAGACATAGATAATGAGCCAAAGTTTTGGAAGGGCACAAAAGAAGTAAAGAATATTTCAAAAGAAGGAAACATCGTCAATAGAGAAGTTACAATTGCTTTTAGAGATCAAAAATGCTTGCAACAAGTAAAAATTCAACCTAAAGAGAAAATTGAAGTGAAATTCACCAAAGGCATAATCGATGGTGAAAAAATAATAACACTAAAAGCTAAAGATGAAAAAACGATACTTTCAACATATTGGGACATCAAACTGACAGGTATGATGGGAATGTTTACAGGTATGATTAAAAAACACATCAAAAGCGGAACAGAGCAGGCCATGCAAGGCATCAAAAAAGAAATCGAGAGATAGATTTCATGGATTTAATTTTAGATATTTTCAATTATACATTAACTGCAATTCTAATCGGAATTTGTGGGGCATGGATTTTTCTTCTCAAATCAATGATGGACTCATTTAGATTAACACCGTATTTAGATAAATTTGAAAACACATCAAAAACAAACCCCAAAGTCTCAATAATTTTACCAGCTAGAAATGAAGAAGAGTTCATCGGAAAATGTTTAGATTCGCTAATCAAACAAGACTATGAGAATTATGAAATCATTGTAATTGATGATTCATCAGAAGACAAAACGGAAAAAATAATTTTAGAATATGCAAAAAAACATCCCAAAGTAATTCCAGTTTCTGCAAGACCAAGACCAGAGGGATGGATGGGAAAGAACTGGGCATGTATGGAAGGATATGCCAAAGCGACAGGAGAATTATTACTTTTTACTGATGCAGATACAAGACATGCTAAAAATGTCATATCATTATCTGTATCTCATTTGAATTCATTCAATCTAGATGCATTATCGGCAATACCAAAAATGCTAACATTTGATTTTTGGACAAACATTACTCTTCCAATGATTTCAACATTTTTACACACAAGATTTTCGGCATTAAATGTAAACAACCCAGCAAAAAAGACAGGTTATTTTTTTGGGAGTTTTTTCATTTTAAAAAAATCAACATATCAAGAAATTGGCATGCATGAAGGAGTCAAGCAGGAAATTATTGAAGATGGGGCATTAGGGAAAAAAGTGAAAGAAGCAGGATACAAAATGAAAATGGTGCGTGCAGAGCACTTGGTTGAGGCCGTATGGGCAAGAGACAAGAGTACTTTGTGGAATGCCCTGAAGAGACTAATGATACCACTTTATCTTCAAAGCGGAAAAATTGCAATAGGAATATTTTTTGCAATAGTATTTTTGTTGTTTGTGCCATTTCCAATATTTGCAGTCTCGTATTCATTTCCCATAGAAGCAACATCCGCAAAGATACTTTGTATTACATCTGCAATTGCATCAGTTTTGATTTACATTGGAGCAATTACTGAAGTTAAAGTTGGTTTAAAGCTAAGGTTAGCATATGCAGTATTTGCACCACTAGGAAGCTTGGTAGTAGTCTTAGGATTTTTGAGCGGTCTCCTTCAAGCTAAAAGAACATCTTCAGTTACCTGGAGAGGAAGAAGTTATTCAATGAAAGATCATACCCAAAGTTCAATCAGTGTATAGCAATCCTTTTAGATAGAAAATAAGGAATTAAAAATCTCATGGACAAATCAGGAGTATTTGTAGGTGGGGCAATAGGAGCCGCAATGACATTATTTATTGTGCTCGTATTATTTATCTCACCGCCAGAATCATTGAAAACAGATATCGATGTAAGTGACCAATACACACCAACCACATCTAAAGAAATAACTCCAGTATCCTCAAAGGGTTTATCATTAATTGAAATTTTTGAAAAGTCAGAACCAGGAGTGGTGAGAGTTAACGTACAAAGAGGAGAATCAGAAGATATTACAGGAGGGATAGGTTCAGGTTTTGTTTTTGACAAAAAAGGTCACATAATTACAAATGCCCATGTTGTAAAAAATGCAAACAAAGTAGTTGTCACATTTCTTGACGGTAGATCATATAATGCAGACATCATTGGAACTGATGAATATACAGACATTGCCATTATCAAAGTCAATGCAGATTTAACTCGGTTACATCCGTTATCCATCGGAGATTCATCGAATCTCAAAGTCGGAGAACAGATAGCTGCAATTGGAAATCCATTTGGATTGTCAGGCTCTATGACTTCAGGAATTGTCAGTCAGTTAGGCAGACTGCTTCCATCAGGATTAGGATATCAGATTCCAGATGTCATTCAAACAGATGCAGCAATCAATCCAGGGAATTCCGGAGGGCCATTATTGAATATGCGAGGAGAAATAGTCGGAATTAATACAGCAATACAATCAGCAACAGGGGAATTTACAGGTGTCGGATTCTCAATCCCATCACAAACAGTTGCAAAAATTGTTCCAACATTAATTGCAGATGGAGAATACAAACATCCTTGGATTGGAATTGCAGGTAGAGATATTGATCCAGACATGGCAAAGGTTTTGGATCTAAAAGATGCAATAGGATTTCTAGTAATTACAGTTGTAGAAGATAGCCCGGCATTTCATGCAGGATTAATTGCTTCTGAAAAAACTATCGATGTTGACGGAATCAGCTATCCAGTAGGAGGAGACATTATTTTATCAGTAGATGGAAAAGAGGTTAGAAAAATTGACGACATATTGGTCCATTTGCAAAGAACGAAATCCGTCGGAGATGAGATGGTTTTGGAAATACTAAGAGATGGAAGGACTACGAATGTCACAATCGTGTTAGGTGAAAGGCCAAATGGAAATTAATTCAATACAAGCATAAATACTTCTTTTCAAGAATCCTTCTGTTGAACAATCTTGTCTTTGATTCAGAGAGTTTAAACAATATTTTAGAGAACAAACAAGTTTCTCGTCAAGAGATTATTGAAATATATCAAAAGGCAGTGGAAGACCCTAATGATCTATTCCAAGTCTCACAAAATTTAAGAATCAAATTCAAAAAGGATTCAGTAACTTTTTCTAAAAAAGCATTTTTCAACATTGTAAATCTCTGTAAAGATACTTGTTCCTATTGTACCTACAAGTCTGAACCAGGAGAGGCAAAACTTTCCTTAATGTCAAAACAACAGATATCAGAATTATTAACACTTGCAAAGAAATACAGATGTGTAGAAGCACTTTTTGTTACAGGTGAGCAGCCAGAACAAAGATATCAAGAAGCTCGAGACTGGTTAAAAGAAAACGGTTTCAAATCTACTGCAGAATATCTGATTCATTCTTCAGAAATTGCATTGGAAATGGGATTGTTCCCACATACAAATGCCGGAAACCTAAACTATGAAGAAATGAAAGAGTTGAAGAAAACCAACGTGTCAATGGGAATAATGCTAGAAAATGTCAGTGAGCGATTAACTGAAAAGGGCATGCCTCATCATTTAGCGGCAAGTAAAAGACCAAAAACAAGATTAGAGGTTTTAGAAAATTCTGGAAAATTAGGCATTCCAATGACTACAGGTATTCTAGTAGGTATTGGAGAAACAATTGAAGAGATTATTGATTCATTGTTTGCAATAAAACAACTAAACGATAAACATGGAAATATTCAAGAAGTGATTTTGCAAAACTTTCAACCAAAACCAGATACTAAAATGAAATATGAGCCATCAGCTGATGAAAAATATTTCAAACTAGTTGTAGCGCTATCAAGAATAATCATGCCACAAATGAACATACAGATTCCCCCAAACCTATCTCCAAAATCATATCAGAGTTTCTTGTCAGTCGGGATAAATGATTGGGGCGGAATATCTCCACTCACACCTGATTTTGTAAATCCTGAATTTTCCTGGCCAGAAATTGATAAAGTAGACGAATATTCAAAGAAAGCAGGTTTTGATTTGAAATGCAGATTCCCAGTATATCCAGAATACTTTTCTTTTATTAGCAAAGAGTTAAGAGATAAGATGTCAGTAATTGAAAATGAGGAAGGATTCGTAAAGGAGGAATATTGGAGATGATAACCAACATAGATTCACTTTTCAAAAATGCAGATCCCATAGTAGCAGAAATTCTAAACCGTGCATTGTCTGAAAATGAAATTTCCGCAGATGATGGATTAGAGTTATTCCAGGCCCAAGGAATAGACTTTCATTTAGTAGGTCTTGTTGCAGACGAATTAAGGAAGAGAAGAGTAGGAGATGTAGTATCATATGTAGTAAATAGAAATATCAATTTCACAAATGTCTGTATCAAGCAATGTGGTTTTTGTGCATTTAGCAGGGATTTCAGAGAGGAAGAAGGATATTTCCTTCCAAACGAAGAGATTGTACGAAGGGCAAAAGAGGCATATCAGTTAGGAGCAACAGAAGTATGCATTCAGGCAGGACTGCCACCAGACATGGAGGGAGATCTGTATGAAAAAATTTGCAGAGATATCAAAAAAGAGATTCCAGATATTCATATTCATGGATTTTCCCCTGAAGAGATCCTATACGGAGCAGCGCGTTCAAACGTCTCAATTGGGGAATTTTTGAAAAGAATGAAAGATGCAGGAGTCAATACACTTCCAGGCACGTCGGCTGAAATTCTTGATCAGAAATTAAGAGATAAGATCTCCCCAGGCAGAATTAGTGTGGAAGATTGGGAGACAGTAATCAAAAGTGCCCACAAAATTGGAATCAATACAACCTCAACTATGATGTTCGGGCATTTAGAAACACTTGAAGACAGAGTGAAACACATTGCAAGATTAAGAGACATTCAAAAAGAAACTGGTGGATTTACAGAATTTGTACCTCTAAACTTTATCCATACAGAAGCACCAATGTACAAACATGAGATACATGAAGGTATAAGACAAGGAGGTAGTGGAAATGATGTTTTACTTACACATGCAGTTGCAAGAATAATGTTGAATAATTCAATCAATAATATTCAGATGTCGTGGGTGAAAGAAGGACAAAAAATGTCACAACTATTACTCATGTGGGGAGCAAATGATTTTGGTGGAACTCTAATCAATGAAAGCATCTCAACATCGGCAGGTTCAGAATATGGTCAATTATTAAAACCAAAAGAAATTAGAAGGATGGTAAAAGAAATTGGAAGAATTCCGGCGGAAAGGAATACCCACTATGAGATTCTAAAAAGATTTGATGGAGAAGAGAAAGCAGAGGACAAACTAGACAATGTTACAGATACGCAATTTGGGTCATATGTGGAATTGATTAAAATAAATAAATTCAATTACAAAAATCCTAGGAATAAATAATTTGTCAGCCTTAGAAAAGGCATTAAGTTATTCAAAAAAAATAGGAATCGATGAATGCGACATCATCACAGTGAAGAAGAAAATCATAACCGTAAGAATTACAGATTCAGAAATTGCCGAAATTAAACAAAATTTTGATGAGAGTTTTGGAATTAGATTAATTCAGAATAAAAAAATCTCATCCATGCAGACAACAAATGAAGACGAAATAGAGCAAACAATGGACAATGCTTTAAAAATATCATCAAATCTTAAATCAAGAGAATTTTGGGCAGGACTACCATACAAAACAGAACGTAAAAAATTGAATGGAATATTTGATGAAAAAATAGATCAGATTTCAGGCTCAAAATGCATGGATATCGCACAAGACATGATCAATTCTGCAAATAACGATAAAGTCCAGACGATTACAGGATCACTCAACATCGTATCAGAGAATTTTGAATTGCTAAATTCTAACGGGCTTAATTTTAAAGAAAAGGCCACATACATTTCAGGAATCATCAATGCAGAATCAGAGCAAGGAGAAACACCAGTATCGGGGATAGGGCACGCAAGTGGAAGAACACTGTCAAATTTTTCTTCAGAACAGATAGGCCATGATGCAAAAACAATGTGTATAGAATCAATAAATCCACAAAAAATTAATTCAGATGCATACTCTATAATTTTTGAACCGTATTCAGTGGGGGAATTATTAGCATTTGTAGTGGCATCTAATTTTAATTTTAAAACATTTTCAGAAAAGAAAAGCTGTTTTTCAGACAATTTTGGAGAAAGGATAGCAGTTGAACAATTTGATTTAGTAGATGACCCACACAGTCCTGAAGGCATTGGAACAAAATCAATTGATGATGAAGGAATTAAAACTGAAAAAAGAAATCTGATAGAGAAAGGAATTTTTAAAAATACTTTTTCAAATCTTTTTGATAGTTACAAGGGGAAAAACCAATCAACAGGAAATGCATCACGTCCAGGTTCTCCAATGGGGAGAAGTTCCGAACCAATTCCAATTTCAGCCCCACATAATTTGAAAGTGATGCCAGGAGACTTTACACAAGAAGAGATGATAAAAGAAACCAAGCACGGATTACTTGTTGGAAGATTGTGGTACACATATGCAGTAAATCCAATCAGAGGAGATTTTTCATGCACCGCTAGAAGTGGAATTAGAATTATTGAAAATGGTGAAATTACCAGTCCAGGAAAATCAGTGAGAATAATCCACAATCTGCCAAACATGCTAAAAAATATTTCAGCAATTGGGAACAATCAAAGAAACGTCATTCAATGGGCATCTCTTCCATCAATTACGCCCTCATTAAGGGCGGAAAATATTTCAGTCAATGCCATTTAATCCCAAATATAGGCACAAATTACTTGAAAAACGTGACTATCAGATAGACAGCATAGCCTATAGCCAAACAAACACCCATGGCCCTGCCAATCATTCCAGTTTTTAATGCAATAAGCAAAGACAAACCAAAGATGATCATAATTGCATAGTCAACATAAACATCAGTGCCAACCATCACGCCACCAAGGGCGGCACCAACTCCCATTATCATTAAAATATTGTAAATATTACTTCCAATGATATTCCCAACACCAATATCAGTATGGCCTTTCCTAATTGCAATTATAGATGTAATTAATTCTGGTAGTGAAGTTCCAATAGCAATAACAGTTAGTCCAATTATCTGTTCAGATAATCCAAATTCTTTAGCTAAAATTACTGCATTGTCAACTGTAAGTATAGCACCGACATATAACAAGACAACACCAATTCCAATTAATCCAGCAGATTTTAGATAAATATTATTTGCACCTAATTCAATTTCATCTTTATTTTCTGTTCGCTGTTTCATTGCATCTTTGTATGTATAATATCCAAACACCCCCAAACCAGCCAACAATAGAACTCCATCATATTGAGAAAGTTCACCATCAAAGGATAATAAAACCAATAAAACAGAAACGCCCAACATAATTGGAATTTCTTTTCGCAGTACAGATTTGTGTACTGCAAGTGGAACTAAAATTGCAGCTATACCAATCACCATACCAACATTTGCAATATTACTTCCAACGATATTTCCAAGAATTATTGCACTGTGTTCTCCAGCCGCTGCAACACTTGCTGCAAGTTCAGGAGTTGAAGTACCATATGCAACAATAGTCATTCCAATTACAAGATTGCTAATACGGAATTTTCTTGCAATTGCAACACCACCACTTACCAGCCAGTTACCACCAAAACATAGCAGGGCTAAACCAACAATAGTCAGCATAGCATTTATTGCAATTTCCACAAATTGAATTTGATAGGCAGTAGTTTAAATCAGATGATATACTATAATTTCACAAATCAAGCAATTCAAGCTAATTCCAAAATAGCCGATCTAGGCACGATTAGGTGTAAAAAAACCAGCTAGAAAGATCAACAAAAATCATGTCAAACACTAATAAGGTAATGTACCGTACTATACGGTATCATGCGAGCAAGACTGACATACGTACCACTAGAAGTGGCAGATCAATTCAAGGATTTTATCATACATAGAGATGAGCAAGTTCTAGATGCAGTAAAAGCAAGAACACGAGATTACAGCACGTTATCTCTATTGAAGTTGTTATACCAATTAAGAGGAAATCCAATGACATTCTCTAATTTGTATTCAAAATCAAAAATCAGGATGAAAAAATCATTTCTAAATTATTTGCACTTGTGTGTAGATTATGAATTCATCAGCAAAGAAGCAGTGGGAGCAAATGTGATCTATACAATCACAGACAAAGGACGAATTATGTTGAATCTCTTTATGCAAAAGAACAATTACATAGTTTAATCCTGTTTTTTTTTATTTTCATATACTATCAATGCATTGACAAAAGTAATTAGTCAGATAAATTGATGAAGGCAGTGCAAAAAGAATTTCCAGAAGCTGAAGTTTTTGAACTAAAAAAAGTAGAATTAAAAAGTCCAATAATATTTGCAGGGTTTGTAGGGGCAGGTCTTGTAGGTCCTGTCGCAATTAATCACATCATCACAGAATTAAAGATGGATGAAATTGCAGTGATGAGATCAAAATATCTCCCACCATCAACAGTATTCATGAGAGGCAGATTACGTCATCCATTCCGATTTTATGCAAATAAGGAAGGAACAGTTTGTGCAATAATTTGCGAGATAACATTGAGAATGGAGGGACTATACACGCTTGTGTCTTCAATTTTAGATTGGGCAGCACAAAAAGGCTCTAAAGAAATTGTAATTTTAGACGGAGTTGCAAGCACAGAGCACGATGATAAAGCATACTGTGCAGCAGAAGAAGATCTAGTAAGAACCATGGCAGAAAAAAACATCAACATGATTCCTCAAGGGTTCATCACAGGCATTCCAGGAGGCATACTAAATGAGTGCCTAGTTAGAGATATTCAGGGATTGGCCCTATTGGCAAGAGCAAATAAAGAAGCACCAGATTCTGCAGCTGCTGCAACTCTAATTGAAGCACTAAATCGATTTTATCATATGAAAATAGATACATCAGAACTTCAAAAACAAAAAGATAGAATTCATTCAGAATTCAGCGAATTGTCTCAGAAATATGCAAAACATAGGGAAGAGATATCCGGCATGTACATGTGATCGAAACAATAGGCAAATTCTTTTATTCACAGCAAAAGCGCAACAAACTATGGCTCTGACCTACAAAAAAGCAGGAGTGGATATTTCTAAAATTAAACAAAGCCAAAAAGCAATCGGGAAATTAATTTCATCCACTCATAAACTACAGAAAAAAGCAAAGATGACACATGGGTTTGGCCATTATGCAGGAATTGTAGAGATTCCAGGCGGAAAATTGTTAGCAACACATACGGATGGTGTTGGAACTAAAGTAGTAATTGCAAATATGATGAAAAAATACAACACCATCGGAATTGATTGTGTTGCAATGAATGTTAATGACATAATTTGTATCGGTGCAACGCCAATTTCATTTGTAGACTATATCGCAGCTAACAAAAACGATGTAACAATATTCAAAAAAATTGTAGAAGGGTTAGTAACAGGTGCTAAAAAATCAGCAATGCCAATTGTAGGAGGAGAGACAGCAATCATGCCAGATGTCATCGAAGGAAATGGATTTGCATTTGATTTGGCAGGAATGGTAGTAGGATTACTGGAAAAAAAAGAGATGGTGCTAGGAAATAAAATCAAAGCAGGAGACGTGATTATCGGAGTAAACAGCTCAGGCATTCATTCAAACGGGTACTCCCTTGCAAGAAAAGCCATATTAACAAAATACTCGGTAAAAGACAAAGTCAAAGGAGTGGGAATGATTGGAGACGCATTACTGAAACCAACTGAAATCTACACAAAACCAGTTCTTGAAATTAATCAAAAATGCAAAATTAATGGATTTGCGCACATAACGGGAGGTTCATTTACCAAACTATTACGTCTCAAGAATATTGGTTATGAGATAGATTCACTGCCAAAAATTCCACCAATTATGGGATTAGTGGAAGAACAAGGAGTGAAACCAGAAGAAATGTACAAGACATTCAACATGGGAGTTGGATTCTGTGTGATTGCACCAAAAGATCAGGCAATAAGAATAAAATCAATATTCAAAAAGTATAAAATTTCAAGTCAGGAAATCGGGCAGATTATTTCCAAAAAAGGTGTTTTTGTAAATTCTACAAAGATTGCTTAGTTTAACAGCAAAATAATTTTTAAACTAATATTACCTTATATGGCAGATTTTCAAACATCCATCAGGAAAAGATGGCAGAGGCACAATTTATTGAAACAATAATTGGGGTTGGAATTTTACTTTTTGCAGCTAAACTAATGGCAGAGGTATTCCTCAGATTAAAACTTCCAATCGTTTTGGGAGAATTGCTAGCTGGAATGATCGTAGGACCATTTGCGTTAGGAGGGTTCTTTGTAGTTGACGGAAAACAATTGCTGCAGATTAATGATGAAATTAAAATTCTTGGAGAAATGGGAGCAATTGTAATTTTGTTCATGGCAGGATTAGAAATGACACCAAAGGAATTCCTCAAAGGCGGAAAGGCGTCATTTACAGTAGGAGCACTTGGAGTAGTAATTCCATTCTTTGCAGGTCTTGCAGTTTTTCAAATGTTTGGATTCGACGCATTACAATCAATGTTGATTGCCACAGCACTTACTGCAACAAGTATCGCAATTTCAATTCAAGTGCTAAGTGAATTTGGCAAGATTAAAACTCCAGAAGCCAGACTCATAATAGGAGCAGCAGTAGTAGACGATATTTTAGCAATTGCAGTATTATCAGTTGTATCATCAATTGCAGGTTCAGATGGAGGAGTAGACAATATCGACATTACAGAAATTACAATTACAATTTTACAAGTATTAGGGTTCTTTGCAATAATGCTAGTTGTGGCAGTAGTAATAATCCCAAAAATAATCACACCGAGATTATGGAAGGCAAAGGGAAGTGTAGAGGGAATTGCAACTGCGTCGTTCTTTGGTGCGGCAGCCCTTGCAGGTTCCATAGGATTGTCCCCCATAGTAGGTGCGTTTGCAGTAGGAATGGCATTGTCAACTACCAAAGTATTTGAAAAAATAGAAAACTATGTTGGAAAGATAGGTTTGATTTTTGCACCATTGTTCTTTGCAATTATCGGTGCACAAGTAGACCTAAGAGCAGTCAACATGGAGATTTTAATTTTAAGTGGAGTGGTGATTGTTGTTGCAATTGTAACAAAATTATTTGGATGTGGATTACCTGCAATGCTGTTTTTGAAAAGCAAACAGCAAGGAATGCGAGTTGGAATTGGAATGATTTCAAGAGGAGAAGTAGGATTAATTGTTGCAGGAGTAGGGGTAACTGCTGGAATTCTTACATCAGAAGTGTACTCTACGATTGTAATCATGGTAGCAGTAACTACTATCATCACACCAATATGGCTAAAGATGGAATATAGAAAAGAACAAAGAAAAAGCGACAACACACATACCAAAAATACAGAAACAAAATCAGAATAACACACTAACAAGTCTTAAATCATATAGAAAATTATTCATGGCAACTCATGTCAGAAACAAACAATGATTCATTCAAGGCAGAAATTAAAAAAAATCAATCAGAGTTAAATGAATTAAAAGCCATCAAAAAAGAAATTGTAAAAAAATCAACAACAAGAAAACCAGCCAAAAAGAGTGTAGTGAAGAAAAAGGAGGTAAAGAGAAAACCAGCCAAAAAGAGTGTCAAAAGAAAATCAACCACGCGTAAATAGATATCAAATATGCCAAATTATTTAACGAATTTATGTCCAAATCTGAATGAGTAGTTATGAATAAGCTTGACCCCGTCATATCCAAAGCATGTGATGAGATCACTCAGAATCTTTTAACAATTCAAGAACCAAGTAAAAAACAAGTAAAAGAAGAAATCATAAAAATTTGTACCAAATATGCACTAAGTAGAATTCCAAAAAATTATGAAATACTATCAATGGTAAAAGAAGCAGATTTTGACAAATTAAAAAAAGTGCTGATAAGAAAGCCAGCTAAAACAGCATCAGGGGTATCAGTAGTAGCATTAATGCCAAAACCATATGCGTGTCCTCATGGTAGATGTACGTATTGTCCGGGAGGAATTGAATTTAATTCCCCTAACAGCTACACAGGAAAAGAACCATCATCACTGAATGCAATTGAAAATAAATTTGATCCTAAATTACAAATTTCCTCAAAAATTGAAAAATTAATTGCTTTTGGACACGACCCATCTAAAATGGAGGTAGTAATTGTCGGCGGAACTTTTCTATTCATGCCAAAAGACTATCAAAAAGATTTTATTAAATCATGTTATGACGCATTAAACGGTACAGATTCAAAAGATTTGGAAGAGGCAAAATCAAACAACGAGCATGCAGCAATAAGAAATGTAGGATTTACAATTGAAACAAAACCAGATTATTGTAAGAAAGAACATGTGGATTTAATGTTAAGTTATGGAATTACAAGAGTAGAGATCGGAGTTCAATCATTGCAAGAACGAGTTTATGAAATAGTTAACAGAGGTCACAACTATAATGATGTGATTGAATCATTTCAGATTTCAAAGGATGCAGGATACAAACTAGTTGCACATATGATGCCAGGATTACCTACAATGAGACCAGAAGAAGACATTGCAGATTTTAAAAAATTATTTTCAGACCCACAATTACGTCCAGATATGTTGAAAATTTATCCATCGTTAGTTATTGAAAATACTCCACTGTATGAAGAATACAAGCAGGGAAAATATACACCGTATTCAGATGAAGATATGATCAAGGTGTTAACTGAGGCAAAAAGAAATGTTCCAAAATGGGTGCGAATTATGAGAGTTCAAAGAGAAATTACACCAGGAGAGATCATAGCAGGGCCAAAATCAGGCAATTTAAGACAAATTGTACACCAAAATCTTGCAAAACAGGGACTTTCTTGCAAATGTATCAGATGTAGAGAAGCAGGGCTGACTAACAAAAAAACAGATGGTGGAGAGGTGAAATTAAACAGAATCAATTATGATTCATCGAACGGGAAAGAGGTATTCTTGTCATATGAGGACAAGAATGAATCAATTTATGGATTTTTACGATTAAGAAAACCAAGTGCCGATGCACATAGAGATGAAATCAATCAAGACACATGCATAGTAAGAGAAATTCACGTGTATGGTAAATCTTTGAAACTAGGAGAAAAAGAAGAGGATGAAATTCAACATACAGGATTGGGAAAGAATTTGATGAAAGAGGCTGAAAAAATATCCAAAGAAGAGTTTGATGCTAAAAAACTTTTAGTAATTAGTGCAGTCGGTACAAGAGAATATTATCAAAAATTAGGGTATTCGTTATATGGGCCATACATGTCCAAGACATTGAATTAGAGAAAAGAAATGACAGAACTAGAAACTATCGGAAAAGGAACTTGGATTGATAAATTAGCTTCAGAATTACTTGAACGAGAAAAATCATTGGGAAGGAATACAGATCTGCTCAGAGTTGAGAGTGGGTTAGGAGCATCTGGAATTCCACACATTGGGAGTTTAGGGGATGCAGTAAGAGCATATGGTGTTAAACTCGCATTAGAAAACTTAGGACATAAATCAGAATTGATTGCATATTCAGATGATCTTGATGGATTGAGAAAAATTCCAGAAGGGATGCAAGAGTTTGGATTAGAAGAACACATTGCAAAACCAGTATCATTAATTCCAGATCCTTACGGATGTCATGACTCTTACGGAATGCATATGAGCAGTATCCTATTAGAAGGATTAGACAAAGTAGGAGTAAAATATGAATTTAGAAGAGCAGTTGACACTTACAAACAAGGATTGCTAAAAGAACAAATCCATACAATCTTACAAAACAGTGCAAAAATTGGAGATAAAATTTCTGAACTTGTAGGACAGGAAAAATATCAAAAATACCTGCCATATTTTCCAGTTTGTGCAAATTGTAATCGCCTCTACACAGCAGAAGCAACTGAATACATTGCAGATGAGAAGAAAGTGAAATACACTTGCCATGATACAGAAATTGGTTCAAAAAAAGTCAAAGGATGCGGTCACATAGGGGAGGCAGATATTGGCAAAGATCTTGGGAAATTAGCCTGGAAAGTAGAATTTGCAGCAAGATGGAAAGCATTTGATATTAGATTTGAGGCATATGGCAAAGACATCATGGACTCAGTAAAAGTAAATGACTGGGTTGCAGATGAAATTTTAGAATTTCCACACCCGCACCATGTAAAGTATGAAATGTTTCTAGACAAGGGAGGAAAAAAGATTTCAAAATCACTAGGAAATGTGATCACTGCACAAAAATGGCTAGAGTTTGGCACTCCAAAATCAATCTTACTATTACTTTACAAAAGAATTACTGGTGCAAGAGAATTAGGGTTTGATGACATTCCAGGATTGATGAGTGAATACAATGAATTAGAAGATATCTACTTTGGACGAATTAAAGTGGACAATCAAGCAAAATTAACAAAATCTAAAGGGTTGTATGAATATGTAAATCTCCTAAACCCTCCAAAACAATCAAGCACACATGTTAACTATAGATTGTTGGTTGAATTAGCAAAAATATTCAAAGAAAACAGAAGCGAGCGAGTAATGAAAAAATTATTAGATTATGGAGTAATTAAAAATCCAGAACCAGAAATAGAGAAACTCATAGAACTGGCAGGAAACTATTCAAACGAATTTGATGAGCAAGAAAAAACTCAAATTGATTTAGATGATACTGAAAAAAAGGCCTTGAAATTACTTGTAGAAGCATTGGGTGGAGATGAAGAACTAGACGATATTCAAAATACAATATATCAAATTGCAAAATCAAATGATGTTCAACCAAAAGATTTCTTTAAAATATTATATCAGATCATATTAGGAACTTCCAGAGGCCCTAAAATTGGACCATTCATTTCAGACATTGGGCGAAAGCAAGTTGCAAAAACACTTTCAGAGTATGTTTAATCATGGTTCACGGAGAACACAACAAATCAAAAAACAGTGGAGGATTTGCATTAATCATCCTAGGAGCATTGTTACTCATCATAGGACCACAAGAAGCAATTGTTCCAAAAAGTATGAGTGTAATTGCATGGGCAGGAGGACTAATTATTGGAGGAATTGGGTTTTATCTGAAATTCTTCAGATGGAAAATCAAACAAAAATAAGAAAGGTTCATCTTTTGGATAAATTAGACTAAGAGATATGGGATTTTTTGGTAAAAAGAAAGCAGAAGACATACCAGATAACAGCGCAGAGGTAACCCTAAAAACAGAACTTGAAGCAGAAGTTGAAAAATTACAAACGGAATTCAGAGAAAAACAAACAGAGATAGATGAAATCAATCAAAGAATTAACACCGTCAAAGAAGAATACAGTTCAACAGTGGGCAGCTTGATGCTAGTGAAAAAAGAACTTAATCAGAAAAAGATGGAACTGGACATAATTCAGCGAGAATACAGAGAAACAAGAGAAAAAGCCAAAAAAGCAGAATTAATTAAAGATTCAAAATCAGTAGAGGAATTTAACAAGACAAAAGGAGATCATTCAAAAATAAAAGAAGAATTAGATGAATTTACAAAAAAACATGATGAAATTAAAGAACAAATTGAGCAAGAACAATCAGTACTACATAATATTAAAAAACAACAAGTGGAAGTTGAAAAAGAATTAGAGGAGGCAAACTCTAGATTATACAATGCAAAATCAGAATTAGATAAAAAAGATACTTTTGAAGATACAAGTATTCTCACCCATTCTGAAAAAGAATTTATCGGAATAAATAACGAGAATCAAAAAAGTTCAGCAGGAATTATAGAGGCGGCAAGTGCAGTTGTAGGTTCACTAAAATCAAAATTAAATACAACACTAAAGGAATTGGAAACAGTTCAATCATTATTAGAAAAAGAAAGAGAAGAACATGAGAATACAAAAAAAGATTTAGAAAAAATAAAACAAACTACGCAATCACTTGATAAATCATAGAATAGCAAAATGCTTTTGCCATTTGGATTTTATTTCTTCTTCAGAAATTCCAAGATCATACAAAGGAGAAATCACCTCAGCGATATGAGACACATCAACTAGCACGATTGAATTTATCGGACTTTTAATTCCATTTTGCCTATAATGATTCAATATTTCTTGATACAAAGATCCTTCTTCAAGAATTCTTGCCTTACCTTGGAACAGATATCCTTTACGAAGAAGAGGGTCAATTACATTAATTTCCACATTAGGATTGATATTCAGATTCTTCATAGTGTCAGGTGAACGAATATCTGCAAAAGATAGTACCCTAGGAGACCATCCAATTATAGTTCCTTTTGGAGAAATGTTGGGTTTTCCATCTGATGAAACAGTTGCAACATATCCTAATTTTTGTAAATTTAGAAAATTCTTAATTTCCTCAGTTATCACAAATAATATTTTAAAATTGAATGTATTTAGTTTTCACACTATCGCATGAATTCAGCCATCTCTATTGAGAAGAAGAAGAATGCAATACCACCACCAATAATTGCAATCCAGGCTGCAATCTGTTTAATTTTAGACATTTGAGAAGAATTTTTCAGACTCATTATTGAATCTAATTGATAAATTTTAGACAATTATAACTAGACAGATTAACTGAATACAACGTGGCAAGCATCAAAGATATTGGAAAATTCTTTTTATTCATATTTACAGGATTAATCGCAATAATTGTAGGTTCTTTCATGGTTAGAGGCACAATGCACATGTGGGACAATCCAGAGGACAATAAAAAAGACGAAAAGAAAAAGGACTAAAATGTAAGCTCCCAATAAAATATTGAATTGCTGCAAGATTCAACAATTAGAAAATCACTAGATCAATACATTCAAAGAAGAATTCAAGAAATACCCTCTGAAATCAAACAAACATTTCCTGCAATCAAACAAATTTGGAAGTGTAAAGATGAAGCAGATTTTCTCTACGGATACTATGTGGGGAAAATTGAAGAAGGTGCACTACATTATTTGCTCAAAGCAACTAGAGCGTCAGTTGGAGGATATGTAGATACTTTTGAAATAAGGGGAATAATTGAAACCAACAAGAAATACTTGCAAGAGACAATAGAATCAGCAATCAATCAGTGAAGTAGAAATAGAGCCTCAATTTAGTAAATGTATGGTAGGACCACAAGATGGAGGATTTGGATTTGATCAGTCTAAAAAATACACAAGTGTTGAAAACCTTGAAGAGATTTGTGTGCAATGTCAAGCAGGTCAGCATAAAAAATGCCTAAAGAAATCAAAAGAACAGGAAGTTTGTGAATGCGAACACTGTATGATTTACGGTTAAAGTAGTTTTGCAGAATTTTTTATTTATTAAAATTAAAGAGAAGATAATTTATTTTCAAGTTCACGGATTTCTTTTTGATATGAATCAGAAATACTTTGTGCAAATTCTTCATGTGATGTGACAATAGCAATTAATGCTTCTTTGTATTCTGAATGTCCTTTCTTAATTACATCACAGGATTCAAGTTCAGTAATATGTCCAGTTACAGTTGCAATTGCCCCTTTTTGATTGAATTTTACAATTCCTCCAAATGCCTCAATTAGCATGAATGCAGATTCTGCCTTGCACTTGTAGGTAACTCTACCAGTTTCAGTATTGAAGAGTTGAGTGATACCACCCGGTTTTCTAGTTACAGTAACTGTCATGAAATGTTTGAAAATGACGGGGTATTAATTATTTTAGAAAATCTATACTGCAGGATCAGGTGGGGCATTGGCTTCAGTAGCGAGGAATTTGTCAATCTCATTTATTCCTAGTTTGTCTCTACCAAGAAGATCAAACTTTTGTAAAATTGTTTCAAACTTTGTTTCTTCTTGTACTTGTTCATTTACAAACCATTCTAGGAAAACATATGTTGAATGATCTTTTTCTTTTTGTGCAATCTCCACCATGTTATGAATTGCTCTAGTTACTGCTTGTTCATTTTTCAAGGCAGTTGTAATTAGCACTTCAAGAGATTTGTAAGAATCAGACGAAGCTTTTGTTGCAGGAATTGTTGCAATGGTACCAAGTGAATTAAGATAATGTACAATTTTTAGCATATGAGTTCTCTCCTCATCAGACTGGGCGTAAAAGTAATTTGCAGCTCCCTGATATCCTGTTACTTCACACCAGGATGCCATTGCCAAGTAACTATTTGATGCAGAGGCTTCAAGTGCGACTTGATCGTTTAGGGCTTTTTTCATTTTAGGGGAAAGTTTCATGAGGATAATACCATGTCAATTGTTTACATTAAAAAACTTGCTAAAATTCTAGATTATGGAGTTTTAAGAGAAACTCCTACGCATGAAAAATTGGCCCTATCACGGATTTCACTATCAGGTAGACCAGAATATGAATAGACGAATGTGGTATCGTGAAGATATGTTCCATAACCAGTTATCTCACATTTCTGAAAATCCCAAGTTTGAATTACAGCACCAGTTCCATCAAGAACGTCAACAGCCAAATCAAATTCATTTAGCAAATCACCCCTATCCATCCAATCAGATACAAAATCATAGAAAGGGGCCTTGTCAACACTAGGGACTGATTCTAAATAGAATTGTGGATTAGTTTCACGAAAGTCATAAATTCTTCCACGCGGATCATTTGGATCAGCAAAGTCCACATTGGCAAATGCAAACTTTTCAAAAAAGTGAACAGGCAATGGTTGAATGATATTAGAAATCATTACTCTAAATGATTGTGCACGTTCTTCATCAGAGTACTTAGTTTGTGCAGCAGTAACATCAGTAATTGGAATTGGTACGTTAATCATTCCATTATTAATCAAATACTCTAATGATTGAAGATACTCTGTTTCGTTGATTAAACCTTCAGACCACCACTTTGCATTGTTTTTAATCCATTCAGGAATATTCGGATCAGTTGCAGACACAGTTAATGACAGGCCAGCTACAAAAACAATAGAAACTGCAAGTAAGGACATGATTAAAGATTTCATAAAAAGAATTAGTGCATTATGAATTTAAATGATTTTCAATTAAGAGGGTTAAATTTTAGAACAATGAAGACAGTTGCAAACCCACTTAAGAAAATAATACCTGCAAAACTAACAATTTTCAATAAAATAGAGGGTTGATGCTCTTTCTCAAGATGTTTTCCTGTAACTAATCTAAAATTAAAAATTGCAATTATAGGTGCGATGATAAATGACAAGACAGTTGCAAAATCCACCAAATCTTTCAAATTATCTTGAAATTGTGAAATAATTACAAATGAACCAACAGATAGAATAATTAAAAAAAGAACGTAAAATGTTCTAAATTTTGTGCGTACTTTATCCTCTTTAGTAAAAATTAACTCTACTGTTCTTTGCAATGATCTAGAATATCCATCAAAAACTGCAAGAATGGTTCCAAACATTACAGTGAACGCAGATGCTGCAATTATGATATAACTCCAATCCCCAATTGTTTCAGTGTATAGGGTTACAACTTTGTGTGCAAAAAGAGAATTGTTGTTAGGAAGTTCCTCTCCAGAACCATAAAAGATGAATGTCCCCAATGCAACAAACATTATTGCAAGCACACCAGTTACAAAATAAGCCAAACGAAATTCAAAAAGGGTCTCTCGGAGTGTTGGTTTGTAGTTTGTTTGTTTCATTCTCTCCAAAGTCCATAAGCTATTCCAGCTGGAAAGATCCACAGCTGTTGGCATCCATCCCATCAATGCAAGTAAGAAAAAAATTCCAGAAATTTCCCATAGTTCTTTAGGTTGAAACCCCTGTACGGGTTCAACAGGCCCATTATACATTGCAAACAAAAATGCAGAGGTAGTAGAAACTAGTAAGACAATTGCAATTATCTTAATCATACTATCTAACACATTGTATTTACCAACAGCCAAAATTAAAACACAGATTACAAATAATATCACCACGGTCCATTCTCCAAGAAAATCAACACCGAAAAGATTTTCAAAAAATCCAGCAGTTACAAATCCAACTGCTCCTGTTACAAAAAACATCGATGAAATCGTAAGTAAAAAGTACAACCACAGTGCAGGTTTGCCAAGTTTCTTGTAGCCATCTATGATACTAGTTTGAGTAGAATTTGCATATCGAGAGCCATACTCAAAGAAGGGATATTTCAACAAGGTGACCAAAATAACAAAGCCCAAAATCATCAAACCAAAATCAGCTCCTGCCCTAGTAGACTGTACTAGGTGAGAAACACCAATCGCAGTGCATGCAAACAAGACTCCAGGACCAGCAGTCTTTAAAAATCGTGAAAATTTCGAGATCACATGTATCACACACAATTAAAAATTGTAGAATATAATCTAAAATTAATACAAAATATCAATTCAAGATTAAGTTTAATAGTAATTTCATTTTAGTAGTCAGTATGCTATTTGGTGTCTTTGCAGTACACAGTCCAGAATCATGTCCAATAAACAATGAGAGTAGTAAAAAAATATTCATGAAACTAAGAGAAAATATGGACCGTGAAATGAAGAAATATCAAATCAATAAAATTGTAGAATTTTACATGTCAGTCTTAGAACATGAGTGGATAATAGTAATTGATGCAGTCCATGCACATGACATTGAAAAATTATGCATAGATGTAGGAATTTCATCTTTGAGTACAGTCAAAATAGTTCCAATGAACCTATACAGTGATACACTCAAAAAATTTGAAGCAAATCAATGATAATTTGTTCATTTTTGATATAGATAGCATTCGGAAGTGTGATCATTTACCATCCCTATTGCCTGCATCAAAGCATAGCAAATTGTAGGCCCTACAAAATTAAAACCTCGTTTTTTGAGATCTTTGCTTAATTTTTCAGAAATCTCACTAGTTGAAGGTAATTCAGAGTGTCTTGTGAATTTATTTTTAATGGGTTTATGATTTACAAATGCCCACAAATATTTATCAAAAGAACCAAATTCATTTTGAATTCTTAAGAAGAGTTTTGCATTATTTATGGCAGAATTAACTTTGAGTCTATTGCGAATTATAGATTCGTCTATGAGTAGTTTTTCCACACGTTTTTGAGTGTATTTTGAGACTTTTTTAGCATCAAAGTTAGAAAATGCCTTCCTGTAGCCTTCTCTTCGGTTAAGAATTGTAGTCCATGACAAGCCAGCCTGTGCCCCTTCCAATATCAGAAATTCAAATAATTTTTGATCATCATGTTGAGGGGTTCCCCATTCATCATCATGATAGGTAGTATTAGGTTCATCTTTTGCCCACTCACATCGCTTTTTCATAGTTTAATTTATGAAATGATTCAAAATAACAGTTACAAAAGACACAGCATGAAATTAAATCCTCAATTATTGCAAATCAATAGAAACTTTCTCATTTGTTTTGTAATCTCAGCATCGCTATCTGCAGTGGCTGCACAGATACTCGGAGATCAAGAAAATTATCTCAACACAACAATTACAATAATTATCGGATACATTATTTATTTTGGAATTTTTTCTGCATTGTTTTACTGGGACAATAAAGACAGATACAAGGCCATGAAGTCAAATTTAATCAAAAAAGAATTACTTGCTTTGATTTCATCATTTGGAGTAGGTGAAATCATCTATCTAGGAATAAGATGGCCCACATTGTATTATTTTCTTGAATGTGGGATCGAGCCATATTTGGCATCACTGATTTCAGAAATAATTGCAACTGCATGTTACATGGCATCAGTTACAGTTTTTCTCAGAAAGACAAAAACTTTCTAGTTATTTAGTTAATTGAGTAACTAGATCAGTAGAAGTAACTATTCCAACTATCTTGCCATTTTCAGTAACTGCAAGCTTTCTAATTTTTTTACTAGTCATTCTTTCAGCAGCAGATGAAATTGACTCATTGTGATTAATTGTAATCAAAGGAGAAGACATTATTTTTTCTACAGGAGTATCAAGAGGTAGATTGTTTGCTGCAATTTTTGTTGCAAAATCCCTATCTGTAACAATACCTACAGGATTAGAATCATCCTGAACCATTATCGCTCCAATTCCACCTTGTTCCATCATTTTTGCTACCTGAAATGCAGTGGTAGAAAGATTCACAGTAATCAAGGCTCGAGTCATTATGTCTTGAATCAGAATAGAAGAATAATTGAAATCTTCACGACTCATTACTTTTTCAAGGAATCATAATATTTAAGATCTTCATATACGAGTAACTTTTTGTTTAAAATCATCTTAGATTCGATTCTAAAAAGGAGAGAGTGAGATCCCAGGCATATTTAGATTCATCAGGAGCATACCTCTCCCCAGAAGGATTAGCAAAAGCATGATCAACGCCATCATAGATGTAAATTTGATTCTCCACCCCCACTTCATTTAATGCAGATTCAAACTCATTGACAGTGGCAACTGGAATTCCTTTATCCAATCCAGCAAATATTCCAAGAACAGGCCAATCAATAGAAGAGAGATCTTCAGTATCAGTTACCAGCGAACCATAGTAAATTACAGTGGCATCCATTTCATCATTGTCAAGTGCAAGATTCAATGATTGACCGCCACCAAAACACCATCCAATTGAACCTATAGTGTTTGTAGAATAATTATCACTCAGTAAGGAAACTGCAGAATTCATATTTTGGATTCCAGATTCAGAATTAAATGATGTAATTAGTTGTCTGGCTTGATCAGATGTAGTTGCAACTTTTCCATCATAAAGATCAACTGCAAGTACTACATATCCATGAGATGCAAGTTTATCTGCCATCTCCTTGATGTTGGCATTTAGTCCCCACCATTCATGAATCATGACAACGCCAGGGTAATTTCCATCATCAACAGGTCTTGCCAAGTATCCCGAAGTATTATCAAAATAGACAACCATTTCAGATGTGGTCAAATAAGTTCCCAATGAAAAAATTTCAGTGTTATTTTTATCAACATAATCAGGCAGAATATGAATTGCCCAGCCTCTTGTAATTAATTTCTCAATACTTGCAGGATTAACACATGCAGGCAATCCATTTGATTGTTTTAGAATCAGTGCTTTTCCTTCAGTACATGTTACGTTTGAAGGATCAATACCTTGTGAGATTTGAATTAAAGGCGGAGGGAAATATACAATGGATGAAAAAATAGAATTTTCAGAAGTAGAGTTTATTTCTGAACATAACTTGTCCCCACAAACTTTGTCGGACATTACTGCCCATCCCGATTTTCCTTCAGCTTGAGTTGCATCAGCAGGAAAAATATTTACAAAAATCAAGAATGCAAAGATAATCGAAAACATAGAAAGACCCAAAAAAGAATTCAACAACATTTAGGAAAAATTCTTAAAATTTAAGGTATTTCATTTGGAGAGAAATTTATCTTCGCTAGCAGCGTGATCTTTAGTCACATGTTCCATAAAATCAGGTTGAGACTCAGTTTTGTAATCACATAAACTGCATTTGTATGTTTTAGTAATGATGGATTTGGCTTTCGATGCAGCGCGTGCAACAAAGATAGTCAAAATGACTGCAATTACGGTTACTACAATAGCATATGCAAGCATCGCTCCCAGTTGATCAGTGGTTCCAAAGATTTCTTTGAATAAAGTTTTGATGGCATCGTTCCAAGCTAACGCAGCAACTAAACCAAATGCGGCTGCAACAAGTGCAGCAATTTTATCTAAAATTTCAAATTTTAATGATGCAGGTTTCTCTTCTTCAGCCATTATTTTCAAAAATTATACAATATAACACATATTAAAACATAGGGTAAAAATTAAAAAATTAAATTTTAGAAAGGATCTTTTTCTTTTTTTCTTCAAATTCTTTCTTGGTGATGATTCCTGCTTTTTGCAAGTCTCCAAGTTTTTTCAATAAATCAAGATCTTTGTTGGATGAAGGTTTTAGGTTCTTCCCAGATTTTAATCCAAATTTTATCGTAGAAGATGTTTTCTTTTTTAATTTAGAACCTAAAATACTTCCCTTTGAAGCGATTTGTCCACTAATTTCATATCCTCTCTTCTTTGCATGTTTGATGATCTCTTCAGATTTTTCTCTAGTAACATCATCAACTAGCTTATGTTTTTTAGCCATTGAACTCAATTCGAGAGTTTTCTTTTTTGCAAGACGAGATTGTAATTTGAGATCTTTAATGATTTCGTTTTTTGTTTTTCGTTTGAATCGTCGAGTGTATTCTTCAATGACTAAAACTGGAAATGGACTGTATTCCACATCAAGATAATATTTGATTATAGTATCGTCAGGTAATTTTTCAAGGTACTCTTTAATCGATTTTTCTGATTTTAATTCCATAATACTAATTCATTGTTTACTCATAAAAAGATTCAAGTTGGTTTTCAAATTATCAGTCTTGGTTTTCATAATATAGTTTGATCACTTGATCAACTACCAAATTGGTGTCACACTCTTTTTCAGCACTTACAAGAAGTAAATAATCATCTCCAAGATAAAAGGAAAATCGTTTAATCGTTTCATATTCGGCTAAAGTATATTTTGTTTTCCCTAACATTTTAGCCATATCTTTTCTAGATTTCCAATCAAATGTTGCAAGATTGACAAGTTCTTTTGATGCACGCTCAGAAAGTAAGCTCTCAACACCTTCTCTCATGCCACCTCCTACTTTGACAGACCATTCATCAAATACCGTGGCAAATCTAATCTTAGGATCTACATCTAAAATTTGGGAGCAGAATTTTTCATAATCCAATAATATATCATGTATCATGAATTATTAGAGTTTTATAGAAAAGGTTCATTAAACATGAGAGATACCCATCCAAATCATGCCAAATAATGAATTTCCAATTGAAGATTTTAAAAATAGAATAGAGAATATTTTGTTAGAACCAGAGATAAGATTTTGTGGTTTAATTGATAGTTCTGGAGAATTAATTGTAGGCGATATGAAAAAAGGAATAGTTCCTTTTGAGAATGATGCCAGGAGAAAACAAATGTTTCAAGAATTAGCTCATCGTGTAGCTAATAGAGAAGGTTTTGATGCTAATTTGGGTAGAGTGAAGTACTCTTCTTCAAGAAGAGAAAAAGTTGTGATGATGAGTTTTCCGATCGGACGATACATCATACTAGTAATTGCTGAACCTCATGTTAACATAGATAGACTAGGTTGGAAAATAATCGACAAACTAGGAAAACAATGGTCTGAATTTCAAGGATTTTAAAAATAATTTTAAAGATTAACGGACCCGATCGGATTCGAACCGACGACCTATTGCTCCGCAAGCAATCGCACTATCCAAGCTATGCAACGAGTCCAAAAAGTTTTGGAAATTCACGCTTAATTTGGATTGCTATTAGATGGATTCTGCAAAAATGTATTGTACATCATCAGATTCATGAATAGTCCAAGCAGCAGGTAATGAAATATTTCGAATGGATTTTAAATTGTTTTTTTCAATCATAGTACCCCATCCGGCCTCATTTTTAGGATCTTGAGCATATTTTTGGGATAAAGTTCCAGCAAACACCCAACCAGAATTTTGTCTTAGATTAGATATTGAATTGATTTTATCCATCACACCAGTTGCAAGAAAAATACCACCCATTTGTGCCAACCCTCCAATGAAAAACATAGGTCGTAAAAGACTCAGAGATGAATAATCAAAAGTAATAGCATCTGCACAGTAAGGATGAAAATTCAGTTTTGACGTTAAAAGATTTTGTAAATCAACTAACATATTATCAATTTCAATACTGTAGGATTCCAAATCAAGGATTTTTGCACAATATGCAATTCGTCCATCACCTGAACCAATATCAAGTATTTCAGAGTATCCCAATTCCTTTGCAAGTAGGGCTCCAATATATCCAGACATCATCCAAGTAGGAGAGAAAGGAGCTTTGCTTGAACCTTGTTGGATGCTATTCAGCCAATATTTGTTGATATCACCCTCATACACAACACAGTCAACTAAACCAATTTTTTTCTCAAAAGAATTGTAATAGATAGGATTCTTTGTTGCAAATTCATGTAACAAATCTAAATGTGATTTTTCAATCGGAAACAAATCTGATTTTGATTTTGGAATTAATTCTTGAATTTGGCTATCCCCATCATAGACTTTAACAAATTCTTTTTTTAATTCAGCTAAATTTTTTGCAATATCACTAATCATGAGAAAGTCCTTTCTCATATTGTTCAACAAATTCTTTTGTACTCATGGTTTTACGTAACTCTTCAAACAATTTTGCATCAGATTGAATCTGTTCTTTTGATTTTTCTCCTGAATTTCCAGATTGTAAATTTTTTGTCATTTCTTTAATTGATAAAGATATTTTTACTAAAATTTTTGGATGAATGACAGAATTAAATTTTTCAGAAATTGTTTTTTCAGCATCATTGGCTTTTGTCAACAAAAGACTAGGTTCAGAATTAGCCTGTTGTTTGAGCATGGTAGCCATAGATGAAACACTCATGACTTGATAGTACGTCTCCACAATTTCATGGACATTCAAATCAGTTTTTGAATTTACAATGTCAATGAGGTTTTGTAGTTTTTGGAATTCGGAATCAAACATTTGAGAAACATCATTAGAGGATATCATATGTAAAATTAAAAGTTCAAATTTTTAAAAATGTTAGTATTATGCTTCTTTTTCTGCGGGTTTGGTATAGACATAATTCATTATCAAACCTGCAATAATTCCGCCTAAGATTGGTGCTGCCCAGTATAACCAATGGAACTCCCAGAATCCAGAAATTAAAGCAGGGCCAAATGTTCTTGCAGGGTTTACTGATGCACCTGTTAATGGCACAGCAACGAGGTGAATAAGGAATACCATACCGCCTATTGCAAGTCCTTGAATGCCAGGAGTTGCTTTTTTATGAACTGCAACCATAAAGATCACAGTAACTAAGAAGAATGTCAAGATTGCCTCAACTGCAAATCCAGAACCAATACTGTTGTTGATTAAATCACTTGGACCGCCTTGAGTTCCAAAGTTTACTTTAGCGCCAAGTTCAGGTAAGATTGCTGCAAGTGTTGCAGCTGCTGCTACTGCGCCGATTAATTGTGAAATAATATATCCAACTCCATCTACAATGCCAATCTTTTTTGTAATTATCATAGGAATTGTGACTGCTGGGTTAATGTGTGCACCAGAAACATGTCCGAATGCATAAACCATCAAAGCAATGGCACCACCGTGTCCAAGAGAAATGAACAATACTGATTGTGTTGTCAACTCTTCGCCAAATGCAGAAACTGCTAGAATTACTGAAAGTGGACCAAAGAATACTAAACCATATGTTGCAATTGCTTCTGCAAGATATGCTCTTGGATTAACCATCAAGCTATTGCCTCGCGTATATCCATATAAAAGATTCGACCTTAATTTTGGATCTGTTGATCTCAAAAAGTAATTAATTACAGATCAATCCATTTGACAATACATGGTTTCTGAAGGCGACACTGTTCCAAAATTCGAGGTCAATGATGCAAAAGGTAACAAAGTAAAATCAAGTGATTTTAAAGGCAAAAAACATGTCATCTACTTTTACCCAAAGGATTTCACTCCAGGATGCACTACAGAAGCTGACGAGTTTTCCAAAGATTATAAAAAATTCCAAAAAGAAGGAATCGAGATTATTGGAGTCAGTCCAGATGATGTAGACTCTCACAAGAAATTCTGCGATAAAATGGGAATCAAATATCCATTATTGGCAGATGTGGATAAAGAGATCTCAAATGCATTTGGTGTTTGGGGTAAGAAGAAATTCATGGGACGTGAATACATGGGAGTGATGAGAAGTACATTTTTAGTAAACGAAAAAGGAAAAATTTTCAAAATATACCCCAAAGTAAAACCTGCAGGGCATTCTAAAGAAGTTCTAGAAGACTTTCTAAATTTAAAATAAAAATAAGTAAAGAAAAGATTTTAGATAGATTAGAAACCTTTTGGCAAAGTGCCTCTAGATGTTTTTGGCGCTTCGGGTTCTGGTTTTGGTTCAAACCCTTTTGGCAAAGTGCCTCTACTTGCAGTAGATCTAGCTTTAGATTCTGCTTCAAGTAATTCATCAAAGGCTTTTTCTTCATCTATTCTTTGTTGTTCTAGTCTTTGCAAGTATTCTGCTTCATACTCTGCAAGCTTTTCTTCTCTAGACTTCCCATCATCTTTAACATTTGTTGACTGCGGTGGAGCTTGTTGTGATTGGCCCATACCTTTTGGAAGTGTGCCTCTTTTAGGCTTTGGTGGTTCAGGTGTTGGGGTTTGTTGTGCTTGTGCAGCAACGCCTTCAACGGACATGTTGATTCCACTAAAACTTCCAAATGTCTTATCAGCAGGATGATATGCAATTCTTGCTCTTGTTGCAAAGTACTGGTTTGATGGTGCTGTGTAACCAGTCAATGTTGCTTTTTGATCATTCCAATTTCGAGTTGGAACTTTTCCTACAGGAGCAGTTCTTCTAACAAAGTATCTGTTAGGAGCTGGAGAATAACCTGTGACTTTGGCTCTGTAATCATGGAATGATGTCATAGGAGCAGTCATGTATGCATTCTCTAGTGCATCTTGTACAGTTGCTGGAGGTTGTGATGTAGTCTCAGCTGGTTTTGGAATCTCAGCTGGTTTTGGAATCTCAGCTGGTTTTGGAATCTCAGCTGGTTTTGGAATCTCTGCTGGTTTTGCTTCCATTCCTTTTGGTAGAACACCTTTTGGTTTGGTAGTTGCTGCAGGTCTCTCAGCTGGTTTTACCTCAGCAGGTTTAGTCTCTGCGGGTTTTGGAGAAGGTTTGGCTTCAAGTTGCATTGTTAATTTTGTTAATTTTGCCTCAAGTTCAGCAATTTTGGATTCTAGATCCGATTTTGTACTTGTTTTTCTTTTTGTTGCCATTCCATACAATCAAGGAAGCATTGTTTATTTACATTTTGATCATCCATAATTTTTGTTCAAATTAATTGGTAAAAATAAACAATATTTTGTAAAAATTGTATTATTTTTCAACTAATCAGGTTCCCAAAACTGCATTACAAACATACAGTTGTTGCATCGCCACAATCTTACATGGATTCCACTAGCAGCATCTGCAGCATAAGTCCCGTCTTCTAATTTCACAACAGTGGGCAAATAGCTTAATTCATTATTTTCAAGCCATTCGTTTTCATGACAATTAGGACAATTGATTTTTGGAGCCACGTACAATATTGAATATGATCAGAGATGAATATTACTTTTAAAAATATAAAATAATGGATGTAATTGAATTAGAAACCTTTTGGAAGTGTGCCTCTTTTAGGCTTTGGTGGTTCAGGTGTTGGGGTTTGTTGTGCTTGTGCAGCAACGCCTTCAACGGACATGTTGATTCCACTAAAACTTCCAAATGTCTTATCAGCAGGATGATATGCAATTCTTGCTCTTGTTGCAAAGTACTGGTTTGATGGTGCTGTGTAACCAGTCAATGTTGCTTTTTGATCATTCCAATTTCGAGTTGGAACTTTTCCTACAGGAGCAGTTCTTCTAACAAAGTATCTGTTAGGAGCTGGAGAATAACCTGTGACTTTGGCTCTGTAATCATGGAATGATGTCATAGGAGCAGTCATGTATGCATTCTCTAGTGCATCTTGTACAGTTGCTGGAGGTTGTGATGTAGTCTCAGCTGGTTTTGGAGTCTCTGCTGGTTTTGCTTCCATTCCTTTTGGTAGAACACCTTTTGGTTTGGTAGTTGCTGCAGGTCTCTCAGCTGGTTTCACTTCAGCTGGTTTAGTCTCTGCGGGTTTTGCTTCCATTCCTTTTGGTAGAACACCTTTTGGTTTGGTAGTTGCTGCAGGTCTCTCAGCTGGTTTTACCTCAGCAGGTTTAGTTTCTGCTGGCTTTACTTCAGCTGGTTTTGATTCTAGCTGAGTAGAAAGTTTGTTTAGCTTTGCTTCTAATTCGGCAATCTTGGATTCAAGATCTTGTTTTGTTTGCTTTTTAGCAGCTGCCATAATTTTGATGGACAATCCGGGGTTTATGTACATTTGGGTTGATTACGCCAACTAATTTTGATCAAGTTTTATATGCTAATTCGAGTATTTGATGGCATGGATGACTTTGAAAAAGAATTTCCAGATTTTGATTGGAAGAATACTCCAGCCTACAAGCATCCAGGTGGAAAAGATTGTCCATGTCCAAAGCATGAATACATTAGAGAACAGATCAATTTTACAAAACAAGTTAATGAAAAAGGCAAAGAACCGTCAAAAGTCACTCTAAAATTTTGTCCCGATCACTATAGAGTTTACATGGATGAAGTAATTCCTGCAATGCCACTAAAATATAAAATTCTAACAAAAATTGCACTAAAACTTGGTGCAATTCAAGTAGAGCAGTTAAAGTATATGGAATCAGAATTATGTTTTTACTGCAAATTCGGTTCTGGCGGACATGATAGAAAAACAGAACTACCACCAATGTAAAACCAGTTAAGCTTATACTTGATTTGACTAGTGAGTTAACGTGGTAATAGAGGATATCAGAGATTTCATCGTAGAACTTGAAAAGCATGGAGAATTAAAGAGAATTAAAACAGAAGTTGATTCAGATTTAGAAATTGCTGAAATTATGAGACGTGAAATGTACTCTAATGGTCCAGCCCTACTTTTTGAAAATGTAAAAGGATACGATATGCCAGTTTTAGGAAACGCATTTGGTTCTATGAAAAGATTGGAGATAGGATTAGAAATGACTGACTTTACTGAAATTGGTCAACGTATAGCAGACATGACAAAGATGGACATGCCATCAGGATTACTAAATAAAATTAAAAAACTTCCAGAACTTACTAAAATGACTGCTTCATTTCCCAAATCAGAAACAAGTGGGCCTGTAACCGAGATCACATCAAGTGATGCATCATTTGATGATTTACCAATTCTAAAATCATGGCCCGATGATGCGGGAAGATTCATCACATTGGGATTGGTTGCAACAAAACATCCAGAAACAGGAGTTAGAAATCTTGGTGTTTACAGAATGCAAATAGTAGATAAAACTCACGCATTAATGCACTGGCAAAAACACAAGAGGGGGGCTCACCATAGTGATATTTCAAAAGACAGAGGAGAGAAAATACCTACTGCAATCATAATTGGCGGAGAGCCTGCTACAATATTTTCATCAATTGCTCCAGTTCCAGAAGGACTAGACAAATACCTCTTTGCAGGGATTACAAGAAAAGAAGGAATCAAAACTGTAAAATGTAAAACAATTGATTTGGATGTCCCAGCAAATGCAGAGATTGTTTTAGAAGGGTATGTAGATCCTGCAGACATTAGAGATGAAGGACCGTTTGGAGATCACACAGGATACTATACTCCAGTTGAACCATATCCAACATTCACGCTAACAGGGATTATGCGAAGAAAAGATCCAATATACGTTACAACAGTGGTTGGAAAACCAATTCTAGAAGATGCATTTATTGGCAAAGTAATTGAGCGTTCATTTTTACCACTGATTCAAATGTTTCATCCAGAAGTAGTAGACTTTAGTATGCCACCTGCAGGTTGGTTCCAAGGATTTGCAATTATTTCAATAAAGAAAAGATATCCAGGTCAAGCAAAAAAAGTCATGATGGGCCTTTGGGGAATGGGGCAGTTGTCACTCACAAAGATGTTTGTAGTAGTAGATGAGGACATCAATGTTCATGATATCAACGATGTGATATGGGCAATCACTACAAGAGCAGATGCAGCAAGAGACACCACAATAATCAACAATACCCCAACAGACACATTAGATCCAGCTTCACCACTGGTAAATTTAGGTTCTAAAATGGGAATTGATGCAACTCAAAAAACCAAAGAAGAAGGATATGAAAGGGAAATTCAACAACAAGTCAAAGTTGATGATAAGACAAAAGATCTTGTAGATGCTAAATGGTCAAGTTACGGATTATAATATAGAAATAGGATTATAGAAATTATCGCGCTCTTCTACCTGATAGCCAATTTGATGAATTGCATCCACAATTATTTTATCAGTGAGTTCTGTTGAACGTGCACCAGTACATGAAACAACTTCTTCTCCAATTAGTGTGCCTCCAAAGTCATCAGCCCCATATTGCAAGGCAAGTTGAGCCATGCCAACCCCGTTAGTTAACCATGAAGATTGGATGTGAGGAATTAATCCATCAAGTACAAGTCTAGATATTGCAATCATTTTCAATAGCTGGATACCACCTGTCCCATATTCCACAATGCCTTCTTCTTGCATCAAGGTATTGTTTGGTTCAAAATTCCATGGGATAAAGGCCATGAAGCCTTGGGTTTTTTCTTGAAGTTTTACAATTTTGTAAAAGTGCTCAACAATATCATTGTTATTTTCTACACTACCATACATCATAGTTGCAGAACCGGGAATACCAACAGAATGTGCTTCATCCATAATTCTAATCCAATCAGCACTAGAAATTTTCTTTGGACTAATAATTTCTTTAACAGAGTCAGTCAAGATTTCAGCGCCAGCTCCCGGAATTGATTGTAAACCAGCATCTTTTAATCTTGACAAGATTTCTTTAGTTGAAGATTTTTCAACTCTTGCAATCATGTCAATTTCAGATGTAGATAATCCATGAACTCCAACTAAAGGGAATTTTTTTCTAATCATTCTAAATGCATCTTCATAATATTCAATTTTTAAGAGAGGATTGTGTCCACCCTGAATCAAGACTTGGCGAATCTTGAACATATCCCAAGAAGCTTTTACCCTAGCTTCAATTTCATCAAGTGTTAATGTGTAAGAATCCTCAGCCCCAGGAGATCTATAAAATGCGCAAAACTTGCAATCAGTAATACAGACATTAGTGTAATTCAAAATAATATTATTTACAAAAGAGGCTTTCTTGCCAAACTGTTTTCTTGTTAAATGGCCCGCAGTAAGACCCATCAAATGAACGTCATCAGATTCCAATAATCTCAAACAATCCTCAGGTCCAGGTCTTTTACCATTAAGAGAATTTTCCAAAATGTCTTTGATGTCGGTTTTTTGTATTTGTTCAATAGTCTGACTCAAGTGATCTTCATCCTTTGGAATTTCTATTTAATCCTTGGTAGAAATATTGAACAGAAAAAGAAATAAACAAAATGGGTGATTTGTGCACAATTTTTAAGAAATATGAGTTCAAAGATTCACGTTATTTTTAAGTAGGGCACAAAAATCAGATCAAATCATGGTATCAGGAAATCAAATTAGACTTAATCGAATTCTCAGAAAAGGAAGAATGCTATGCATTCCAATGGATCACGGCATCTCAAATGGACCTATCGAAGGCCTTGAAGATCCAGCATCTACAATTTACAAATGTGAAGGACACGGATTAACAAGTGTAATCATCAACAAAGGAATTCTCAAAGCATTGCCAAAACCAACCAAAATAGGAATTTTAGTTCATTTTTCAAGTAGCACATCATTATCATTAGCACCAAATCGCAAAATGTTAACTGGAACTGTAAAAGAAGCAGCAGCCATGGGAGCTGATGGAGTTTCATTACACATCAACATAGGAGGTAAGGAAGAACCAGAGATGTTAGAACAGCTTGGAATGACGGCAGATCAATGTCACAAATGGGGAATGCCACTTTTAGCAATGATGTATCCAAGAGGCGAGAATATCAAAAACCCACATGATCCAGAAATTGTTGGACATGTTGCAAGAATTGGAGCAGAATGTGGTGCAGATATTGTAAAAACATTATACACAGGTGATATTGATTCGTTTGCAAAAATTGTCAAGACTACACCAGTTCCAATTGTAATTGCTGGCGGACCTAAAGCTAAAACAGATTTAGACATTCTTCAAATGACCGAAGATGCAATGGCTGCAGGAGCTAAAGGAGTTACATACGGTAGAAACATCTTTGCACACAAAACACCTGAAAAAATGGTAGAAGCATTAGCCGAAATAATTTTCAGAAAAGGAACAGCAAAGGAAGCAATGAAAAGAATTGAGTAAATCAAGAGAATTAATAATTTCACCTAAAGTGTCACAAGCACAATTATCTAAACTTCTACCCCAATTAGAAGAAGAGGGAATCAAGATGGTGTATCTTGATCCAAAAAAACTAGGCAATAAAAAAACAAAACTTCAAACGGTATTTCCTTCTAGTACAGCAAACTATGTCGTATTAGAAAAAGATGGACCAAAACCCAAGGGTAAAAAAATTGGAAGAAAGTTTCAAATTCTATCAAACGCCGATATTGATAATGTTCTCAACATAGCCAAAAAAGGGTTAGACTTTGTAATAATAGAAGTAAAAGATTGGAAAATAATCCCACTAGAAAACATCATTGCTAAATTACATAAAATTCACACCAAAATCTTTGCCATTGCCAGAACCCCGGAAGAAGTCAGAAAGATGTTTTCAATTTTAGAAGTAGGGGTAGACGGAGTAATATTTAGCACATCATCAATTAATGAAGTTCGCGAAGTCATGGTATACTTGGGAACAAAGAGTTTTGATATGAAACCAGCAAAGATTACAGAAATTAAAGAAGTAGGAGATGGCGAACGGGTTTGTGTAGATACTGCATCTATGCTTCACAAAGGAGAGGGAATGTTAATTGGAAGTAGATCAAACTTTTTGTTTCTAGTTCATAATGAATCAGTAGGATCATCATTTACATCACCAAGACCATTTAGAGTAAACGCAGGTGCAGTTCATTGCTATACATTATCTCCTGATGGAACAACCAATTATCTCTCAGAAGTAGAAACCGGTTCCGAAGTGCTAATTCTTAATTCAAAAGGCAAAGCAAGAAGAGTCACAGTAGGAAGATCAAAGATTGAGCGCAGACCAATGTTAATGATCAAAGCTACTGTGGGAGGAGAAACAGGAGGAATTATTGCACAAGATGCAGAGACAATTCGCTTTGTAAAATCAAACGGACAGCTAGTTTCAGTTACCCATCTAAAGAAAGGAGATACAGTTATGGTTCATTCAAAACCTGCTACAGGCAGACATTTTGGAATGGAAGTTTCTGATGAGTACATCTTAGAAAAATGAAATACAAAACATGTGTTTCAATTGCAGAACTTACACCTGCAAAAACTAAAAAAACATTAAAAATTGCACTTTCAAAATCAGATTTTGTCGAAGTAAGATTTGATTTTCTAAAAGTGAATCAAATTCCAGAAGCACTAGAAATGATAAAGAAAGATCTCAGCAGAGTGGTATGTACATTAAGACCAAAAAATGAAGGTGGAAAATTTTTAGGAAATGAAAAAGAAAGAATCGCAATTATAAAATTAATTGCAGAATACAATCCATTCATGATAGATATAGAATTTAACACATTGAGAAAAAATTCAGCACTAACAAAATATTTGAAATCAACAAAAACAAAACTACTTGTTTCATGGCATGATTTTAAAAAAACCCCAAGTTCAGCAGAATTAAAAAAAAAGATAGCTCAAATGAGTAAATTTTCATCAAATGTAAAAATAGTGAGTACTGCAAAATCAACAGATGATTCAACTAGAATGTTAGAACTGTACAGTAAAAAAGGAAAAAATAATTTGATATCATTTGCGATGGGAGATTATGGTAGAATTTCAAGGATTTTGTGCCTGTATCTAGGCAGCCCATACACATACGTGTCACTAGGAAAGGCAATTGCTCCAGGACAGTTTAGTGTGGACGAAGTAAAAAAAATAACAAATTTAAAAAAATAACAGTGCAATAGTTGAGAGTTTAAATCAATCATAATACTCAAGAAAATAAGATGGGTAAATCATTTGCAGTAATTGGAGATCCTATTGATCATTCATTATCACCAAATATTCACAGCGCCGCATTTAGAGAATTAAATTTAGATTCATCATATATTGGATATAGAATTCCCAAAGGAGAATTAGAAGGAGGAATAGAAGGATTAAAAAAAATCAAGATAGATGGGTTCAACATTACAATTCCACATAAAATAGAGATGATGAAATATTTAGATAAAATGGACGAATCATGTAGTTTGATCGGAGCTGTCAATACAGTGTCAAACAAAGAAGGAGTTCTAAAAGGATACAACACAGACATGGATGGATTTTTAGAGCCATTTAAGAAAAGAGAATTAAACATCAAAGGAACCAAGGTTCTTTTAATTGGAGCAGGAGGAGCCGCAAGAGCAATAGTTGCAGGATTTGCAAAAGAAAAAGCAAAGAGCATAACAATTGCAAATAGAACATTAGAAAAAGCATCATCTCTTTCAGAATTTGCAAAAACAGTAGGACTGGATGCAAATGCCATGAAAATTGAAGACGTTAAAGATACAGCAAAAAATTATGACATTATTGTTAATGCCACATCAATAGGTCTGAAAAATGAACCTAGTGTAATCTCACTACATGGAATTAATGAAAAAACAATCGTATATGATATTGTATATGCACCAATGAATACTGATTTCATTAAAAAAGCAAAAGCAGAAAAAGCAATCATAATTTACGGTTATGAAATGCTTCTAGGTCAAGCAGTGAGATCTTTTGAGATTTGGCACGGCATAGAAGCACCTTATAATGCCATGAAAAAAGCACTGTTAGGAGGATTTTGATGGCAAAAGCAAAGGCTACAGTCCATGGAGCAGTTTCATTAGTAAATGCAATTGCAAACCAAAAGGGAGCTACATTAGGAATTGCATTAAAAGTTGAAGCCATAATAGAGACGAGTCCAGGGAAAGGGATTTCTATTCAGTCTGAAAACAAGAGCCTTAGTTCTCGCCTAATCAATAAAACTATAGAAAAAATTGTCTCAAAAAAAGAATTGGAACAAAATAAAATTTCAGTTACATTGAATTCGGAAATTCCCACAGGATATGGATTGAAAAGCTCAAGTGCCATCTCTTCAGCAATTGCTTTAGCATGTGCAAAAATTTTCAAACCCAAATTAACTGATCAGCAAATATTACTTGCAGGTGTTGATGCATCAATTGAATCAAAAGTTAGCATTACAGGAGCATATGATGATGCATGTTCTTGTTACTATGGGGGATTCAATGTTACAGATAATGCAAAGAAAAAAAGAATTCAATTTGAAAAAGGTCCAACAAATTTAATTGCAGTAATATTTATTCCAAGAAATAGGAAAAGAGGGAATCTAAAAAAACTCAAAATACTTTCATCCATATTTGAAAATGCATGGGAGTTATCCAGAAAAGCAAATTATTGGGATGCAATGATAATAAATGGATTAGCTACTGCATCAATTTTGAATTCAGATCCTAAAATAATTACAGAATTAATTGAAAAAGGAGCCCTAGGAGCATCAGTTTCTGGCAACGGTCCATCAATTGCAGCAATTACAAAAAAAGAAAATGAAGCAGTAATTAAAAAAGTATTTTCAACATTAGAAGGAAACATCATCGTTTCAAAAATCAGTAATAAAAAGGCCGAAGTTCATGAAGTGTAAAATTGAAAAATCAAAAATTTCAGGACAAATTATTTGTCCTCCAAACAAAAGTTATACACATAGAGCAATTTTTCTCGCATCACTTGCTGGAAATAACAGTAGGGTTGAGAATGTATTATTATCAGCAGATACAAAAGCAACAATTGAGGCCTGCAAAAAATTTGGAGCAGAAATTGAGATTGCAAATGAAGTAATTATTGTTAAAAATCCAATAAAAATAGGCACAAAAGTGTCTGAAATAAACACTGAAAACTCAGGTACCACAATTAGGATAGCCTCAGGAATTGCCAGTTTATTTTCTGAAGAAATTATACTTACTGGAGATTCAAGTTTACAAAAAAGACCCATGCAGCCTCTCTTAGATGCATTATCAAGTATCGGAGCACAATGTAGTTCAACTGATGGGAAACCACCAATCAAAATTAAAGGAAAAATTGTTGGCGGTGAAGTAAAAATTCCTGGAAATTTTTCAAGTCAATTTATTTCAGCATTATTAATTTGTGCACCACTAACAGAAAAAGGAATCAATCTAACTATAGAAGGGAATCTAGTTTCAAAACCATATCTGGATGCAACAATTGCTACAATGAGAAAATTTGGTGTTACAGTACAAACATTAATTCCATACAAAAGATACAACATAACCCCTCAAATCTATAAACAAACGATATTTACGGTTCCAATAGATTTTTCTAGTCTTGCTCTACTTCTTTCTGCAACTGTCCTAAATGGAGAAGATGTTACAATAAACGGAAATATTGGAAACTTACCTCAAGGGGATGAAGTATTCATAGATATTTTAGAACAGTTAGGAGTTAAAATTATTATGAGTGATGATCAAATAAAAATTAAATCGCCTGAAAAACTAAACGGAGGAAAATTTGATTTAAATAATTCTCCCGATCTTCTTCCACCACTTGCAATTTTAGCATTATGTTCATCTGCTCCAATTGAAATTTTCAACGTAAAACATGCAAGATTAAAAGAAACAGACAGGATTGCAATTATTTCAAGAGAACTAGTAAAACTTGGAATCAAAGTCCAAGAAAAAGAAGACGGTATGATTTTAGAAGCGTCTGAGAATATTTCTGGAGCTGATCTCATATCAGATGAAGACCACAGATTATTCATGGCATTTTGCATTGCAGGAATGCATGTTGGCAATTGTACCGTTTCAGATCCAGAATCAGTCGAAGTGTCATATCCAAACTTTATCGAAGAGATGAATCGTATGGGTGCAAAAATTCAAATCAGTTGAAATTATTTTTTAAAAAAATTATTCTGAGAGATAAAAGGCGCGACCCTGTATAGAGTGAAAAGCATTCTCCTCACCCACAACGCTTTTGCGCAGATAACATGTTTTTTTCGCAGGGCCACGCAAATTATTCTTTATAATTTACATGATTTTGCATATATTATGTATGTTATCGTTATATTTAAGAATATATTATAATTATTTCATATTTTATTGAATAATTATATAATTTTTAAATAAGAATAATATAAAATCAAAAAATTCTCAAACATACGATATATCAGGCAAATTTCAGAATGAGGAATTATAAACATCGATTAATCTTGATATTATGTTGCCTGGAAGTTCTATTGGTCAGCGTCTTGTTTTAACAAGTTTTGGTGAAAGTCATGGAAAATCAATTGGCGCAGTTTTGGATGGCTGTCCAGCAGGATTAGAAATTGATGAAAAAGATATTCAAAAAATGTTAGACCTCAGAAAACCAGGTCAAAATCTAATTTCAACTCAAAGAAAAGAAGGAGACGTTGTTGAAATTATTTCAGGAGTTTTTAGAGGTCATACAACAGGTGCCCCAATTACAATGGTAATTTGGAATGCTGATCAAAAATCAAAAGATTATGAAAATTTAAAAACAAAACTAAGACCAGGTCATTCAGATTATCCTGCAATGATGAAATATAATCATTACAATGATCATAGGGGAGGAGGAAGATTTTCTGGAAGACTAACAGCAACTCATGTTATGGGAGGAGCCATCGCAAGAAAATTACTCAAAGTAACATTAGGTATTGAAACAAACTCATTCACATCACAGATTGGAAAAATAAAGATGGAAAGAGAATTTAATGAAAAAATGATCAGCTCCATTTATAAAAATGAAGTAAGATGCCCAGAAACTAAAATAGCAAAAACCATGAGAGAAAATATTCTAGATGCAAGAAAGAAAGGGGATTCACTTGGAGGAATTATCGAATCAATTACAACAGATGTTCCAGTAGGCTTAGGCGAACCAATTTTTAGTTCATTAGAATCAGATTTAAGCAAAGCAATTTTTTCAATTCCATCTGTAAAAGGCATAGAGTTTGGTTCAGGATTTCAAGGTTCAGAACTTTATGGTTCAGAAAATAATGACTTGTATACTGTAAAAAAAGGAAAGATAGTTACAGAAACAAACAGATCAGGAGGAATTCTAGGAGGTATTTCAAATGGGATGCCAATCACTATGAGAATTGCTTTCAAGCCAGCGTCATCTATTGCTCAAAAACAAAAAACCATAGACATTAAGACAAAAAAAGAAGCAATCCTCCAAGTCAAAGGCAGGCATGACCCATGCGTTGTACCTAGAGCCCCACCAGTAGTAGATTCACTTGTAGCATTAACAATAGCAGATCATGCACTCCTTGCAGGAGCAATCAAACCAGTTCTATAAGAAAATGTCAGATATCAACGATCTTCGAAACAAAATGGATGAGGTTACTCTAAAAATGATAGAGTTACTAAAAACTAGAACAGAGATTGCAAAAGAAATTGGCGAGGTCAAAAAAAATATCGGGAAAGGAGTAACAGATGAAGTAAGAGAAGACATCTTACGTGGAAAAGTGATTTCATTATGCAACGACATCAAATTGGATGAAACAATTGCTACAAAATTTTTAAATTTTCTTTTAAATGAATCAGTCAAAGTACAATCAGTCAATAAGCAAACACATCTTTCAATTTTCTTAAAAGCGAAATCACTTGAAGCGCAAGGGAAAAAAATTATACATATGGAAGTAGGGGAGCCGGACTTTTTACCACCAAAGATTGTAAAAGATGCACTAGCAGAAGTTTTTGATAAAGGATTTCTAAAATATGGTCAAGCAAGAGGAATGCCAGTGTTTAGAGAAGCACTTGCAAAATACATATCAAAAAAATTCAATGCAAATATTCAACAAGACAACATCATTGTAAGTCCAGGTGCAAGATTTTCAATCTTTACAGCAATTACTACTCTTTTGAATCCAGGAGATGAAATGATTGTAATTGAGCCTGCATGGCCGGCATACAAAGATTGTGCATTAAATTCAGGAATTAAAGTCAGAACCATCAACACAACTTTTGAAGACAAGTGGGAGCCATCATTAGAACAGATCAAAAGTACAATTAATTCAAATACAAAAATGATTGTTCTGAATTATCCAAATAACCCTACAGGTAAAATTCTAAATGAAAAATTACAAGATGACATTGTTGAATTAGCAAAGAAAAATAATCTCTATGTACTCAGTGATGAAATTTATTCACAATATGCAAAGACAAATTGGAAAAGCATTCTAAGTTATAATTATGATAAAAGTATCGTTACACAGTCGTTTTCAAAATCGCATGCAATGACAGGATTTAGAATAGGATACGGTATTGCAGATTCAAAAATTATTGAAAAAATGGCAAAATTAGAGGCATTATGCCTTACAAATGTCTCTGAACCAATTCAATACATAGCCATGAAAGCCCTTGAAGCAGACATATCCGATAATACTAATACGGTGCAAAACAGGCTAGATATGTTGGCAGATAAAGCAAGAACTATAGGATTAGATTTCATAGTCCCAGATGGCGCAATGTATATTTTTGCAAGAATAAATCAAGAAGGTTTCAATGGAGTTGAGTTTGCCAATAGTGCTCTAGAGAAAGGTTTGGCAGTAGCCCCAGGAGAGGGATTTGGAGATTACAAGAACTTTATCAGATTATCTGCATGTCAAGATAAAGAAACATTAGTTGAAGGAATGAATATACTAAGTAATATGGTGAGGGATAATCAATGAAGCAAGTTACAGTAATTGGTGCAGGGGGTCAAATGGGACAATGGTTTTCAAAATATTTTACAAGTAAAGGATTTCAAGTAACAGGATATGATTCAGAAAATAAAGTTTCTGGAAAAGATATCAAAATAACAGAATCACTAGTAGGAGGTATTTTAAAAGCAGATTATGTTGTGTTGTGTACACCTACTAGAAGAACCCCTGAAATAATCAGACTGATTGCAAAAGAGATGAAACGAGATACGTATCTCATTGAAATTTCATCAGAAAAATCCAAAGTAGTATCATCATTATCAAAAATGCCAGCAAAAATTAACCCTATTTGCATTCATCCAATGTTCGGTCCAGGAACTAAAACAATCAAAGGTCAAAATATCATTTCAGTTCCAATTAAAGATGCCAAAAAAGAATTAACAGTTGCAAAAACATTATTCGAAGGAGCAAACTTTGTTACAATAGATGCTGCGGAACATGACAAAAAGATAGCAGTAATTTTAGGATTAACACATTTAATGAATTTAGTATTTGCAAATATCATTTCAAAAGATGAAAAGATGAACCTCACGGAGAAAATGTCAGGTACAACTTTCAGAGTTCAAAAGACATTGGCAGAAAGCATAATGACTGAATCCCCAGAACTGATTGAGACAATAATTGCAAACCCAGAGATTCGCAGAGTTGCTGAAGAACTTTGGAAGGATATTGGAAGACTTCTAACAGCAGTTCAAGAATCAAAAACAGAAGAAGTAATAGATTACATCAAAGAATGCCAAGAAAGACTTGCCAAACATACAGATGTTAATGAATCCTACAAAAGAATGACAAAAATGGTAAAAGCAGTTGAAAAATAGTCGACATGCGCTTTACAAAGATCGTTACATCGTTCATCAGAAATGATGACAAATTATTAATTTTAAAACGAAGTAACAAAGTAAAATCCATGAAGGGGTTATGGGCAGGAATAAGCGGCATTATTGAAAATAATGAAGATCCATTTACCAGAGCAAAAATTGAAATTTTTGAAGAAGTTGGAATTACAGAAGATAAAATTACACTAATCAAATCTAGTGAAGAAATTAGAATCAACTCCCCACAATACAAAAATCACGAATGGGAAATATTTCCGTTTTTATTTGAATCCAATAACCCCACAATCAAACTGAACTGGGAAAATTCGGATTTTAAGTGGATCAACATTGAAGAATTAGAAAATTATGAAACAGTCCCCAGTCTTCAAAAAGTATTATTCAACTTGTTGTAAATTCTCATTTTCTTTTTCATATTTTTTCTGTTGTGGCAACATCATGTAGACACAAGCACCACCACACATAGTACAAGGTACATTATTTCCAGGATGCTGTCCGGTTCTACTATGAATTTTTGCAGCCCCTTCAGGATCAATTGACAGTGCTAATTGTTTCTCCCAATCCAAGGTACGTCTAGCTTCAGTCATTGCCATATCCCATTTGATAACTTTATCACGAATCTTTACAAGATCTCCCGCATGAGCAGCAATTCTATAAGCAATTAATCCAGCCTTTACTTCCTCTGCATTTGGCAATGCTAAATGTTCAGAAGGAGTGAGATAACATAAAAGGTCAACACCTTCACTTGCAGAAACAGCTGCACCAATTGCACTAGCAATATGATCATGTCCAGATGCAACATCAGTAACTAATGGACCTAGAACATAATACGGGACATCGCCAATTAGTGATTTTGCCAATCTCACATTTGCAGCAACTTCATTTAGTGGAACGTGTCCTGGCCCTTCAACCATTACTTGAATATCATGTTCATGTGCACGCTTGGTAAGTCGAGAGATGTTAATCATCTCTTGAACTTGTAATTCATCATGAGAATCCAAAATTGAGCCTGGCCTTAATGCGTCACCGAGACTAAATGTAACATCATATTTTTTGGCAATTTCCATCATGTAATCATAATGAGTTACATATGGATTTTCTTTATCATGTTTTAACATCCATGCAGCAGTGATTGTTCCACCTTTGCTCACAACACCGCCATATCTTTGCACTTTGAGAATTCTTTTTGCAATATCTTTTGTGATACCACAATGAATTGTAGTATAATCGACACCATCTTTTGCATTGTTTTCAAACGCATTTAGATAATCATCTTCAGTTAAATTCAAAGGATTTTTGTGAACTTCAACACCATAGTTGTAAGCTTCATAGATCGGAACAGTTCCAAAAGTTATAGGTGCAACATCCATTAGTGTTTGACGTATTTTTTTAACATCTCCACCGTCACTAAGATCCATAATAGTATCAGCATGATATTTGATTGCGACTTTAGCTTTTTCAACTTCATCCTCAATGTTTACATTTAAGGTAGAAGTTCCAATATTGACATTGACTTTAGTTTTCAAACCTTTACCGATTCCAACATTATGAATTTTTTGAGGTCTTACATTATTACTAGGGATAATTATTGACCCCTTTGCAATTTTAGGGATTAGCCATTCAAGTGAGACATCCTCATCTTTAGCAACTAATTTCATTTCATCAGTTGCCACTCCGCGTCGTGCGGAAGTCATTTGAGTTGCCATAACGTATTCTATGTCCTTGCCTGATTTAAACAATCGTGAAAACCATAAAAAATATCGATCGCATAAAATATTTTGGCACTATATTAAGAATGACGATCGATCTTTTATGGCATAGGGAGTATAAGATCATGTGAGAACAAGTAGAGAATGCAGACATTGTGGAAGGGAATTTTACAGTATGAAGGATGAATTCTGTTCTTTTGGCTGTGTCACTCAAACATCATCATAATTATTTAATTAATTTTAGATCAATTGCTAAAGATTCTTTTTCTGACTCGATTTTAGAAAGTCTATCCAAAATAGGCACAAGAATACGTTCAGAATCAGGTGAATGTGCAAAGTTTTGTTTAATTTCAGAAAGACGTTGAGATAATTCAATTTCAGCATAAACTAAAGAAATGTAATTTCTAAGTTTTAGATTTTCAGATTTAACTGAATCAGTTTCAGTACTCATTATCGTGGAGGACTCCAGCTCTCCTCCATATTGTCATCCAAATTTTTAGAGATAAGATATTGTTTTCCACATTTGAAACATTGCCACAGAAACTTACCATCTTTGATGGTTTGGTATTGCATTGGAAGTAAACAAACAGTGCACTGTAAAACTTCAGGTAAAGCATCATCAACCATAGGAATTTTTGTCATTAAAGTAAAGCATGAAGTTCAAGTATAAAATAGATATCATAAAATCAGATTCAAAAAAAAGGAAAAGCAGATTAGTACTCATAATTAAGAAAATATAATGAATTTACTTTCTATTGGAGGATCTGATCCTTCATCAGGAGCAGGAATTCAGAGTGATGTCAAAGCATTTTCAGAGTTTAACGCACATGCGTTAACTGTCATCACAGCAATCACAAGTCAGAACACAACAAGTTTTGGAATGATAGAGCCAGTATCAAAAAAAATTCTAAAAAATCAACTAGAATCAGTATTGTCAGATTTTAAAATTGACGGAATAAAAATTGGAATGGTGTATAATTCTGAAATAATTAAAACATTGTATCATCAGTTAAGAAAATTAAAAGTTCCAATAGTAGTAGACCCAGTAATCAGATCAACAACGGGTGGAGATTTGATAGAAAAATCAGCATTAGTGGATTTTAGAAAATATATAATTCCGCTTGCCACAATAATTACACCAAATAAATTCGAGGCAGAAATATTATCAAAAACCAAGGTAAATTCAAAAAAATCTATTGAAAAAATTGCAAAAATTATTCAAAAAATGGGTGCAAGAAACGTGGTCATTACAGGAATTGATGTAAAAAATAACAAGGTAGTAGATTTTGTTCAAGAAAAAAACAGTAAATATTTGATTTCAGGAAACAAAATTCCCAATACAAACCATGGAAGTGGATGCACTTATTCAGCAGCCATGATATTTGCGATTGCAGACAACAAAACAATACGAGAATCAGTGAAATTTTCAAAAGAAGTCACATTCAATTCAATCAAAAATGCAAAAAAAGTAGGCAAAGGAATCAGGATAACAAATATTCAAAATCAAGATAGAATTAATGTAGAATTATCTCAAGCGATTAAAAAATTTACGGAGATTGAAAATATCTATAAAAATATCCCCGAATGTCAAACGAATTTTGTATATTCTAAACAAAATCCAAAATCAACAAAAGATATTCTAGGAATATCTGGAAGAATAGTAAAATCAGGAGAAAAAGTGATTGTTGCAGGTAACCTAGAATACGGAGGATCAAAACATGTTGCAACGGCATTACTAACGGTAAATAAAAAATTTCCAAAAATTAAATCTGCAATCAATTTAAAATATCAAATGGCAAGCATATTAAAAATTAAAAAATCAAAATTTACAATATCTAGTTATGATAGAATTCAAGAACCAAGCAATGTAAAAAACAAAGGCTCAACAGTACAGTGGGGAATTAAAAATGCCATAAAAAATTTAAAAATTCCACCAGATGTAATTTTTCACAAAGGGGATTTTGGAAAAGAGCCAATGATTATAATTTTTGGAGATACACCAAAAAGTATTTTGAATAAATTGTTAAAAATTGTATGAGACAAGTCTAGTCTAAAACCATCCTTGAACATAAATAGTCATATCCCAAATAAGATTTGTGAAGGCAGTAATTTTAGCTGGAGGGCTAGGGACCAGATTACTTCCATTGACAAAAAAAACTCCAAAACCAATGTTACTGTTAGGTGAAAAACCAATTCTGGAACATCTTGTTGATTGGACAAAGAAAAACGGAGTAAAGTCTATTGTATTATGTGTCAGCCATCTAAGAAAAACAATAGAAGATTATTTTGAAGATGGAAAAAAATTTGGAGTAAATATAGAATATGCAATTTCAAATAAACCATTGGCAACTGCAGGTCAACTTAAAACTGCAGAAGGATTTATCGAAGATACTTTTGTTTGCATGTACGGGGATTCAATTTTTGATTTTAGTCTTAGAAATATGATTAAACAGCATAATGCAAAAAAAGCGTTTGTTACAATGGGCCTAAATGAATACAAAACAAATTTGGCATATGGAGTGATAGAGACTTCAAAAACAGGCAAAGTTGTAAGCTGGAATGAAAAACCAGAGATCAAAGCCAATGTAAACATGGGCTGTTATGTAATGGAACCCGATATTTTCAGTTTAATTCCAAAAAATAAACCCTACGGGATGGATGATGTCATTAAAAAGGCCATGAGAAATAAGAAACTAATCAGCAGTTTCATCACAAAAAACGGATTTACAGATATTGGGAATAAAACATCATATGAAAAAGCAAATCAAGAGTATCTTCAAAAAACAGGAAAGGTTTGAAAATAAAAATGAATGAGGTAGTGATTAGAGAATTAAAAAAAGAAGATCTTTGGAATGGATTTCTAAAATCACTAGATTCATTGAAACAAACGAGTAATATCGACAAAAATAAAGCCGAGTTGATTTTTGAAAAAATCAATGCAAATCCAGATCATATAATAGCAGTTGCAGAAATAGATGGGAAAATTGTGGGTTCAACAACACTGCTCATAGAATCAAAATTTATTCATGACGGAGGTCTAGTAGGCCACATTGAGGATGTAGTAGTCGACAAGGACTTTCAAGGTCAAAAAATAGGCGAGAAAATAATGAATTATCTTATTGAAATTGCAAAAAATCGCGGATGTTACAAGACAATTCTAGATTGTACAGATGACGTAAAACCATTTTACGAGAAACTAGGATTCAAATCTGTAGCCAATGAGCTCAGACTAGACAATATTTAGAAAAATTCTTTTTTTGGACGTCTCTTTTTTTCTTTTGTCAAATAAAGACCGATTGCAATTACAGGTGCAGATAAAACCATAAACAACATAGGAGTGTATCGTACAACATCCGTAATATAGACATCATCCATTTTGTCAATTAGAGAATTAGAGACAAACATTCCCATCAGCATAATCACGCCACCAGCAACTATCAATCCGCCAATAGGTTTTGAGCCATACTGTCTTGTCATAATGTAAGGGACTGCAGCTAATATTCCAGCGGGTGCAGCACCAATTGAAATGAATTGAAATATTTTTGGATCAGCATCAAATGTAATTGAAAATTCTAGAGCTTCAGGAACATCAGTCATAAAATAATAAACAGAAATCATTTCACCAGCAAACATTGCAAATAAACCAAGACTAGTCACTGCAAGCCATTTTTCTATTGCCATGATTTTAACAGATTTTAGTTGATAAATAAACCATTCAAAAAATTATATAATGCCAACTAAGTTAGCCAATTCTTTCCGGCTAGCTGCTCCAAGTTTTTCTGCTGCTTGTTCAGGAGATACATCATTTAAGAAAATACCATAACCGCGTTCCAATCCAGACCAAGATTTTGTAATAGGATAAATTTCAACATGCCAATGGATTTGTCGGCTGTTTTTCTTTTCAGGAGAGAGATGGAACACTAAATTGTATGAAACATTCTTTACTGTTTTTGACAATCCTCCAAGAGTAGATCTTAAAATCAAAGACAAGTCATTGATTTCTTTTTGAGTTATTTTTGAAAAACTAGTTGAATGTTTTTTTGGAGATATCCAGAATTCATAAGGATATGAAGGAGCCCAAGGGCAATATGCAATAAATCCTTCAGTTTGAAGAACCTGTCTAGGGCCACCAATTTCTTCATTTATAGTCTGACACATAGGACAAACACCTTTTTCATTCAAAATTTTATGGGATGCCTCAGCTTCAGTTTCAATTACAGGAGGAATTGTTGAAAATGTAAGAAGATTAAGATGCGGATGAGGATTGGAATTTCCAGCCAAATCTCCATGGTCACCATAAATTGAAACATAAGTAACGCCTTTTTGGGTGTAAAGCCATCTCAATCTATCTTGAACAACTACTAAGACATTTGACCATTGTTCAGGGTCTATGGTTGCAAAAGAATCTTTTTCATTTGGAGATGCAACGACAATGTAATGGTACCCATATGCAGGTTCACTGTAAAATGGTTTGTCACTGTAAGAGTTTTCAGTTTCAATTGAGACAATAGGGTTTTTACTTTCAAAAACGCGTATAGCCCAATTTTTAACATAATCATTATCATTATCTTGAAGACGTTGTAGCATTCCATCTTTTGCAACAAGAGACAAAACAGAGGGATTTGTCATAGCTTCGTTACCAGGAGCAAAAGGAGACTTTTTAAAATCAATAACTTTGTCGTCTTTTTTTGAGACAATCATGAAACGCTCAGAAACATAATCTTTGCGCATGTCCCCCATAATGGTTAATTGAAGTAAAATGTCTGTTAAAACGTTTACTAAAATCCATACAAATCAATTTTAAAAATATTCTTTGTATTGATTTTAATAAAAATAAGAAAATCCCATTTTCATCAAAAAACAAATGAAGCGATAAAAATTAAGATAAACAAATTCATGAAGAATTATTTTATTTTGATCGCATTTTTTGTTGCAAGATTTAAAACAGAGCATCAGATTTTAAATAAACAGGGAATATTTTGGATAATTCTGATATTCATATGATCTATGTTCTTTTAGACGGGGTGGGAGATCTTCCACATCCAGATTTAAATGGAAAGACGCCTTTGGAGGCAGCCAATACTCCAACATTAGATAAAATAGCAAGAAACGGAGCAATAGGAGAAGTGATTTCAGTCGGAAAAGGAATCGCTCCAGAATCAGATATTGCAGTTTTCAACATGTTAGGATACAAATTCAAACATGCAGATTATGCAGGTCGAGGGGTAATTGAGGCAATAGGAATTGGAATAGACTTCAGAGATGGAGACTTGGCCCTTAGAGGAAATTTTTCTACATTAAATGATGAAGACGTGATTATCGATAGAAGAGCAGGAAGACATATAGAAAAAGAAGATGCAGATGGAATTGCAAAAGAAATTGAAGAAAAGATCAAACTATCATCTCCAGACATATCAGTCGTAGTATCTCCAACGATAGGTCACAGAGTAACAGTAAGAATTAGAAAAGAATCTCAAAAATTATCTTCGAGAATTACAAATACAGACCCAGCCTACAGCAATATTGGAGGCATGGGAGTCGCAAAAGCTGTAGGAGACTTTCTTAAAATTGAAAAATGTTTACCATTAGAAGATACTGAAGATTCCAAATTTACTGCAAACATAGTAAATGAATTTTCAGAAAAATCAATAGAAATTATGAAAAATAGTCAAATTAACAAAAAAAGACAAGATGAAAACAAAAAACAACTTAGTTGTATTTTGCTCAGGGATGCAGGTAACAAATATCCAGATGTGATTCCAATTAACGAAAAATACGGCATGAATTTTTCATGTATAGTTGACATGCCAGTAGAACTTGGGATATCAGAAGTTCTAAAAATGAAAGCATTTGAAGCTGGAGGATTAACAGATTATGAAGAAAAAGCAAGAGTTGCAGCAAAATCTATGGAAACTCAAAATTCAATCTATGTTCATCTTAAAGGACCAGATGAGTTTGGTCATGATGGAGATGCAATTGGCAAAATGAAAAACATTGAAGAAATTGATCAGAGATTCTTCAAAACACTTGTTGAGAATATTGATTCAAGCAAAGTTGCAATTATAATTTCTGCAGATCATTCAACCCCATGCATTAACAAAGGCCACAGTGATGATCCAGTTCCAGTTCTAGTTTCAGGGGATTTTATCAAAAAAGATGGAACGACCAGAATGACTGAAGAACAAGCAAAGAAAGGAAGCATAGGACTACTCCAAGGTGCAGAAGTTGTTGAAAAAGCCCTTGAATTAATTAAATCTCAAATCTAGTTAACTTGTTTGCCTGCTGCATTTCAACTGCATTTTTTCGAATTTTGTCAACATCTATTGAATGATATACTGAGGGAGAGGTACCTAATTTTTCTAAAGCCCTTTTCAGCATTCCAATACCAATGCTTTCTTCATTTTCTTGTTCATGAGCAAATGCAACAGCCACCAGAATAATACCTTGAACAAGTTCCTTTTCTCGCCCATAACATTGATTCCAGACGCCTTCAAATGCTTCATGACATTCCCAGAATCGTTCATTGTTAAAATAAAATATCCCATCTTCAAGGCCTTTGTCTTTATCTAAATGCTCCTCAACAACATGTCTCACATTATCAATTTCTCCTATGGGAGACAATTTTTCTATGAGTGGATCCAGATCTATTTTTTCTGCAGCTACGTCAAACTCGATAAATTTAGTAGCAACTCTAGCAAGTCTTACTGAAACATTCATGTCAGATGCAAGATCTCTTGCCCTATGTGATAGTTCTCTACAATCCTGAGGGGAATAGGTCTCATTTTTGAAATGCAGTAAATATCGTTCCACAAGATAGTTCTGAGGGAATTTCTTAAATTTCTTCTGTAATTCCAATCAAGGTTTATATGAAATATCCAGAGATTTTTGATACATGTCCATAATCGAGACAGTTACAGACGTCAACAATGCCTTTCTATCTAGAAGGGAATTAACTTGTAATTTTGCAGGCCTTGGAGGAAAACTCAAAAGTCTAGAAGCTGCAGATATGATTGTAAAAGAATTCAAACTTGATGGTAAAGTAGTAATCCCAATGAGATTAAGAACTCAGGTAGGTAAATCTCTCATAACAGGAACATTCTATGTTTACGATGATGAAGTGTTAGCTAAGAAGCACATTAATCCAACTATATTTTCAAGACTAGAAAAAACTAAAGCTAAAATTGCAGAAGCTGAAGCAGCAGCAAAAGAAGCTGAAGCAGCAGAAGCACCGGCTGAAGAAGTTAAAGCAGATGATGTACCAGTTGAAGAATCCAAAAAAGAGGAGAAATCTGAATAATGCCAGTAGAGAAAAAAGGTAACAAAGGGTCTAGTCCCAATATTGCATCTTATTATAAAATAGAAGGAGACAAAACATCTAGAACTAGGAAAATATGTTCTAGATGCGGTAAAGGAACTTTCATGGCTCAACACAAAGACAGAAACACTTGTGGTAAATGCGGCCTAACAGAATTTAAACAATAAAAAAATATTTCAAAATTACTTGTGAGAAAATTTTATTTTTAATTACCACATTACCGTGAGTAAGCATCATAATTTTTATCATTTCTAAAAAAGGTTCATTTTCTTTACCATTTTAAAAATACAAATAATTTTATTTTTTTACCAAATAAAAAATTAAGAAATTTTTCAATTTTAGTAAAGTCTTTTTTTGTGAATTTTAGAACTTTTTTCTTCCAACAGATCCATTTTTGAAATAAATGCAGGATCAAGTTTGATTTTAGAAAGAGATTCAGCAGAGAGTTTTACAGTGTTAGTATCCAAAGAGATATTGGTTTTTGGGAGATTTTTTTCAGCCCAGAATTTCATCACCTTATCTTCAAGTTTAAAATCTCTAAATCCTGCAGGGAATTTTTTTGTAATGTGATTTAATAGAGTGCGATCTTTGAAAACAACACGAGGTTCAAACAATCTAGTTTCATCACTGTAAACATTTTCAAACAAATTTCCAGAAATTTCATCAGATAGTAACTCCATTTTTGAAATTTTTCTCATTAAATCCAAGAAATGTAAGAACTCATGAGCCAAGATTGCATGAATTGTTCCTTTAAGACCATAAGCAATCAATGGCGCTGAAATTTGAATAACGACTTGAAATTTCTCTTCAAACATTACAGGTATAGTTCTTGCAAACAAGATTCCGAATTCATATGAATTTGGATTAGGGGATGAAATAACTAAAGAAGGTTCAACGTATGCTATAGGATATCCAATTCCAGATGCTTTTTCAATTCGATTAATTCCTTCAATAACAAGTGGAAATCGTCTCATGGTTAAATCAAAAACATCATCAGAGATAATCCCTTTAGAGTGGGCATCTTTGAAACGCACTAGAGGATCCAACAATACCATTCGATAATTTTGAATGTAAAAAGGTTGATTAGATCAGGAACGTGGTTTACCTGCTTTCTTTTTTTTGCGCGTATCAGCCCGTTGATCAGCGTGTCTCATATGTTTATTTTTTTTCCTTAATGGCATGTTAATTTATGATATTTAGTGCTAGTTAATTGTTATCATTATACTTCGATTTCAAGAAAATCAAATTCTTTACACACACATGGAGTATCAAGGATTTTTGAAATTCCAGGAATAACATCATCTCCAACAACAAATCTTTTGATTGGGAGGCCACCCTCAGCCTTGATTATTAGAGTAAACATATTTTTTGAATTTTTTTTAAATTTTACATCAGAAATTTTTTTCTCAGAACGTTTTCCAGACTTTTCATAAACCACTATAGGATGGGTTGTAAGATCTTTTAATTTTTTAAGATTTGTAGAATGGATTTGAGATTCAGTAGATATTTTTGCACTAATAATGGAATTGAATTTGAGAGAGATTTTTGGAGATCCGTGAATTAATTTCAAATGATGGATTTTAATCGAATTAATGGTTGCATCAGATAATTTTACATTTCTTTTACGAGGGTTTTGTATTTTTACAAAAAAAGGTCTACCATTTCCTAAAACTAGACTAGATTTATCCTCACCTCCAATCCAAGTGAATTTTGCAGTGGTTGCACCAAATTTTTTAAAAAGTAATTTAGAGATTGCACCTTCAACACTATCAAATTCTGTAATGCCATGAAAATTACAAACTCTGCATCCCTTTCCCGAACAATTATCACATGATTTTTGTTTTTGAGTAAATCCTCTTTCAAGTTTAAGATATCGGCCAGAAAGAGTCAGGGATTTTGAACGTAATTCACATAATTCATCTTTTAGATTTAGTGTAAAAGTAATATCAGGATCAAGATGATCAATTATTTTACCTGTTTTCTTAGAATATAGTTTTCCCAATTCCTTTGTAATATCAGCCTTTATGCTATCAATTCCTTTTAGTTTGTACTGAGATCTGATGAAATCATCTCTATCAACAATAGATGGCTTTATCATGGCTCCAACACTGAATGTTTTAAAATAATAGTCGACAGAAATGTCAAGCATTAGTTTTAAAAAATGATTTAAATTATCAAAAAGATTTTTGCACACATAGCATTTTTCTGTGGATTTTTGATTTAATTTTTTTCCAAGAAATTTATTTGATGTAAGATGTAATTCTTTTGAAAACAATCTGCCTAAACAATAATCACATAAAGAATATTTTTTAGTAATTTTATTTGCAATAGGTATGATTCTCTCATAGTTAGACATGTTTTGAATTTTGATTAAAAATTACCCTAAGCCCATTTTTCTAAGAGTTCCTTGCATCTGTCGACCCTTAGAAGCTTTCATCAGATTCTTAGAATTTTTATAATTTTTAATTAATTCTTTAACTTCACCTTCTGGCCATCCAGAACCACGGGAAATTCTTTTGATTCTTGAGGAGTTTAACAGATCAGGATCTTCTTTTTCTGCTTTTGTCATACTCTGAATTATGTATCTCCATTTTGAAACTCTGCCCTCCATCTGGTTTACTTGATCACCTTTTACCATTCCAGATAAACCAGGCATACTATCTAAAAGCCCTTGAAGAGACCCAACTTTAGTCACTTCCTCAAGCTGATAAAAGAAATCATCCATGTTCATTTTTCCACTCGAAATTCGTTTCATCCTCACATCATCGCCTTCATTTTCTAATCGCTTAGCTAAATCCAATACAGCTTGAATATCACCCATGCCCAGCAATCTTCCAACAAATCTAGTAGGAGAAAATTTTTCTAAATCATCTATTCTTTCACCAGTTCCTATGTACATAATTTGTGCACCAGTAGCTGCAGATGCTGCAAGTGCACCACCACCTTTTGCAGAACTGTCCAATTTAGTAATTATGACACCACCTACAGGGATTGTTTTATGAAATGCTTCTGCCTGATTGAAACATTGTTGTCCTATTGTACCATCAATTACAAGTAAAGCCAAATCAGGATCGGCCACCTGATTGATTCTTCCCATCTCTTCAAGAAGATCTTGTTCTTCTTTATGACGTCCAGCAGTATCAATAAGAATGACATCTAAAGATTTACCTGCAAAATATTTTAGACCATTTTTTACAATATTAGGAGAATCTTTGTTATTTTCTTCGCCGTATACCTCAACATTGGATTTTTCACACATGGTTCTTAATTGAACCAGCGCTCCAGGTCTGTAGGTATCAGCCCCCACAACCCCAACTTTGTATCCTTGACCAGTTAGAAATTTAGCTAATTTCGATGCCACAGTTGTTTTTCCACTGCCTTGAATTCCCAATAAAATAATCTTATTTTGTTTACCAGGCTTAAAATCAAATTCAGATTCATTTCCAAGTAATTTTGAAAGTTCATCATATAGGATTTTTACAATATGGTCCTTTCGTGAGAGACCAGGAGGAGGAGTTTCATTTAGGGCACGTTCTTCTAAATGCTTAGTAATTTCGAGAACTAATCGGACATTGACATCAGACTGTAATAGTGCTCTTTGAACATCTTTTGAGAGCTCCTTGATAAGATCCTCATCTATTCCAGAGGATTTTACAATTTTTTTAATCGCATCACCCAAACTAGTCTTAAGACCATCAAGCATTGTAATTCAACTCAGCATCCACTATTTCAAACCTTCCTCTATAGCCATCCCATTCTTTTTGAGACTGATTAATTTTAATCGAATTTTTAAAAAGAGGACAATTAACAACAAATGTTTCTGCCTCGCCCCCTTCAAAATTTAAATTAAATCCAAATTTTTCAGATAATTTTTTCAAAAAAAGTATATCAGACTTTAAAATAATTTTTCCCAACCAAGAATCATCCAACCCGTCTGATGATACAGTAGTCATAATAAAATCAAAATTTGAATCAATCAACTCATTCATGTATTGTACTGGTTCAGCATCCCACAAAGGTGCAATCACTTTTAAATTTAATTTTAAACAAATATTTTCAAACTTATCTTTTTGAAATTTACTTTTTATTCCACCGTGAACCAATCCTTCTATTTGAAACTGATCTTTTGCATTTTGCAATAAACTTTCAATAAGAGTTAATTCGTTATCAGTGTCATCAGAATTCGAAGTAATTGTTAATTGTGGCGTACCCATAGATTCTGATTGAAGTTTTGTCCACTTCATATTTGGATGATGTAGTAAATGGCTTTCATCAGACTTAGTAAAAACACTCAATAGACATTTTACTTCATGTCCTTGTTTTTTTGCAACATGAATCGCATATGCACTATCTTTTCCTCCCGAAAAAAGAGAAGCTAATTTCATCATCTAAAAAATATTTAATTTGATAAATTTTTTAAGTTTATTGAAAAAGGATGCTTCAATACTCATAATCGTCATCACAAAATCAGACGGCTTTTCCGATAATCATCAGCATCCTCAATCGCTCTTAACGCGCATTATTTTAGTTCTATCCATTACAACCCAATATTCTACATTTTGACCATTTACTAATTTGCCTTTGATTTCATCATCAATCAAAGAAATATCAATAGTCTCAAATGATTCAGAATCCATAACTTGAATGGTATCACCGTTAATTGAGATAATTTGGCCAACTTTTTTGTTAATCAGTGGTACATGAATTTGCATACTGACAGGGCCGACATGAGGTCTTTTTTGACCATCAAAAACACCTTGACCAACAATTCTTGCTTTTGCTGCACCGTGTTTACCTGGTTTTGAAGTATCATATTCAACAATTCTGCATGGCTCCCCACTAGGTTGATCTGAATGAGGCAATAGAATGTATGATCCAATTTTCAAAGAACCAAGATCAGATGGTTTACTCATGAAAAACAGTTTTTGGTCGAATATTTAACTTTTCTACTTTAGCGATTCAAGAATTGAAAGACTCATTAAATTAGTCATTGTCAATCCTTTTCGATTAACATCTCGTCGAGTTTGATCACAATATTTCTTTACGCTCTGATGACTTTTTTCGCTTGTAACTTCAATGACAATGATGTTTTCCGAATAAGGAAACGTGAATTTTGGTGGATTTAAGCAAAATGTATTCATATTTCCCAGTCCAGCTATCTCAATTTTCTCTCTCTTTAGTAAAAGATTTGCAATTTCTTGTAAATCATCTCCATCATCCCCATATTCTAAATAATAAATAGAGATAAAATTTGTATCTCCTTTAACTTCTCTTTGGAATAGTTCATCCTCAATGTTAAACATAAAAGATGTTTTCTCTTGATTATGAACAGTAAGATCTTTTGATATTTGTTCACTGTCTTTGAATTTAGCTAAAAGGTAATGATTTGTAGAATCAGAAAAATACGGTTTACTTTCACTAGAAAATGTTCCCGTAACAAAATATAGTTTTTCAATATTTTTTGAATTAATCCAAGTTTCCTTTAGTTTAACAGACTCGTGATTGTGCAAATATGGTGCACATACATATCCAAAGTAAGATAATATTGATTTAGACAAGACGATTTCAACATCGCTATAGAGTATTTATGCATATAGTGGGTTTAACGATCAAATTGTATGAGTGTCTACGATAGTTTTTTAATAGCAGAGATCTTCGTTTTTTTGTCCCGTGGTAGCTCAGCCTGGTAGAGCTCCTGGCTGTAGTTGTTGGCTTTAGATGGCTAAACAAAGAACAGCCCATCAGGCATACAGAAACCGGGTTGTCGGTGGTTCAACTCCGCCCCGCGGGACCACAAATTTTTGAGGAATAATTTTAAAAATAAATCTACAAATTTTGTATTTTTAAAAATAATAAAAAGATAGACTAGTTTAAGAAAACAAAGATGAAATCTTAAATTAAAAAATTTGTTGCCTATGCTGATTTTTTGACTTGTTGTGCTGCTGGGCCTTTTTGACCTTCGCCGACTACAAACTCGACTTTATCGCCTTCGTTGATGAATCCGTCAACATCTGATTTGTGAACAAACAGATCGTCTCCACCTTCTCTTTCGATAAAACCAAAGCCTTTGGTTCGGTTAAACCATTTTACTGTGCCTTGTTCTGACATTACTTTGAAACAACGTATTCACTATATTAACTAAGTCATCAAAATGAAATTAAGTCAGAGGTGAAAGTCTAGAAATCTTTTGGAATGTGGTTTTGATCTTTAAGCCATTCAACTTGTGGAAGTGTGAATCTCCAAACAATATCTCCACGCTCCTTGTCTTTAAAATCCCAAGGGGCAATAATTACAATATCATTATCTCTGATCCAAACTCTTCTCTTCAGTTTACCCCTAATTCTTCCACGTCGAGTAACATTGTCATCACATTTTATCATTACATTTTCCCCTCCCATCATTTTCAAAACACGGCCAAAAAGTTCACCCTCTTCAGGCAATCGAATTTCTTTTAATGCACTCTCGTTTTTTACTTGGCGCTTACCCATATCACATATTCCCATTATGAGCATATAACTGGTAGGGTTATTGTTAGAGAGAAGTTAGCACAAATTAAGCATAAGAGATTTTTATCAAAGAAGAATAAAAAAACACATGGAATTTAGATGCATAGACGAATGTTCTCAATGCTGTATTGAAAGAGAATATTATCCAAGTAAAAAATTTGGTAAAATTGGAGTGTTGGTTCTTCCAGAAGAAAAAGAAAGAACGGAAACACTTGCAATCAAAAACGGATTAGAAATTAAAATTTTGCCAAGAATAGGGCTTTCTAAAAATGTGAATACTTTTCCAACAAAAATTTTAGCATATCAATTAATGGGATCAGATAAGAATGGAAACACTTGTCCATTTTTAGATACAGAAAGTGGAAATAAATCACCACACGGAGGTTTCCCATGTAAAATATACAATGAGAGGCCTCTTGCATGTACCGCATATCCGCTAATAGAATCAAATCCAATCACCCTTGATCAAAAATGTAAATTTTGTAAAGAATATGGGAATGCAGACAGGAATCTGAATTTTGAAACTGAAGCACTTTTAAAAATTAAAAGCAAGATGATTCCAGATTTAGAAGTAGTATGGAGATACGCTACAAAAATAGGAGAGTCAGAAGATCAAGAGATATTTGAATCAGGTTGGATTTTAGAAGATTAAGAAATTCCAATACAAGAATTAGCACAAATTCAACCAAAAATTCAAAAGGCATTACATCTTTTGAGTGATATGAGTGAAGATGCTTGGTCAAATCTAGACAAAGTTGATCAAAAAATAATAGAAATTCTCAATAGTAATGCTAGAACCCCATCAAAAGAAATTGCATCTGAATTAAAAAAATCAGGTCACGATGTTTCAGATAGAACAATTAGAAAAAGAATAGAGCGTTTAGAAAAAAGTGGCATCATCAAAGGATACAAGGCAGTTTTAACGGATGTATCAGGAATTAATGAATATCAAGCAGTTTTGATGAAACTGAAACCTTCCAAATCACTTGAAGCTGTTAAAGATTCAATTAAAGATTTCATCACAAAGCTTGACAACTATCTTCTAGTATCAAACATGGAGGGTGAATGGAATATGTTAGTATTATTACAAATCAATTCAGATAAAATAAACACATCACAGAAAATTGTAGAAAAATTTTCAGACGAATTAATCGATTATAGAATAAATGAAATCGACATTAAAGATGTTAATATTTTGAACATGTCATTATTGTTATTGTAATAAGGAATATTCAGATTCTGCAATATCTATAGCTTTTTTGAGTTCATCAAGGGTGAAGGGTTTTTGAATAAAGGCTGAGACTCCAGTACTGATCGTCTTATTGACACGAGAAGTTGTTTTTTCATCTGCTGTAATAACTATTATTTGTAAACTAATTTTTTCTTTTAATAATTTAGCAGCAACTACATCACCATCTAGATCAGGCAATCCCATATCAAGTAAAACCACAGGTTCTTTATTTTCAGACAATATCTTTTTGCATCCCTTTACACCGTCTTTACCATTTTCAAAAACGTAGATTTCAGAATATCCTAATTTTTCTGCATATGTTTGTAGTTTCATTGCAATTGCCTTACTGTCATCAATAATTACAATAGGCCTAGTAATTTGGATAGATGTTTGAATCATAGATTTAGCTTTTTGGTATGCATCTTTAGCTTTGTCAAATTCACCTAAACTTAAAAGACATTTTGAAGCACATAGTAATGCACCCTTTACATTTGTAGAATTTTTTGCATTGGAATATTTTAAAAATAAATCACTTGCTTCTTTAATTTCATGTTCAGAAATTTTCCCTTGTCTAGTTTTACACTCATTTGCCAGCATATACAATAATGCAGATTTTAAAAAGTCAGATTTCTTTAATAGTTCAGCTTGATCTAGAAAGAGAGTGTGAGCAGTTATGAATTGTTTATTTTTGAGATGAGTTAATGCAATTTCACAACTTGTTTTAGTGTCCAATAATAATACTCAATTTTTTCGGTTATAAAATTTTGTAGATATAGATTGAACTATGGATTTATCACGGCACGGCCAATAATTTTTCGAGCCTTAAGATCCTCAAGAGCGGTATTTGCATCATCTAAAGAATATCTTTTTGAAATTACAGGATTGATTGTGCCTTTTCGTGCAAGGTCAAGTAGTTCCACCATATCATGGTAATTTCCAGTGTATGCACCTTGAATAATAATAGATTTCAAAGGAATTGTCACTAGAGATAATTCAATTGAGCCGCCAAACAAACCAACAAGAACCAAATTACCACGTTTTCTAAGAATTGCAAAATCCAATTTTGCAGTTGGAGGAGCATTTACGAAGTCCACAACACTGTCTGCACCCTTATCATTGCAAATAGACATTATTTTTTGAACAGTCTCAGGATCTTTAGAATTTACTGTAAAATGAGCACCCATTTCTTTCGCTGTTTCTAATTTTTGATCATCTAAATCAACACAGATAATTTTAGCGTCAGTGATAGCTGATGCAATTTGCACACCCATTAATCCTAAACCACCGGCACCAACAATTACAAGAAATTCTGGAGAATTTTGATTTGCTTTTTTGATAGCAGTGTAAGCAGTAAGCCCAGAACATGCAAGTGAAGTGGCAGCATCAGGATCCACACCGTCAAGTTTTGCCAAATATTTGGAATTAGGAATTAATGCATAATCAGAATAACCGCCATCTTGAAAAACACCCATAGATCTTGGAGCATCGCATAAATTTTCATTTCCCACTTTACAAGCAGGACATTCACCGCATCCAATCCATGGAAAAACCAAAACTTGGTCTCCTTTTGAAATTCCTGAAACAGTATCTCCAATTTCTTCGACAGTTCCTACAATTTCATGGCCTGGGGTTACGGGATATTTTACTCCCCTGTCAGTTACTTTCATGAATTGGCCATCACCTAGATCATATCCACCTTCCCACAAATGTAAATCACTGTGACATACACCAACAGAATTTACTTTGACTAAAACTTGGGCACCTTGAGGTTTTGGGGTCTCGCTTTCAGATACTGCAAGAGGCTCATTTGGACCTAGGATCCTAGCAGATTTCATAGTTCAGTTTTCCACACTAACAATATAAGAGTTGACTGGATGTGAGAAAAAAATAGAGCCCTTAGATATTATTGAATAGATAAAGAGAAACTGTGTGAGTGAATCACAAACTCCAGACAGCATCTCTCAAGAGCCGATAAACATTCTATTTAGCCCATCATCAGTTGCTAAAAAAGATGTTTGGGAAATTGATCTAATTCAAATTTTAAATTTATTATTAAAAATTCTTGAAAAAACAGGAAGCAAAGATCTCAAAGTTGCAGGAATGGCCGCATTATCATCATCATTGATTTACAGAATGAAAGTAGAGAGTATTTTTGCATTACAAAAAGCAGCAATGGAGAAAAAACCAATGCACCAAAGAACAGATGTAGATATTGAATTAATAGATATTCCATACAGACATGAATCTACTTACCCGGTTTCATTAGATGATTTATTAGGATTATTGCAAAATCTCATCGGCACAATTGCAAATCCGCAATCAAGACGAAATAGACAATTAGAGATAGAGCCAATTGTAGCACCAGATTTTCAAGAATTTTTTATTTCACTTGAAAGCATCATAGGCAAATATGAAGACCTCATCATGAAAAAGATCAGAGCGGCAGGATTTGGATTATTGCAAGACATTATTGCAGACCTTGATCAAGTTGATTCAATCAGATGTTTCTTTGCAGCGTTATTTTTGGCACGAGATCAAAAAGTAGATCTTGAACAAGCAGAAGACGACATAAAAATTATCATTGTAAAAGATGAGTTGACAAACTAATCAAAGAGAGACAAAAATGGTAAAGATTGAAAATTTAGACGAGGCAACTGCAAGAATAGAAGCAGCACTCTATTCTGCAGGTAGACCACTCAAAGTTGAAGACATCATACGAGCTTCAGGCACAGAATCTAGAACAAAAACCCTAGAGTTACTCAACAGCATTATGAAAAAGACAAAATCAGCATTCATAGCATTAGAAATAGTAACACTTCCAGATGGGTCTTATGTAATGCAATTAAAACCAGAATACAGTTCTACAGTCAAAAGATATGCATCAAAACCAGTTTTGCCAAATGCAACACTCAAAACACTATCATATATTGCATACATGCAACCAATCTCATCAAAGCAACTAGTAGAAACAAGAGGGTCTGGAGTATATGCGCATCTCAAAGAGTTACGACAGCTAGATTACATTAGCCATCAGAATGTCGGGCGATTAAAAATTTTTACAACAACTGAAAAATTTCAAAAATATTTTGGAATTCAAGGAGACGTGGAAGATCTAAAACAAAGATTATTCTCCAAAGTAAGAAAAACTGCAAATAGACAAACAACTCCGACACCACCAGTCGCATCAGAAGTAAACTAACTAGAATTTTTAACTCACGGCTAATTTTTTGCGTTTTGTATAAATTAGAGTAATTCAGACATCATTCGTGAGAAAATCCGTAGAGAATCTAGCAACTAGTAAAATTACGGGTGGAAGAAGGATCCCACTTAGAATTAGAAGAAAATATGAAATTGATAGATATCCAAATGAGCCAATCAATGGAGCTCAAGTTACAGTAACCAGAAGAATCAGAGGCAATAATCAAAAAACAGCTTTGAAATCAACAGACTTTGTTAATTTAGCAAGTGGAGATGCCAAAGTAAAGAAAACAAAAATCATCAAAGTATTAGAAAACACTACAAACAATGATTACAAAAGACGTGGCATCATTACAAAAGGTGCAATTCTTGAAACAGCAGAAGGAAAATGCAGAGTTGTTTCAAAACCAGGACAAATCGGAATCGTTAATGCAATTTTACTAAAGGAATAAAATGAAAGATTACGAGCATGTCGTAATCTGGTTGGATTATTTCAACAAGAATTTAAAAAAATCTAAAGGTAGACGAGTAGGATTAGAAAAATGCGTCTTTGATCCTTCATTAAAAGAATTAATGGATGCAACAACAGCTGGAGGATTTGAAATTACAGAGTCTGATGACAAAGTAAGATTTCCAAAAAGGCCGTTTGTAAGGTCAGGCTACGTAATAGTACCAAAAGGATCCTCCAAGACAAAAATTCTTAACAAAATTTCAGAAAAGTTAGTGATAAAAAGGGCCAAACAATCAAAATAAAATCAATTCTAGCTCTTAGCTAAAGTAATGTTGACAGAAGTGTATGATAAGAATACAATGATTAGTATTTCTAATTGCAGGAGGTAGGCGAAATAATGCACCTAGCCGGTAGTGGCAGGGTAATCATTCAACTGTCAACAGAATTAGTTGAAGGACAGATACTCTGTGACAAAACGGGAACTAGAGTTGCAAAAGTAAATGAACTGATAGGTCCAATAAATAGGCCCTTTGCATCAGCAACGCCATTAACTAACAGTATACAAAAATACATTGGCAAAAAAGTTTTCGCAGATCAAGAATCTCCTGCTAACACACCAAAAAGATTTAGGAGAAAAAAATAATGAACATACTAGAAAAACAAAACTGTCCTGAATGTAGGTCTACATTAGTAGATGACATGCAGAATGGTGAAATAATCTGTTCTGGTTGCGGCGTTGTCGTCGATGATCAGATTGCAGACTTTGGTCCAGAAACAATAAGCTCAAACTTCGAAGACAAGATGAAGCTAGCAAGGGCAACGGGACAAACAACCTATTCCCAGCATGATTTGGGAATAACTACTGAGATTTCAATCAGTTCAAAAGACTTTAGCGGAAAAACAATCAACCGCGAAGTCGCAGGACAAATGAACAATCTCAGAAAGTGGCAACAAAGAGTACGAGTTTCCTCACCAAGAGAGAGAAGATTAGCAAATGTGTTAGCAAAAATAGGCGAAACATGTGAGGGTCTAAATCTTTCAAGAAATGTTTTGGAAACTACCTCTATGATATACAGAAACTTAGACGGGCATGTTGATGTAAAAGGAAAATCAGTAGTGAGTATTACAGCAGCTACAATTTACATGGCATGTAAACAATGTGAGGTAGTAAGATCATTAGAAGAAATTTGCCGAGAAATTTGCCCAGCAAAAGACGTTAAAGCAAAAACAAAACTTGCAGCTAGATACTATAGAACCATGGTAATGGAAATGGGACAAGTACATGCCCCAGTTGTAACCATGGACAAATACATCTCAAAGATAGCTAACATGACACAAACTGAGGTAAGAGTTGAAAGACTAGCCTTAGAGATTGCAGAAAAAACTAAAGACAGTAGTATTGCTGACGGAAAGGCACCTAATGGAATAGCCGCAGCATATCTGTATGTAGCATCGGTTCTACTTGGCCAAAACGTCCTACAAAGAGACGTTTCAAGTATTGCAGGAGTTACAGAAGTTACTATCAGAAATAGATGTAAAGAAATTCTAACATGCTATAAACTCAAAATTACTTTGAGACCATCTCTGGCCAACTAATTACACCCCCCCCCTTCATTTTATTAGTGATCATTACGATTAGGATTAGCTAAATTTCGTCGGTATTATATAGAGAATCAAAACAAGTCGAGATATGGCAGTTTTAGAAATTAAAGATCTTCATGTATCAAGAGAAGGTAAAGAAATTCTCAAAGGAGTCAATTTGAAAACAGGTCCTGGAGAAGTACATGCCATCATGGGACCAAACGGGTCAGGAAAAAGCACGCTTGCTTACACATTACTGGCACATCCAAAATACGAAGTTACAAAAGGAGATATTTTGTTAGATGGCGAAAGCATTCTAGAATTATCAGCAGATGAAAGAGCAAAGAAAGGGTTATTCTTAGGATTTCAATATCCAACTGAAGTTTCAGGTGTAGGATTTTCTCACTTTCTAAGGACAGCATACAATTCACTCAGTAAAGCACTTCAAGGAGACGATAGAGAAGTGTTCATCACAGTTAGAGAATTTCAAAAATACCTTAAAGAAAATTTAGAAAAAGTCGGATTAAAAGAAGAATTTCTTTCAAGATATCTCAATGAGGGATTCTCAGGAGGAGAAAAGAAGCGTGCTGAAGTATTACAAATGGCAGTCTTAAAACCAAAAATTTCAATTTTAGATGAACCGGATTCAGGATTAGATATTGATGCAGTTCAAGCAGTAGCACAAGCAATCAGCAAAGTTGCAGATAAAGATGCAACAATCATCATAATTACACACTATGCAAGAATTTTAAAATTCTTAGACAAACTAGACTTTGTTCATGTCTTTGCCAGAGGTCAAGTATTGAAGACAGGTGATGCGTCACTTGCAGACAAACTTGAAGCAGAAGGTTACGAGTGGGCTTTAGAACAATCAGCCTAATCAATTTTAACCAAAGAACATTCCAAAAAACTATTGATTTACAAAGTTCATGTCGAGTTTTCTAAAGAATTTCTAGAAATAGAAAATGATCAAATTAGGATTGGCGTAAAATCAAAACCCGTCAAAGGTGAAGCAAATAAAGAAATTATCAAAAGAGTTGCAAAATATTTCAAAATATCTGCGGCATTTGTACAAATAAAGTCAGGTCATAAATCATCAGAAAAAATTATCGAGATTCTACAATAGAGAATCTAGTTTTTATTTAAATAGGGTTTCAAAATTAAGATGGACATGTCAGAAGAAAGTAATCAATATTATTTTAATTTCTCATTTTTCAAAGTTGATCCTAAATGGAGATGGATGGCAGACCTAGCTAAAGAAGAATCTGCTAAAGAAGTTGAAAATGTAATTAATAATTCAGGAATTATGTATAGAACATATTCAAATTTGGGATTAAGAGATGACACTGATTTTCTATTTTGGTTTGCAGCCAAAACAGTTGAAGAAATCCAAGTAGTCATTGAAAAATTATACAAAACAGTTTTTGGAAAATACATAATTCCATCAATGACATATTTGTCATGTACAAGACCTTCTCTTTACGTACAAGAACAAAAAGCACACGGATTTCTTACAGGGAATGACCCAAAAAAACATGTCATAGTTTACCCATTTACAAAAACAAGAGAATGGTATTTGCTTCCTAAAGAAAAACGTCAGGAAATCATGGATGAACATATTGAAGTAAGTAAAAAATACCCACAGGTTGTTCTCAACACCACATACTCCTTTGGAATACATGATGAAGATTTCATGTTAGCATTTGAAGTAGATAATATCAGAGATTTCCAAGATCTAATCATGGATTTGCGAGAAACTCAAGTCTCCACATATGTAAAAAACGACATTCCGATGATTGTATGTGTTAAAAAAGACTTAGTTCCATTGATTTCCAGTTTAGGATAAAACCTTCAGGTAATTTAAAAATCAAAATCACAAGTGCAAATCTTGGATAAACATAAATGATGAAATTTTAATTCAAGAAATAGTTTTGAAGTACAATAAACTAGGTAAAACAGACATCAAAATATCAGAAGTAGGTTTTGGAGCATGGGCAATTGCACTTGATTGGTGGGGCAAAAAAATTGAAGAGGACGAAGCAAAAAGAATGCTCAAAAAAGCATACGATGTAGGAATTAATTTCTTTGAAACAGGAGACTTGTACGGTAAAGGATTAAGTGAAAAACTAATTGGCGAAGTCTTCAAAGATATGAGAGACGAGGTCGTTATTTCTACAAAATATGGCTATGATTTTAGAAATGTTGAACAGATAGGACACAAAGAACTTCCACAAAAATTTGATGAAGATTATACTAGAATGGCATTAAGAAACAGTTTAGAAAGATTACAAACAGATCATCTTGACATGTATGGAGTACACAATCCAAAGCTCAAAGATGTAAGAGACGACTCAATATTCAATTTACTCGACAGTTTTATCAAGGATGGTTCAATCAAGACATATCAAATCGCTTTAGGCCCAGCAATTGGATGGACACAAGAGGGGTTGGAAGCAATGGATAAGCCAAATCTTAGTGCAGTTCAAACAGTTTACAATATTTTAGAACAAACACCAGGGAATGAATTAATGAAAAAAGCTGAAGAAAAAGAGGTAGGCATACTAGTCAGAGTTCCAGAAGCATCTGGGATTTTAACTGGAAAAGTTAATGCAGACACAAAATTTGATGATAATGATCACAGGTCAGTTAGAAAAAGAGAATGGCTCAAAGCATCATTAGAAAAAGTCGAACAATTCAAACCAATTGCAGACAGAAACGGGCTAAACATCACAGAATTTGCAATGAAATTCATGATGACAAAGAAAGGATTTGCAACAGTACTTCCGACAATGATCAGTGAAGAAGAGGTTGTCAGTTATGCTGAAATGTCAGATGGAAAATACATTTCAGACTCAGATATGAAAGAAGTGGACGAGTTGTACAATTCGTGGCCTGCCTATGAATTAAAAGCAACACCTCAAGCAAATTAATTTGTAAATGAAAGTTCCAATAGATTCAGAAAAAACCATTGAAATTATTGAAAGAATGAAGCTTGCCAAAATTGGCAAATATAAGAAATGGGAATTAATGATTAAAAAAATCAAAAATGACCAGGCATTAAATCCTGAAGAATTGGAATATTATTCAAATATAACAAGAATCTACAAAAACACAAACATTACACCTAGAAGCAAAGTATACCATACCAAATTATCAGAATTAGATGAAAAACCACCATGTAAAGAATGTGGAGATAATTCCACATACTATTGTAACATGAATGATCAATACTTTTGTACAATTCATGTCGTCGGACACGATAAAAATGAGTTCTAAGATGCTGAAAGTGTTTCTTCTAAATTAAATGAATTTTCTACAAAGTATTCAACACGTGTTTTCTTGAATTCACGGGAGCTGAAAAGAATATCATATTCATCTACATTAATTTGATCTTGAATTATTTTTGCAACTTCATATGCCTCGTCATGAGTTTTGCAATGAATCATAGAAAAAACATTGTAAGGCCAGTCAGCATATGTAGGTCGCTCATAACAATGACTCACCTGTGGAAATGAGCCTAACGTTTCCCCAACTTGTTTAATTCTATCTTCAGGAACTTTCCATACAATCATACCATTAGCAGTAAATCCAACTTGCCGATGCCTTAAGATTGCAGCAAATCTTCTCATGACACCTACATCTTCATAATGTTTCATTTTTTCAAATAATTCATCCTCAGATATTCCAAGATTTTTTGCTGCAAGTACAAAAGGTTCGTCAATAATATCCATATCTTTTTGCAATTCACGGATAAAGTCTTTATCTTCTTCAGTTGGAATAAATTCAATATTTTTAATTTCCTTTTTTTCCTCGGAAGGTGCAATATCATGTTTCTTGTCATCTACCATGTCAAGTTTAACACCAATTTTGAATAATTGTAAGGTTGGAAGCATTCTAACTCTTTTAATTCCTTTTAGAACATTGAATTTTTCAAGTTCAGATTTCAAATCAGCGCCAGGAGGAACAGCTAAAGTAAACCAGAGATTAAATTCATGATCTCTTTCATAATTATGACTTACGCCAGGATGGCGATTAATTTGACTTGCAACATAATCTAATTTGTCAGATTCAATTTCCATAGCAACCAGAGAACTTGTATAGCCTAGTTTCCTAGTATCAAAAATTGCACTTAGTTGTCTTAAAACACCGATTTCTTTTAATTGCTTTAGGCGTGTCTTGATATCTTCAGGAGTAGTATTGAATTTTTTAGCAATTGCATCAAAAGGTCTGGTCACCAGAGGAAAAGTCCACTGAATTTCATTTAGAAGTTCTTTGTCAGATTCATCCATAGAAGTCAATAAGTCAATAATTCGGCCATTCAATTAAAAATGTAGCTGGTAATTCACGCTCTGAATTTTAATACATAAATAGAAACTGGAGTCCATTTGATCGATGATAATTGATCTTAATCTGCAAAATAAAAAGATCATCGTTGTGGGAGGAGGCAATGAAGCTCAAAAAAGAATCAACTCAATACTCAAGCAAGAATGTGACATTACAGTCATATCCGATTCAATAAATTCAGAAATTAGTAAATTAGTAAAAGCTAAAAAAATCAAATTAGTCAAACAGAGGGTGGTAGATACAAAATTTATTTCAAAATTAAAACCCAATTTGATCATTACAACTACAGATGACAGAAAGATGAATCAAAAAATTATCAACGATGCAAAAAAGAAAGGTATCATCACATATAGTTCAGATAATCCTGAGGATAGTGACTTTGCCAATCCAGCAATTATTAATTTTGAAGACATGATACAGGTTGCAATTTTTACAGGCGGAAAAAGTCCTGCAATGTCAAAAAAAATTAAAGAGAGATCAGAAAAAGCACTTAGAAAAATAATCACAAAAGAAGACATTGTTCAAATTAAAATTCAAAAAATAGCAAGAAAATTAGCAAAAGAAATCATTCCTACTCAAGAACAAAGAAGCGAATGTCTACGTAGTATCATGGGTGATAATGAGATTGATCAGTTAATAAAAGACGGTCAGGTAAAAAAAGCTGAAAAGCGAGCCAGTATAATATTGAGGAATTGGAAATGAATCAAAATATCATCAATGCACGTGTAACTTTTCGTAACTCTCCAATTCACATTCTTGAACAATTTACAATCAAAGACATGAATAATGCATATGAACAATTCAAAAAGAATTCAGGATTGGATGAATGTGTGATTATTCAAACATGTAATAGAATTGAATTATTTGGAAAATCAAAGACGCAGGATGTAGATAAAATTAAAAAAACTTGGACACAAATTACAGGACTTGAAGAAGAAGTATTTGATGAAAATATCGAATTTGTAGAAAATCATGAAGCACTACATCATTTATTGAAACTGACATCAGGATTAGATTCAATGGTTTTAGGGGAAGAGCAAATTCTAGGACAAATAAAAAAGTCGATTACATCTGCAAGAGAAGTAAAGGCATCAGGTCAACACCTCAACACATTGTTTGATAAAGCTATTCGGATGGGAACAAGAATAAGAAATTCAAGCGGGATTGGAGTTGGAGGGATTTCAGTAGGTTCCATGGCAGTAAAGCTTGCTGAAGAAAATATTGATGAATTGAAAACAAAAAAAATACTACTAATTGGAACAGGAGAAGTATCAACTTTAGTTGCAAAATCATTACAAAGACGCGGTTATGCGTTTAATGTTACAAGTAGGACAATTGGAAGATCAGAAACATTTTGTGAAACAATGGGAGGAAATCCAATAAAATTTGAAGATGTTCTTTCAGGATTTGACAACTATGATGTTATTTTTGTAGCAACAACTGCACCATACTTTCTTGTCACAAATGAAAGAATAACAGAAGCTATGAAAAATAAAAACAATGGAATGATGATTTTAGATTTATCAAATCCAAGAACAGTAGATGAAAAAGTTGCAACAATTGGGGGGGTAAAACTAATGAATTTAGATCAAATAGCAGAAATGGTTGAAAAGAACATGAATGCAAGATTAAACAAGGTAAAAACTGTGGAAAATATAATTAATGAAGAAGTATCGGTATTAGAAGCCTCAATGAAAAGATTAGATGCAGAACCACTTGTAAAAGATGTTTTTAAGAATATAGAAAATCTTCGAGAAAAAGAATTGCAAAAGGCACTTCAAATGCTTAATGAAAAAGATGAAAAAAAGATCAAGATTATTGAAGAATTGACGAAAGCCGTTGTAGAAAGTATTGTGTCAACACCAATGAATAATATCAGAAAAGCGTCAGAACAGGGGGATCCAGACGTTGTAGAATTAGCAAGTAAACTATTTGACTATAAAAAACAGAAACAAGTAGACTAGGATTATATTTTACCTAAAGAGAATTTCATCATGCCATATCCAACTAGGCGTCTACGTAGATTAAGAACATCTGAGAAAATGAGAGAATTAGTTCAAGAAACAACCCTATCTCCAAAAGATTTCATTTGCCCAGTATTTGTTCAGGAGGATTTGAAAGAAAGAGTCAAGGTGGAATCAATGTCAGAAATTGAAAGACTTCCATTGAAGGATGTCAATGATGAGGTGGCATCAATAATAGATTTAGGAATTCCTGCAATCATGTTATTTGGAATTCCATCTCAAAAAGATGAAGCTGGAAGTTCAGCATTTGACGATAATGGAATTGTCCAAAAGGCAATTTCTCAAATTAGAGAGAAATTTGGAGATAAAATAGTAATCATGGCAGATGTTTGTTTATGCCAATTTACATCCACAGGTCATTGTGGAATAATTCAAGGAAATAAAATTGATAACGATATTAGTTTAGAAACACTTGCAAAAATTGCAATCAGTCAAGCAAAAGCAGGAGTAGATACGGTTTCACCATCTGCAATGATGGATGGTCAAGTTGCAGCAATACGAAAAGCACTAGATGGTGAAGGATTTACTGATGTATCAATAATGTCACACTCGGCTAAACATCGTTCAAACTTTTACTCACCATTTAGAGATGCTGCAGAATGTGCTCCAAAGTTTGGAGATAGAAAAACATACCAAGTCCCATATACAAATGCAAGAGAAGCAATGATGGAAGTAGAAACAGACATTGAGGAAGGAGTAGATATCGTCATGATTAAACCAGCATTATCATATTTAGATTTAATTTCAGAGACTAGAAGAAAATACAATGTTCCAGTTTCAGCATACAGTGTATCTGGGGAATATGCGTTGGTAAAAGCTGCATCACAGTTAGGATATGTAAATGAAAAAGACATTACTCTGGAAATTCTCTATTCAATTAAAAGGGCAGGAGCAGACATGATAGTAACATATTTTGCAAAATCAGCTTCGAGATTTCTACAGGAATCATGAGAAACGACGAACGTTTTGAAATTCAGAGAGCATTTGACTTATTGCCACACGTCATAGGTGCAAGTTGGAGTGCAGTATGGTTTAGAATGAAAGGTATCAAAAAACCAACTAGAGAAGAATTTAGAGAAAAGACAATAGAATATTTGCGCCTAGTTGAACCTGTCTTTAACTCTTATCCGAAAGACAAAGAATTTGTGGAAATTTGCAAGTATATCGAATTTAGAAAAAATGAAGAATATAATAAAATAAGATCAGGCGAAAACAAAGAAATTGAAACTCGGTACGACAGATATGTAGATTATGGCTGAACTTCCTGTTTTAGTTGATTTAAAAATTCCTGCAGCACCTTTGTTCTCTTTTTTGCTTCAACCTCACCAGATTTTGTATTCATCAAAGATTCCAATTTGAGTAACTTTTGAAAGAAATGATCAAGAGTCCAGGTTTTATCATCAGGTGTTCTTATTTTACAGAAAGGATCAACATTGTTGTAAAATGGTCGCTTGAGGGAGCCACCTGTAGCAAAAACTCTCGCAATACCAATTGCACCTAATGCATCCAATCTATCAGCATCCTGAAGGATTTTTCCTTCAAGAGTCCTAGGAGTTTTATTTTGTGAAAAACTATGATCACGTATTGCATCAGAAATTATTGTGATTTCATCTTTTGAGAAATCATATTTTTTTAAAATTTGTTCTGACTTTTTTGCACTTTGAATAGAAGATAGTTTAGAACGTTTGTCAGATTTTGGATAAGACACTATGTCATGTAATAACACAGCACTAAGAATTAATTTTTTATCCATCTTTTCTTTTTCGCATATTTTTTCAGCATTTTTGTACACTCTCAGAATATGCTCAAAATCATGCGCAGTATCATTATCCATTATTGCTTTAACTTCATTTTTGATTGAATCAAGAATATCCATTTAGAACCTCCATATTTTTGGTTTAACAAATTTTATTTTTTGCTGAGTTATTAAAAGAGTCCAATTGACGGATGCAAAAATAACAATCAATCCAATACCGGCACCATCAATTAATAAAATTCCAATCAAGCGATCCTCAAAGACATCTAAGAAAGGTGCTAAAACAGCATTACCAGAATAAATCATAATTATATATGAAATAGTCCTACCAAACCAAAATCCAATGTAAATTCCCATACTTTTTGCACGCATTAATCCATAAGCGATAAACAGCATGTTACTTGGAAGTGGAGTTGCACCAAACAGAAAAGATGCTACAACATAACCATATTTTTTTTGATTCAGATAATTTCCAATCACATCAAGATTAGTTTTTTGTTCTTCTGCAACAAATCTTCTAAAAACCACACTAATCCGTTTAAGAATAAATCTACCAATTGTAGCTCCCGTAGCCCCCACCATAGCAAGAATTACTACATTCAATGTGGGATCAAGAAGATAAAAGGATGTCAAAATAATCCAGCTAGGAGGCATCAGTATTGGAGATGCATTTACTCCAATTAGTGCAAGAAAAATTCCAAAATATGAAAATTTTCCAAAAATTTCAAAAATATCAATCATCTTTCAAAAATTGTAGAGTGTTTTTTGTTTCTAAACCCTTGGATTTACATTCAGTCATAAAAAAATTTCATTATGATCTAGAAAATTATAAAAATTACATCTTTTTTAAGACAATGATCATGTATTGTAAGAAATTGGATCAATGATGCAATATCTTTATAAGTAATTTATGACTTTATAGTTGCATGTCCGAGATGATTTGGAAGTGTTTTAGGTGCAATTTATCTTTCAAGGACGATCAAGTGGCGGAAATGCACAAGAAAATTTCTACACATTCAATCACTAAAGTAAAGACAATTGTTGCATAATTTCAAAAATTTTACAAAATATAGTTAATTTTAATTAAAATTTAGTGCAGAGGGTGGGATTTGAACCCACGAACTCCTGAGAGAAGGGATTTCCTATTTTGAAGATCTTGAGTCCCTCTCGGTTGACCGGGCTTCGATACCTCTGCATTGAGATTGTGCAATGACCGATATTTCTCAATTACTATTTTGACAAATTAAAAATTTGATCCATGATCAGACCCATTTTTTAACAAAGCTTATAATCGTGCGCCATGGACTCAAAAATAATGTCAGAATACATACCAATTTCCGACGCAAAGAAAATGCGAAGCGGGGTAAATATTGACGCTGAAGTCGTAAGCAAAGGCGAACCAAGAACTGTGAATCTCAAAACAGGAGGAACAGTGGATGTTTGCGATGCAGTAATAGCTAACGAAGATAAATCTGAAGAAAACCAAATGAAGCTCACATTGTGGGGTGACGATATCAAAGCAGTAAATGTTGGAGATAAAGTTGTCATTACAAATGGATATACCAATGAGTTCAAAGGTGAAGTATCCTTAACCAAAGGTAAATTTGGTAAAATGGATATTAATCCTCAATAGATTAGTTACGTTACAAAATTAATTTTATTTTCCATACACATTAGTTGAAACTATAGTTAATTGTAAATTAAGAGATCATAAAAAATAAATTCTAAGTAGGGTTCAGAATGCTCTGAATTACTTCGACAACTTTTTTTGAATTAGTAGATGAATTTTCTTGGATTTGAAGTGTTTTTGTTTTATAATAGGTGAGTGGAAATTTGAGATCCCCAAAAACAATATCAAAAGTTTCAATCACAGATCTATTATCACTCAAACAAGGAATAGTTTTGAATGATTTTTTTAAACCTCTTTTAATTTTTCCAAAATCCTTTACATTCACATTATGAAAACTAGTCAATTTGTTTTTTAATCTCATCCAACAGTATAAACGAACGTATTACCTCACCACATAAAATTCCATTTTCACACATTATGAATAAACACGTTAACGATGTCAAAAGACACGTATCTGCAAATGAATTATGAAAAAAAGTGTAAGCGACCACAAAATTGTAATTTTTAATTTAAGATAATTTATTTTAAAAATTACAAAATGACATAATTTTAAAATGTAAAAAATAATTCAAAAAACATTCTAACGATTAGGTTTCTTTTTAGATGCAGTCTTTTTCTTTGCCGGACTCTTCTTAGATGCAGTCTTTTTCTTTGCCGGACTCTTCTTAGATGCAGTCTTTTTCTTTGCCGGACTCTTCTTAGATGCAGTCTTTTTCTTTGCCGGACTCTTCTTAGATGCAGTCCTGTCTCTTATACACATCTCCGAGCCCACG